>NZ_JADYWQ010000001.1:0-384735 GCF_015864725.1 Pseudoalteromonas sp. NSLLW24 | reverse complement strand
TTTTTTCACCCAAATTTGTATGCAAATAGCATAACATTTCTTTCTTAATGGGTGACCAAAATTACTCTACCACTACAAGTTTAATACATCGTTAGATATGTAAATACACTCTACTCGCTCTTTTAAAAGCATCTCTATTAATTCCATTACGTTAGCTGTTTCAATTAGCTCAACGTTTTCGTTATTCATTAAAGGTTTAAAGCTTTGAGACGTAAACCCTCTCACCGTTGCAAAACTAACGCATTCATCAATAGTGATATTTTTATTTAAACTCGCAATACCTGTTTTAGTCACAACGGTTGGCTGCGAATAAATGATTTCATTTAAATCACCAAAGGAAGCTTTATAACTTGGTTTCCATTGAGGGTTATCAGGATATTTAAAATCAACATGATGGTGATCAATGAATTCTTTATAGAGACGATTAATTGGCAGCGTGTAAAACTCAAATTCAAAATCGTGCTGCTGTGCAAATAAAGTGAGCAACTCTTCACTGAAGCCATAATAGTCAGCACCATTTGTTCCACTACCATCAAAGTAAGGTAGATACTCTATATTCTCTACGCCGACGACATAGTGCGTTGCCGACTTAGCATCGGTAATAAAAATTAATAAAGCTAAAGGCAAATACATTAACTGCGTCGTTATTTTTATAAATTGATTCATTTACAACCTAAGTAATATTATTGATGTGTAGCTCAACGCTTTAATTTTAACAAATTTGCAAAGAATATGATAAATCTATTTTATTTTATGCAAAAAAAAGCCTGATTAAAATCAGGCTTTACAAAGTAAAAGGTTTAGCTTTTATCTCTTGGTACAAAATCGAGTACTGTTGCGTTTATACAGTAGCGGTCTGTGCCTCTAGGGCCTTCTCCTGGGAATAAATGACCAAGATGAATACCTGTACTTTTAGAACGTAGCTCAATACGTGTTATTCCCCAGCTGCTATCGTCATGCTGCGTTACACTACTTTTGACTGGGTGCTTAAACGACAACCAACCAGTACCGGAGTTAAACCTATCGCTTGTATCAAATAGTGGCTCTCCACTTAATTTATCAACAAAAGTACCATCAGGTGTATTTTTAAACTCTTTATACTCTTTACAATAAGGTCTATCTGTTCGTGCATCGAATGCAACTTTATAAGCATCACTGTTACCTAATTTAAAAGCGCCTAATGCTTTATAAAACTCTTCAGGTGTTGCATAGCCTTGACGGCCATATACCTCAACGCCATTTTCTAAAAATAAAATAGTCGGCGTTGCCCACGTGGCTGACTTAATAGTTAAATCATTAAGTTGGTCAGCATGGCGAAATGTCATAGGTATTGTGCCTTTGTAATCATTTGCGACTGCTTTTTTAAATTTTTCACAGTACGGGCAGTAATCACGAGAATCAAGTACCACTATTTGCTTACCTGCGAGTAGAGCACTGTTGTCTGCTTTTTCTACGGGTGTTTTATTAAAAACTACGCCTGTAGAATGATCGGGGCAATAGCCATTAGGGTTCTTTTCTAGATAATTTTGGTGATATTCTTCTGCCGATACAAAACCTGTAAGCGGTTTAATAACCGTTTCGATTTCGCCGTAGCTCGCATCAGTTAAAAGCTGCTGATATTGCGATTTAACTTGCTCAGCTACTTTAGCTTGTGCATCAGTAGTCGTTAATACGATTGAACGATATTGCGTACCGATGTCGTTACCTTGGCGATTTTTTTGCGTAGGATCGTGACTTTCAAAATAATTTTTTAAGAGATCTTCTGCTGAAATTATATTGCTGTTATACATAACCTGTACAACCTCAGCATAATTATTCTCGTCAAAACGACGAGACTGATCGGTGATATTTCTGTACGTTGCTTTAAACCCATTACCGTCAGCATAACCCGACTCAGCATCAATAACGCCATTAAGCGCTTCGTAGCGTTTTTCGGCTCCCCAAAAACAACCAGACCCCAGTACGATGGTTTCTACATGCATGGTGGCTTCTACATTACTGTGTTCTACCTTTTCCATAGATAAAGCAAAGCTGCCTGCGCTAAATATAATAGCAGCGCCTGATAAATATAATAAATGCTGGTGTTTCATAAAGTACCTCATAAACAAGTGCGTGCTAATTAAGACCTCCTTATCTTAATTTTCATTTCAACCTAATTACTTATTTAGTACGAAATGTATTAAGTTTTAGTCCTCAATAAGTTAAATACGATTAATTGAATATAAAAACACTCTTAAAGTAAGCTGGGTAAATAAACACTAAACATAACCACTTAGTCGCAATGGTGTAAATAAATTAATAAAACTGTGTTACGTTTAAATTATGTTGTACAAATAGGTTTATTTAATGAAGCCAGCTCCCCATATTTATGCATTAACAAACAGTAGTTTACTACTTGATGCATCGCATTTAGACGCTATAGATAGACTCTCTATTCAAAAGAAAATTTGGGCTTTAGCTAGCCACTGTAAAAGCACTGATGAATTTACCGATTTGGTGCCAGCCATGAACTCGCTCACTCTCTATTTAAAATCAGATAAACACTTAAATAAGTGGTTACAAGTGCTACCTTCGCTGTGGAATGATATTAAAACGAGTACTTTTAAGGGGCAGCATCACTTAATCGAAACCATATACAAGGGTGAGGATATTAATTACGTGGCTCGTTATCATAATTTAAACGCTGATGAGGTTATTAATATTCATAGTAAAACCAAGTACCACGTTTTATTTTTAGGCTTCCAGCCCGGTTTTGCTTACCTACATGGCTTAGATGAGCAATTACATACGCCAAGGCGTGATGAGCCACGCATTAAAGTTCCTAAAGGCTCTGTTGCGATAGGTGCTGAACAAACCGGAATTTACCCCGCAGATACCCCTGGTGGTTGGCACATAATAGGTCATACAGATACTGCTTTGTTTGATTCGACCTCTGAGCAACCTTGTTTAATTCAACCAGGCGATACGCTTGAATTTGTTCCGCTAGTTAATAAAGGAGCAACTCATGATTAAAGTACTTAAAAGTGGTGTATTACTTACCATTCAAGATTTTGGCCGTGATGGCTACCGCCATCTAGGTGTAAGCAAAGCGGGTAGCTTAGACCCATTTGCACAAATAATTGCTAATAGATTACTTAACAATAACGACAATGATGCCGTTTTAGAAATAACCGTTGGTTTGTGCGAGCTGGAATTCACCTGCGACACAGTAATTGCGCTTCATGGTGCAGATTTGCAAGCAACCCTTGATGGACAAGCAATTTACCCTGGTTGGACATACACAGTAAAAAACAAACAAGTACTGAGCTTTGCTACTGGTAGAGCCGGATTAAGAGCTTATTTAGCAGTGAAAGGCGGTATACAAAATACTGATGTTATGGGCTCTAAATCTACAGATTTAAACGCATGTTTTGGTGGTATTGAAGGTAGAGCTCTCGCCACTGGTGATGAAATACCTATTACTCCTTATTATGGAGAGTTTATAAAAGTAGGCGCAATTGCCCCCGCCCAGCGCAAGCTTATACGACTGCACCCAAGTCCTCATGCTAATTTATTAGGCGAGCCTTTACTTAACAACTTTGTATCTACCGCATTTAAAGTTAGTAGTAACAGCAACCGAATGGGCGTAAGGCTTGAGCATAAAAATAATTTGGCACATTCGCACTCTTTGCCATCACTAGGGGTGAGTCCTGGGAGTATTCAACTGCCACCGAATGGTGAGCCTATTGTGCTACTTAACGATGGTCAAACAACCGGGGGCTACCCTCTTTTAGGGACTGTAATTGAAGCCGACTTACATCAATTTGCACAATTTAGACCTTTAGATACTGTTGAATTTAAATATGTAACGTTTGAAGAAGCAGCAAAGGCGAAGCAGAAACTTGACGGGCACCTACATCAATTGAGCCTTGCACTTAAAAATAACCTATAAAATATTCTAGAATCAACACGCCCTAGATTTAAAAAATAGGTACCATGTAATAAAGGTTCAAATTCCGACGGCCGTTTCCTTACTCGCCGTTAATATTATTTTAATGTATAGCTTGGTGTTTAATGACTAAATCAACTTCTACTATGCCGTGTGTATTAATAACTGGCTTTGCTCCTTTTGGTGGCGAAGCTATCAATCCTTCTTGGCAAGCAGTGCAAAAGCTTGATGAAACTATCATCATGAAACACAAAATATGCACACTAGAACTTGCCTGTGAATTTAATACGTCTATCAGTCAGCTTATAAACGCCATTGAGTCGCACAATCCGGCGGTTGTTTTATGTATAGGCCAAGCTGGTGGGCGCAGCGAAATATCAATTGAGCGTATTGCAATAAACGTTGACGATGCACGCATTAAAGACAATGCAGGTAAGCAGCCTATCGATACACCAATAGAAAAAAATGGCCCTGATGCCTATTTCACAAACTTACCAATAAAGCGCATGTTACAAGCATTGCACAACAGCAATATACCTGCTGCCATTTCCAATACAGCAGGTACGTATGTGTGTAATCACGTTATGTATGGTCTTATGCATTACATAAATGATCACTGCGCTGTAATGAAAGGTGGCTTTGTGCATATTCCTTATTTACCAAGCCAAGCTGTGCACCACAATGGCGCACCAAGCATGAGCGAAGAAACCGTTATTAATGCCCTGAGAGTTATGATTGCACAAGCTTTGAACAATAATAGCGACGTAAAAATAGCAGCAGGAACCACGCATTAACCACTTTGGTGCAATTACATCTAGCTTGGTGCATAAATTATTCTTAATTAATTGTAAAAGCTATGTGACTTGAGTAATTTTTTCTGATAAAACAAGGTTTCGCAGCACAGCAAATTGGCTCTGCTGCACACATAATAGGAATGAGGAGTTACTATGTGTTCAATTTTTGGGGTATTAGATATTAAATCTGATCCCACTCAATTGCGTACCCAAGCAATTGAAATGTCAAAGCTGCTTAGACACCGTGGCCCAGATTGGTCTGGTGTATATGCATCCGAAAAAGCTATTTTAGTGCATGAGCGTTTAGCTATTGTTGGTGTATCAAGCGGTGCACAGCCTTTATACAATCCTGAAAAAACAAATATTTTAGCGGTTAATGGCGAGATTTATAATCATAGAGAACTTGCAGCAGAGTTAGACGTTGATTTTACTTTTCAAACTCAATCAGACTGTGAAGTTATTTTAGCGCTGTATAAACAAAAAGGGCCTGACTTTTTAGATGATCTAAATGGCATTTTTGCATTTTGTTTATACGATGAAGAAAATGACGCTTACTTAATTGGCCGTGACCATATTGGTATTATCCCGCTTTACACCGGTCACGACGAGCACGGTAACTTTTACGTTGCTTCTGAGCTAAAAGCACTTTCTCCAATTTGTAAGCATATTGAAGAATTTCCACCAGGGCATTACCTGTACAGTAAAGATGGCAAAATGACGCCTTATTACAAACGTGATTGGGAAACATTTGATGCAGTTAAAGATAACAGCGCAGAAGCGCAAGACGTTAAAGATGCATTAGAAGCGGCCGTTAAACGTCAATTAATGTGTGACGTGCCTTACGGTGTATTACTTTCTGGTGGTTTAGATTCATCGGTTATCTCTGCTATTACCCAGCGCTTTGCTGCAAAACGTATTGAAGATAACGACGAAAGCGACGCATGGTGGCCTAAGCTGCATTCTTTTTCAGTAGGTCTTGAAGGCTCACCTGATTTAGCGGCTGCACAAAAAGTAGCTGACATGATTGGTACTATTCACCACCCTATTATTTTTACGATTCAAGAAGGTATTGATGCACTGCGTGAAGTGATTTACCACATTGAAACGTACGATGTAACAACGATTCGTGCCTCTACACCTATGTACTTAATGGCTCGCCAAATTAAAGCGATGGGCATTAAAATGGTGTTATCTGGCGAAGGTGCTGATGAGCTATTTGGTGGTTACTTATACTTCCATAAAGCCCCTAACGCACAAGAGTTTCATGAAGAGCTAAACCGTAAAGTATCAAAACTGCATATGTTTGACTGTTTACGTGCTAATAAATCAATGGCGGCATGGGGCGTAGAAGCACGTGTACCGTTTCTTGATAAAGAATTTGTTGATGTTGCTATGCGTATCAACCCTGAAGCTAAAATGTGTAAAGATGGAAAAATTGAAAAACACATTTTACGTGAAGGTTTTGAAGGTTACTTACCTGATGAAGTGCTATGGCGCCAAAAAGAGCAGTTTTCAGATGGTGTTGGTTACAGCTGGATTGATACGTTAAAAGAGTTTGTAAACGAGCAAGTAAGCGATCAAGAGCTTGCAAATGCAAAGTTTAAATACCCTATTAATACGCCAGATTCAAAAGAAGCTTACTACTACCGTACTATTTTTGAATCGCATTTCCCTGGTGATGCATCAGCTAAATGTGTACCGCATGGTAAATCGGTAGCGTGTTCGACTCCTGAAGCACTTGCATGGGACGCATCGTTCCAAAACAATGCTGATCCATCAGGTCGTGCTGCAGGCGTTCATAACGACGCATATGCAAGCAAAGGTTAATACTCTTTGTTTAGCGAAGCGTAAGCCTAAATGGCTTACGCTTCGCTTTATAGAGTTCACTTCCACCGAATCTGTTTTTTATAGCCCTGCACATAACTTAAAAGGCTCAAGTGCTTTAATTGTTATTTATAAAAATGGGTTAACTTCAAAAACAATGCAATATATTGCATCACAATCAACTTACCCTGCTACCGTATTTTTAAATCAAAATGAGATAACTAAACGCCATTGTAAAATTCGCTGGTTTAATCAAACGAGTGAAATTAAACGCTGTGGACATGGTACTTTAGCAGCCGCTAATTTTTTAATAGACCATTTGGGTTATTGCCCTGAAGTATTTACTTCAATGAGTAATGAGCGCTTTACTATAAGAGTAAAAAAACAACGCGCTCAGCTGTTACTAAAAAGCATAGAGCCAAAAAAAAGTGAGTTAGCTATAGGTGAGTTAAAAAGTGTGTTTTCATCAGCAATAAAAGCAGCCTACAGTACCGGCGACAAAAACGGTTATACGGTTGTATTATTTAGTAAAGAATTTAATAAAGAATTTAGTAAAGAATTCGATAAAGCAGTTGAAAAAGACGATTTAAAAAGCGTACACGTTGATTTTAAAGCTTTGTGTGCACTCCACAAAAATGCAGTAATCGCCCTTAGTATAAAAAATAAAGACAAAAAAAATGCCATAGCGCATTTTAGATACTTTGCACCCCAGTTTGGTGTAAATGAAGACAGTGCTACAGGCTCTGCGGTATCTGTTATTGCCCCCCTGCTATTTAGACTATACGGTTTAAATAAAGCTATGCTTGTACAGCAATCAAATAATGGCGCATTGCTAAACTATGAGTTTAACAATGCCCAAGTTGTCATTTACTAGGGCGTGTTGATCTTTGCGAATTGAAATTTGTTCAATCTAGGGGCGATTAAATCGCGGCGCGAGGTTTGTAACCTAGTGGGCTAAGTAAAAATCGAGCAACAAAGAGTTTATCGCCCCTAGGCAGAACCCGAAGGGCAGCACATGTTTGGCATTTATGCTGCGTTATCGCCTATTTATGTGGAATAACCACACTTCATAGGCTCTGCCTTGCCTAAAAACCAAACATATTGCTGCAAATTCAACTATCAAAGATCAACACGCCCTAAACTTAAGTAACGTTTAAAGCGGCCTTAATAAACACAGAGCAAAATAGTTACTATCGTCTTGCCATGTTTGCTCTAACTTTAAATTAGCTTGCGCTGCAAGCTGCTTAAACGACTCGAGCGTGTACTTGTGAGAGTTTTCTGTATGGATACTTTCGCCTTCTATAAAGTCTATTTGCTGATCATTTATAATCACGCTTTGAGTACGATTACTTACTAAATGCATTTCGATACGGCTATGTTGCTCGTTAAAGCGTGACTCGTGGCTAAAGTTATCTATATTAAATGTGCCGTTTAGCTCGTTATTAATACGTTGTAGTAAGTTTTTATTAAACGCGGCGGTTATACCTAACTTATCGTTATATGCATCAAGTAACACTTGGCGCTCTTTTACTAAATCAATGCCAATTAGCACATAGCCATTTAAACCACATAAGCGATGGAAATTATTCATAATTTCAATTGCTTTTACAGGTGCAAAATTACCAAGAGTAGACCCCGGAAAGTACACCAAATTAGTTTGACTGTCTAAAGCGGTGTCTTTGGTTAGCTGTTTAACCATTTGGCTATGTGTAAAGTCTCCTAATAATGGCGAAATTGCCAAATCTGGAAATAACGGTGACAAATGTGCAAGTGAATAACTGAGCATCTCCTCAGATATTTCAAACGGTACAAAGGTTTTAACGTTTGCCATATGTGCTAATAAATAGGCTACTTTTTTACCCGAGCCACAGCCGGGCTCTATAATAGAGAGGTTTTCAGGCAGCATTTGAGCAATCGACTGCGAATGTTGCTCTAATATAGAAAGCTCAGTTCGTGTTACGTAATACTCTTGTAATGTTGTTATTTGCTCAAATAATGCAGCACCTTTATCATCATAAAAATATTTACACGGAAGCGTTTTTTGTTGTTGAGTTAATCCGCTTATCACGTCGTTTAGAAATTCAGTGTCGGTTATGTTGCTTTGCTTAATCGCTGTTACTTGGCTCATACTATATCCTTAGCTAGTCTTATCCCGCTGCACATCCACGCTTGATGCGGGTAATAAAAATTTCGGTATGTTTGTCGTAAATGGTTTTGAGGGGTAAACACACACCCACCACGTAACACCATTTGGTTATTCATAAATTTACCATTGTATTCCCCTGCTACTCCTTCAATAGGCTTAAAACCGGGGTATGGTAAATATGCACTGTTCGTCCATTGCCAACACGAATCAGTTAACTGATTTATTTCAGCATCACCTTTTGCTTGCTGTGGTGTTAGGTAGTGATTATTAATCTCTGTTGAAGGTGTATTTTTAGCTGCATATTCCCATTCGAACTCTGTAGGCAAGCGAGCCTTTACAAAATTAGCATAGGCACTGGCCTCAAAATAACTAACATGACAGATCGGGGCATTTAAATTGAGAGGCTCTAATCCATAGTGTGTAAACTCAAACCACTCGTTATCTATACAATGCCAATATAATGGTTGCGTTAGAGCGTTGTTTTGTATATTTGCCCAACCGTCACTTAACCAATACTGTGGATTGCTGTATCCACCTGCATTTATAAAGTCTAAATACTCACCATTAGTGACCAATCTATTAGCAAAACTGAATGGATGAATTAATACTTGGTGTTTGGGGCGCTCGTTATCATATGCAAATTCATCGTCGGCATTTGTACCTATATTAATAATACCTTGCTCAAAATTTATAAAATTGAGAGGCTTAATATCTGCTGATTTGTTTTGGCTGTTTAAAGGCGATGTTTTATATTGCGGAAATAACGGATTTACTGAAAAGTTATATTTGATGTCCATAAGCATTAGTTCTTGATGCTGTTGCTCGTGGTGTAACCCAAGTTCAATAATATCTTTAATTTGTGGACTAACTTCAGTTTTAAGTAATTCAACCACACAGCTATCTACATGCTCTCTATAAGCTAAAACTTCATCTAAACTAGGTCTAGATAAACTACCTCGGTTTGCCCGTTTAAATTGCTCTCCAATCCCATTGTAGTAAGAATTAAAAAGCATTCGGTAGTGAGAGTTAAACACAGTGTACTGTTTACAGTAAACACTAAGTAAAAACGTTTCAAAAAACCACGTGGTGTGCGCTAAATGCCATTTGCTTGGGCTGGTATCTGCCATAGCTTGTAATTGGCAATCTTCTACAGTGAGTGGTTCAATAATAGCCAGGCTTTCGCCTCTAACGCTGCAAAAGCGTTTAACAAGTTCGTTTTGATTGGTATTGTTTGTAACGCATTCACGCATAATAGTATTAATCCTTTGCCTATCTATTTATAAAATATAGCTTAGGGCATGCTGAGCTTTTTGGATTGAAATTTGTTCAATCTAGGGGCGATTAAATCGCGGCACGAGGTTTGTAACCTAGTGGGCTAAGTAAAAACCGAGTAACAAAGAGTTAATCGTCCCTAGAAAGAACCCAAAGGGCAGTGTATGTTTGGTATTTATGCTGCGTTATCGCCTATTTATGGGGAATGACTACATAGGCTCTGCCTTGCCTAAAAACCAAACATACTACTGTAAATTCAATCGCCAAAATTCAACATGCCCTAATGTTGTGTTAAATCATATTCATATTACAACTTGATTAAAGATGCTTATCAGCTTATAAATTTATACTAGCCCTAAAGGGAAATTTGCTCTTTGCTGCTCAGCTTTTAATTATTCTCACGTGTATGTAAGCATGCAGAATAACGCAGGAGCAGTTATCGAACCGTTAGGTTACAAACCTAGGATCGATTAAACAGCTCCTAAATTGAACAAATTTTAATCCTAAAAGATCA
Organism: Pseudoalteromonas sp. NSLLW24; assembly: GCF_015864725.1. NCBI lineage: Bacteria > Pseudomonadati > Pseudomonadota > Gammaproteobacteria > Alteromonadales > Pseudoalteromonadaceae > Pseudoalteromonas > Pseudoalteromonas sp. NSLLW24. Next base: position 374,257 of record NZ_JADYWQ010000001.1, on the reverse strand, counting down.
ACAAGCCCTAGTATTTAAGCATTAATTAAGTTGCTTAAAAGTGATCTTTTTTTACTTAACTAAGTAAACTAATACTTTTAATAGCAAACTAAATTTTAACGTTCACTGAATTTATAATTTTAGGGCTTTTTAAATAAAAGAATCATTAATTTGGCTATATAAACAGCGTTTTAAATACAAATTCATTTACATTTAATATTTAACTCATACACTACTAGCTGTATGATCACTCTTCAAATTAGTTAGTCTTCAAATAATTACGGTATTACTTTTTACTTAATATTTAAAGGCTAATGTAATTCGATATGACGCCGAATTTATTTTGGCTTGTTAGGACAACTAAAGAGGTATTGCATGAAGGAAAATCATGACAAATATAGTATTGACAATACGGACTACACCGTAGGTCAGGACAACGTACAAAAGTGGGGGTTTGATATACACAACCCTGTTTTTGGAACTAGTGCGGGCCTGATTGTCATCTTTTTAATCGCCATACTTGTTACCGACCCACAAACTGCAAAAACAGCGCTTGATAGTATCAAGACCGATATTATTAATAATTTTGATGCCCTATTTATGTGGGCTGCTAACTTCTTTGTACTCTTTTGTTTAGCACTTATTGTTTCTCCTTACGGGAATATTCGCCTTGGTGGTGATGATGCTAAACCTTCTCACTCTCGAGTTTCATGGCTTGCTATGTTATTTGCTGCAGGTATGGGTATCGGCCTTATGTTTTGGGGCGTTGCTGAACCGGTTGCTTACTTTACTGGTTGGTACGAAACACCACTTAATGTAGCCGCTAATACACCAGAAGCTGCAAAATTAGCAATGGGCGCAACTATGTTCCATTGGGGTCTCCATCCTTGGGCTATTTACGCTGTTGTTGGTTTATCTCTTGCATTTTTTACTTATAACAAAGGTTTACCGCTTTCTATTCGTTCTATTTTTTATCCTATATTAGGTGATAGAGCATGGGGTTGGCCTGGTCATATCATTGATATCTTAGCTGTACTTGCTACGTTATTTGGCCTTGCAACATCTTTAGGTTTGGGTGCTCAACAAGCCTCTGCAGGTATTAACCATGTATTTGGTACAGAAGGTGGCATTGGCTCTCAAATTCTAGTTATTGCGGGTGTAACACTTTTAGCCATTGTTTCTGTGGTTCGTGGTATTGACGGTGGTGTGAAACTGCTAAGTAATGTAAACATGTTAATTGCTTTCTCATTATTATTGTTTGTTTGTTTAGTGGGCTTTGCTGTAGCAATGGGTAATGTACCGACTACCGTGATGGGCTATGTAGAAAACATTATTCCATTGAGTAATCCTCACGGCCGTGAAGACGAAACATGGATGCATGGCTGGACTGTATTTTACTGGGCTTGGTGGATTTCTTGGTCACCGTTCGTAGGTATGTTTATCGCGCGTGTATCACGTGGTCGTACAATTCGTGAATTCTTAATTGCGGTATTGCTTGTTCCTACTGCTGTTACTATTTTATGGATGTCTATATACGGCGGAATTGCAATTGATCAAGTAATCAACGGTGTAGGTGAACTAGGTGCTAACGGCCTAACTGAAGTACCTTTAGCTATGTTCCAGATGTTTGATGCATTACCTCTATCTAATATCTTATCATTTATTGCGATTATATTAGTGTTAGTATTTTTTATTACGTCATCTGACTCAGGCTCATTAGTCATTGATTCAATTACAGCTGGCGGTAAAATTGACGCACCGGTGCCACAACGTATATTTTGGGCAACGGTAGAGGGCGCAATTGCAGCGGCCTTACTTTGGATTGGTGGTACACAAGCAATCGAAGCACTACAAGCAGGTGCTGTTTCTACAGGCTTGCCATTTACTATTGTATTGTTGTTTATGTGTTTAAGCTTAGTTTTAGGTTTACGAACTGAGCCTCGCCCAGTTAAATAATACTTTTAGTAAGCAATACTTTTAATTAGTAACGAAAGCGCCGCAATTTTTGCGGCGCTTTTTTATTTAAGGTTATACCCATTCGCTTAATAAAGTGATCTATTTTGTGGCAGGAAAAACTTCTCGATAGTAAGGCAAAATTTCTTTATTTAGTTGCTCTAAATGAGAAATTTTTAACGCAGCTAGCGTCAGGTTTAACCCTCAATATGATTAAAGTATTATTGCGTATTAGTATTATACCCACAACTCTGAGATTGGAGTATCTACACGGTAATGATGACTCAGTTGCGCTTGTAAAAGCTCAGCTGTGGCAAGTGCATCCGTTAACGCATTATGATTTTGGTACGCAGGTAGGGAATAACGCGCACGGCAATCTGTTAATCTGAGCGAGCCTAGTTTTGTATTAAATAATCGGCCTAATAAACCTTGCCTCTCTTTTAGTGCTCTTTTTTCTAGCTCCATTGTGTCAACAAGAGCAAACTCAATACCTTCTTTAAGCCTTAGTAATAACGCATTATTTAAAAAATGGCGTTCTATTGCGGCGTAATGTACCACGACAACTTTACCACTTAGCGCTTCAAGTAAAGGCTCAATAATTCGGCTAAAGTCAGGGGCGTCATCCACCTCAGAGTGCGTTATTCTATGGATTAAAATAGACTCTTCATGCAGGTTACGTCTTGGTTGAACAACCCAATGCCGGCTGTGTTTGCAATAAATACGCTTTAAATTAAACGGCACTAAGCCAACACTCACAATATCGTCGTTTTGGCTATTTAAACCTGTTGTTTCAAAGTCCATTGCTACGAAAGGCACATCTTCTACAGCGGCTTTATCTTGATTATAAGCACCTGCATAAAAGTGTTTTAGAAGTTTATTTTCGGTGCTGTTGGCAAGCTCGTTATATCTAGCTTGCCAATCAACTGCTTTGTAATTACGCGGGTTCATAGGCTACTTCACACCTGAGTTTGCTGTGTAGCTAAATTTCAAATAGCTTTGTGCTTTTTCTAAAATAGCGAACGCCTCTTTTAAATTTCGCTGTTCAAAAGGAGAAAGTAAATGTGGGTCTAAGTCGTTATCAGGCTCTTCGCCCTTCTCTATTTGCCACGCTTGATGGCGAATTCGCATCATAGCAATATACTCAAGTGCATCACGTAAATCTTGCGCTTTACCCTGCGGTAATAGCTTAGCTTCAATAATGTCTTCTAATCGCTCAAACGAATTTTGTTTACGCGAACCAATAGCTAATGCGTGTACGCGTATAACATCAGAAAGTGGTGCAGTACCTCTTCGTTTTAAGTTCATTGAACGCTTATGTTGGCCGTTATGCTCCATAACAAAGCCTTTAAAAAAGCCAAGCGGTGGTGTTCTATTTCGAGCATTTGCTGCCATATTTGCTAGAAATATACGATTCACTTTACTTTGTTTCGCTATAAATATTTTAAGCTCGTCGGCCCACTTGGTTTTGCCCCACACACCGTCTAAATCAAAAAATATAGAGCTATTAAGCAGTGCTTGTGGTTTTGGCTGGGCTATCCAATCAGCAAATTGATCAAACCACTCTGAGCGAGTTTTACGCCATTTTTTAAACGACGCCATTATTTCTCCATCACAGTAGGTGTAACCACACTGCGCTAAGCCATCACACACAAAATCGGCAATATTTTGAAAGTACGCGTTATGTTTTTCATCGTCGTAACTGTCATCTAAAATTAGTGCGTTATCTTGATCAGTTACAATAAGTTGCTCGTCGCGAGCCATTGAGCCCAGTGCAATAAAACAATAAGGAACGGGAGGTGGACCAAAATTTTCTTCAGCTAATACAAGTAATCTTTGTTTAAATGTACGTCCTATAACGGCCATGGCAGTACCAATCATGTGTGAATTTGCATCTTCATTAACCATACGGACAAATACATTGGGCAATTGGCGTGCATAATGCGCTAAATCCTCAATTGTTTGTTGAGCAAGTATGCCGCGTACAAGTAATAAGCTGCTTTGCGATTCGTAACGTAAAATATCAGAGAGGGAGATAACTCCTATAGGACGTCTTTTTTGTACTACGGGCAAATGATGGAGATTATCTCTGAGCATGGCCAGTACTGCTTCAAAAATATAGTCATTAGCGTCTAAAAGCACTAAGTTAGTAGACATAATCTCTTTTGCTTGTGTGTTAAAGCTAAGCCCTTTAGCCACTACTTTTGAGCGTAAATCCCTATCGGTTATTATGCCAACGACTTGTCCATCATCTTCCTCAGGATCGTCGTTTATTGGTTTATTTACATCGGTTACCAAAACTGACGATACCGCCTCTTCGGTCATTAATTTAGCGATATCTTGTATCGTAGAGGTTGCATCTACGGTGACTACATCTCTGTGAATTAATGATTTTACCTTCGCGGTTGTCAGGTCATTGCCATCGGCTTGCTCGACAATAGCTTGATGCAAACGCACGTTACCGTCTGTTTCGAAGTAATCAGCAAACGCATCAAACTCATCACAGTAACGATTAAATAGCTCGACATTTATGCAATATACTAACGTATCTTCAAGAGCAGTTGCAGGAAAACGTACCTTACGGTTCATCAATAAACCCATTTGACCAAATATACCTGCGGTAGCCAAACGATTATACAGCTCGCCATTTCGGCGGTACATTTCTACAGAGCCACTTCTAATTACATACAAATCAGAAATGTCTTGTCCAAAACTCAAGATATCTGTTTTTGCTCTAAAATAAGCCACTTCTACTTGTTGAGCTAGCTCATTAAGCGCTTTTTGAGGTAAGTCATCAAAAGGAGGATGTTGTGCTAAAAATTGTGCGATTTCAACTTGTTCGGCTTGCATAAATCCCTTCCTATATGCGCATTAAAATGACTAAATCTATTTTTCAGATTAACACTATCATCGGGGTGTGAAAACAATTACTGCACAATTTTGGACACAAAAAAAGAGCCTAAATAGACTCTTTAAGTGTAATACTTATTGTAAAAATTTATTTACCGCGCTGAGCGTCTTTTTGGGCTTTTTTAGCTTCTTTACGTTGCTGTAAAACAGCTTGTGCTTCATTACCAATATGGCCTTCACCACGCGCTTGCGCTAATTCTATTTGCTTTTGGCGCTCCGCAAAACGTGTTCGCTGCTCGTCTGTCACTTCTTCAATACAATGATGACAAGATACACCTTCCATGTATTCAGGCTTTAACTTTTCGTCTTCTGTAATTGGCATACGGCACGCGTGGCATTGATCATAAGAGCCCTTTTGTAAGTCGTGATCAACCGCAACGCGATTATCAAATACAAAACATTCGCCTTCCCACATGGTTTCTTCTTTTGGCACTTCTTCTAGATATTTTAAAATGCCGCCTTCAAGATGATAAACTTCGTCAAAACCTTGCTCTTTCATGTAGGCCGTCGATTTTTCGCAGCGGATACCACCTGTACAAAACATCGCTACTTTTTTATGTTTTTCAGGGTCTAAATTTTCTTTAGCCCACTGTGGAAATTCGCGAAAAGTTTTAGTATTTGGATCGACTGCATTTTGAAATGTACCAATTTCAATTTCGTAATCATTACGTGTATCAATTAAAATTACTTCTGGATCAGATATAAGTGCGTTCCACTCATTTGGCTTTACATAGCTACCCACAACTTTAAGCGGATCTACGCCTTCAACGCCCATCGTTACAATTTCTTTTTTTAGTTTTACTTTAGTGCGGTAAAACGGGCATTCATCATCGTAAGATTCTTTTGTTACAATGTTTTTTAAATTTGGTTGCTCATCAAGCCATGCTAATAAGTTGTCTATCCCTTCACGTTTTGCAGAAACAGTGCCGTTTATACCTTCGGCAGCGAGTAGTAAAGTACCGCGTACTTCATTTGCTTCCATCACTTCAAGCAACGGCTTACGGATAGCTTCAAATTCAGGTAAACCAACAAATTTATACAGCGCACATACTACAAAGTGATCGCCCGTTACATTATCTTTATGAACAACAGTCATTCTATTTCCTATTTTGCCTTATTAGCCAGTATTGGCGTTTACCGAATCGTAAATCCGGCGCATATGGGGCGCGTATTTTACGCTTTTTTAGTTTAATTGCAAAAAATAGCGCTATAGATTGGTTTTTACTGTTAGCGACCTATCTGTGTAAGCTATAATGCGCTGATAAATTTATAGACTTAATTTGCTCATTTTGGAGAAACACACATTGCAGTTTACTGATCTTGGGATTGATACACGCCTTGAAACACAACTAGCACATCAAGGGATCACCCAGCCCACCGATATTCAAGCGCATGCAGTGCCTACCGCACTTGCAGGGCATGACATTTTCGCTCAGTCTAAAACTGGGTCGGGCAAAACCTTGGCGTTTTTATTACCTGCTGTACAAAGGGTTATGAAACAAAAAGCACTCAGTAAACGCGATCCTCGTGTACTTATTGTTGCTCCTACTCGTGAGCTTGCTACGCAAGTATTTACCCAGCTGCGTTTATTAATTGCAGGCACAGCCATTAAGGCCGTAAAAATACTTGGTGGCGAAAACTTTAATGACCAAATAAAAGCACTTAGAAACGACCCACAATTCGTAGTTGCTACACCAGGGCGTTTAGCTGATCACATTACAAAACGTTCATTACAATTGAGTGGACTAGAACTGCTTATTTTTGATGAAGCCGATCGTATTTTAGATTTAGGCTTTACCGAGCAGTTAAAAATGATTAACGAGCAAGCTAATCACCGTTTACGTCAAACGTTATTGTTTTCTGCAACACTTGACCATGCTCAAGTAGATGCTCTATCACGTAACCTATTAAAAAAACCAAAGCAAATTACGCTAAGTGCAGCGAACGAGCAACATAGCGATATTAAACAAACTTTATATCTAGCCGATCACCTTGATCACAAAGAAGCGCTATTAGAGCACTTTTTGAATCAAGATGATGTTGGTCAATGCATTATCTTCACAGCAACACGTTCTGACACGAGTCGCTTGAGTGAAGCGCTTAATGCTAAAGGCTTCAAGTCTGTAGCGCTTGCTGGTGATTTAACACAAAATAAACGTTTAGATATAATGGATTCGTTTAGTCGCGAAAACTTTAAAATATTAATCACCACCGATGTTGCATCTCGTGGTTTAGATTTACTAAGTGTAACGCATGTTATTAACTTTGATTTACCAAAACACGCTGAAGAGTATGTACACCGCATAGGTCGTACAGGACGAGCTGGCTTTAAAGGTAACGCAATTTCATTAGTTGGCCCAAAAGATTGGGCAAGTTATTTAGCTATTAAAGCATTTTTAAATGATGAGTTAAAATTTGCGAGCGTAGAGGGCTTAAAAGCTAAGTTTAAATGTTTAAAAGAGAAAAAGCCTGAGGCAACGTGGGATAAATCTAAAGAAAAATCCGCCGCTGTTAAAAAGCCTGTATTTAAACGCAAAGCCAAACCTAAAAAGCCAACAGCACCAATTAAAGCACCAATGAACATTGATGGCGATACACCAATGCGCCGTAAAAAAAAGACTGAGCAGGAATAATTATGAGTTACCTAGGAACCACACAAACATTATTTGTAAAAGAAGTGAGTAACGAAGGTGCTTACTTAGATGGTCATGATTTAGGTGAAGTGTTTTTACCAAAACAAGAAATTAAACATGAGCTTGAAGCGGGCGATAGCATTAGTGTATTTATCTTTTTAGACAACGCTAACTTAGCAACTGCCACAACTAAAAAGCCACACGCACAAGTAGGTGAATATGCCCTGCTTCGCGTTAAAGAAATTAATAGTATTGGTGCATTTTTAGATTGGGGTCTTGAGAAAGATGTACTAACCCCGTTTAACGAACAAAAACCACGCATGCAAGAAGGTCACTCATATTTAGTTCGTTTGTACCTTGATAATGCAAGCCAACGTATTTGTGCATCAAACAACTTTAATCGCTTCCTATCTAAAGATGAGCCGCAATATACTTACTTACAAGAAGTGGATTTAATTGTTGCTGGCAAAACAGATATTGGCTACAAGGTATTAATTGAAGAATCGCATTTCGGTGTTGTTTTTTATAATATGGTATTTAAAAGCTTATTTGTGGGTCAAAAGCTTAAAGGCTTCATTCAGAAAGTACGTGAAGATGGAAAAATTGATGTTGTATTAGAAAAACCAGGTATGGGAAAAGTAAGTGACCTTGGTGAAACTATTATGCAAAAACTAAAAAATGAAGGTGGTGTTATCCCATTAGGTGATAAATCTGAACCTGAAGCAATAAAAAAGATGTTTTCTACTAGTAAAGCTAACTATAAAAAAGCAATTGGTGGATTATTCAAACAAGAGTTGATAGATATTGAAGCGAAATCCATTCGCTTAAGATCTTAATTATAAATAATAGGCTGTAATTACTAATATTATCTGTTTGTAATTAACCTAAAATATACTTATAAGGCAATGTACATTGCGTATATTGCCTTGAATAATCAAGCACTTCACCTTTTGACTCTAGGTTAAGCGGTGCCAAACGAAAAACCTTCTTTTCGCATTCTATTTTTTTATCATCAAGCTTAGATATGCAATCAGTTACTGTTATATGCTGAGATGTAAGTGTATCCTCATTTTTGTAACACAGGTGGTGTGCATAATCTTGCATTGTTTGTTTAAAATCGAACATATTGACAGGGTAATTCGTGATTATATCTGTTACTGATGTAACATCATCATATGCTTTATTAGAAAAAAGATTTTTATTTACTGAAAAACCCGCAACAATAATAATTATAAAACCTAATAATAACTTCAAAACAAACCCCTACTACATTTCAATCCTAATAATGTAACATAAAATACACATGAGGTAAGGGCTTTTAGCACTATATTGCTGCTTTTTGTTAAATTATGCTATAGATCTATTAACATCACTAAGCACTTTTACGGGATCATCCGCCTGAGTAATAGGTCGTCCTATAACTAAATAGTCACTTCCTGCACCTATTGCTTGCTTAGGAGTCATAATACGCTTTTGATCGCCAGCATCACTGCCTTCAGGACGTATACCTGGTGTTACAAGTTTAAAGTTCTCACCTAACTCTGCTTTTAAAGCTTTTGCTTCTTGTGCAGAACACACAACGCCATCAAGCCCTGCTTCCTTTGCAAGCTTAGCTAAATATATAACTTGCTCTTGAGCAGATTTATCAACGCCTAAACGCTTTAGTTCTGTTTCATCCATGCTTGTTAATACAGTAACCGCGATAAGTAATGGCGCTTTATCGCCAAATTTTTCTAGAGCCGATTTAGCTTTGCTCATCATTTCAAAACCACCAGAAGCATGAACGTTTACCATCCACACACCCATTTTCGCAGCTGCAGTAACAGCTTTAGCTACTGTATTAGGGATGTCATGAAATTTTAAATCTAGAAAAACATCAAAACCTAAATCAATTAACTCTTTAACAAATGCAGGTCCAAAATAAGTAAACATCTCTTTGCCTACTTTAAGACGACATGTATCAGGAGAAAGTTGTTTAACAAAGTTTAAAGCAACCTCTTGATCATCGTAATCTAATGCTATAAGAATTTTTTTTGACTGTTCGAAAGACATGACTATCCTAATGTATGGCTATAATACCAATCCGCAATAATACTTAATCAATTTGAGGACCAAATCTGACGCTAACTGCGTTAAAAATTTCTTATATAGAACAATAATATTACGAAATTTTTGCCTTGTTATCGACACAATTTTCTTACCTCAAAACAGACCACTTAATTAAGCGAATTGATATAAAGTAATTGTATAAGTAGATTTAATGCAATAGTGCTAGCTGGTAATTTGAGAGAAGGTGTAGAGAAATTTATATAGACACAACATCAAAAAATTCCAACCCAGTAAACTCTCAGTTTAATTTGCTAAAATTATCATAGTTAAATCCGATATTATTTAAGGGGTTATTAAAATCCGTCTAAGCCTCGACTTGGAACAATGGTTTCCCAATGCTTACAAGAAGGGCAATTCCAATATATGGTGTAACTTGTAAAACCGCAATGCTGACATTGGAAATCAGGTTTTGTAGCAATATAAGAGGTTACAAGCTTATCAATTTCATTAAGTACTTCTTTAGTATTTTTATTTTGGTCACCCATTAATTGCAGTAAAAAACTGAAACCACGAATAGTAGGTTGACGTTTTAAGCTATCAGTTAGAAATTCAAAGGCTTGTTTAGTGTGTCCTTGCTCAAGCAATGCTTGGCAATGTTTTATTTTAATTAATACACCGCCCTTTTCTAACAAGTCACTGACTAATTCATGAAATTGATGCGTTAAATTTAATTGTTTATAGCTGTGAGCTAGCTCATCAATAAACAACGGCGCAAACAAAGTGAATTGTGATACAAGCTCACGCCAGTAATAAATAGCTTTAACGTAATCTTCTTTCGCGTAAGCAACTAATCCTAACTCGTAAAGCGGACGTACGGCTTTATAATTTAAGCTAATCGCTTTTCTCATTAGTTGGGGTGTGTTATCACTTAAAGCTGATTCACAATAAAAATTAGCAATCGCTTTAAATTGTTGTTCTTTTGAAAATAGTTCGCTGTGGGCTTCAAACATGTTGATGCCTTTTTCCCATTCACGGGTTTGCGAATATAAAGTAATAATAGGGTCTAGCGCTTCTACATGGCCAGCCTTAACTAACCAAACTAAGTGCTCTTCTGCACTATCTAGTAGACCAGCCATTATATAATCTTCGGCAAGTTCTAAACGGCTAGTTGCAGCTTGTTGTTCATTTAAGCCTGGGTGTTTTAATAGAAGTTCATGAATTTTAATTGCGCGGTCCAATTCACCTCTACGGCGAAACATGGTGGCAAGTGTAGAATAGTGTTCAACAGAGTCAGCTGAAACTTCAAGCAAATTAATCAAGTGCTCTAAGCCTTGGTCTTCTTCTCTGTCGAGTAGAAACTTTAAGCCTTTGCTGTATTCAGAAGTGATCTGACGGTTTAGTTGATGAGCTTGGTTTTTAGCACTGTTTTTACCCATAATCCAGCCGTAACCGGCGGCAACAGGTAATAGTAAAAACAAAAGCTCAATCATAGTTAGGTGTCTTTATTCGCGGCAAGCTTTTTTTTATCTTTTTCAGGCGCTAATTGCTTTTTTAAGCGGTAGTTTTGCCACTTTAATTGTGAAAACAATTTAAAGCTAATAAAACAACCCACTAAAACACCTAATAAAAAGCAGATACTTATTATTACAGCTAAAGGTAGTGTATTACTGGCTATAATATAATTTATTTGTACTAACTGTGGGTTTTGTGACCCTAATACAAATGCACTGATAAGGCATAGCGCAACCAGAATAATTTTTAATACCTTGAACAAGTAACTACTCCACTAAGTTAACTAGGCAATGCTTTCATTTACGCGGTCGCGTAATTCTTTGCCTGGTTTAAAATGAGGTACATGCTTTCCTTCAAGCTCAACTGTATCGCCAGTCTTAGGATTACGACCTGTGCGAGGAGCGCGGAAATGCAAAGAGAAACTACCAAAACCTCTGATCTCAATACGATCTGAAGTAGATAATGAGCCGGCCATTTGTTCAAGAATTTCTTTTACAGCATTCTCAACATCTTTCACTGGAACGTGTGCGTGTTGTTCCGCAAGTGTTTCTATCAGTTCTGACTTAGTCATAGCGTTTCCTTAAAAAGAGATATAGGAAGGGCAAAAAATGCCCTTCCAACTAAAAACTAATTATATATTAGTCTTTTTGTGCATTTGCGAAAGCAGCTGCCATTGCGTTTTCAAACACTGGCTCTTCTTTCTTAAGCTTCTCTAGTACTTCTTTCTCTTCTGCTTCGAAAAGAGCTTTTACAGATAAGCTTAAAGTGCGGTTCTTACGATCAACACCAACGTATTTAACTTCAATCTCGTCGCCTACAGAAACAACAGTAGTTGCATCTTCAACGCGTTCTTGAGCGATATCAGCTACACGGATGTAACCTTCAACGCCTTCGATAAGTTCAACAGTTGCGCCTTTCGCATCAACTTCAGTCACTTTACCTTTAACAATAGCACCTTTTTTGTTTGCATCAAGGTAGTTATTGAATGGGTCAGCTTCGATTTGCTTAACACCTAGAGAGATACGTTCACGCTCTGGGTCAACTTGCAATACGATAGCAGTGATTTCGTCGCCTTTCTTGAATTCACGTACAGCTTCTTCGCCAGGTGTATTCCAAGAAATGTCTGAAAGGTGTACAAGACCGTCAATACCACCGTCAAGACCGATAAAGATACCGAAGTCAGTGATTGATTTGATCTTACCAGTAACTTGATCGCCTTTGTTTTGTAGACGAGCAAATTCCTGCCAAGGATTAGCAATACATTGCTTAAGACCAAGAGAAATACGACGACGTTCTTCGTCAATTTCTAAAACCATAACTTCAACAGTGTCGCCTAAGCTAACAACTTTTGAAGGATGGATGTTTTTGTTAGTCCAATCCATTTCAGAAACGTGTACTAAACCTTCAACGCCTTCTTCGATTTCCACGAAACAGCCGTAATCTGTAAGGTTAGTAACACGACCAGAAAGTTTAGAACCTTCTGGGTAACGACCAGCGATAGCTGCCCATGGATCTTCACCAAGCTGTTTAAGGCCTAGAGATACACGAGTTTTATCTTTGTCGAATTTTAGAACTTTAACTGCGATTTCGTCGCCAACATTAACGATTTCTGAAGGGTGCTTAACACGCTTCCAAGCCATATCAGTAATGTGTAGTAGACCATCAACACCACCAAGGTCAACGAATGCACCGTAGTCAGTAAGGTTCTTAACGATACCTTTAACTTCTTGGCCTTCAACAAGGTTAGCAAGAAGCTCTTCACGTTCTTGTGAGTTTTCAGATTCGATAACTGCACGACGTGAAACAACAACGTTGTTACGTTTTTGGTCAAGCTTGATTACTTTAAATTCAAGCTCTTTGCCTTCAAGGTGAGTTGTGTCACGTACTGGACGAACATCAACAAGTGAACCAGGTAGGAAAGCACGGATTGAATCAACTTCAACTGTGAAACCGCCTTTAACTTTACCGTTGATAACACCAGTAACAGTCTCTTGCTCTTCACATGCTTTCTCAAGACGGATCCATGCTTCGTGACGCTTAGCTTTCTCACGAGAAAGAATAGTTTCACCGAAACCGTCTTCAATTGCATCTAGTGCAACATCTACTTCGTCGCCTACAGCAACTTCAAGTTCACCAGCAGCATTTTTGAACTGCTCTGCAGGGATAGCACTTTCTGATTTAAGACCAGCATCTACAAGTACAATGTTATTCTCGATAGAGATTACTGTACCTTTAACGATAGAGCCTTGCTCTGCTTCAAAACCCTTTAAGCTTTCTTCAAATAACTGCGCAAAATTTTCTGACATACGAATATACGTCTCTATATATTATACCAATAAGCAACCATGCTGCATGGGGTTGTTAAAATAGCACTGGCATCCTGCTGGCGCATAAAATGTGTTTTAGCTTCGTTTAGGAAGCTTACCTTCAGAGATTGCAATATCTAATAAAGTTATTACCTTATCAAACACTTGCTGTGCATTGAGTTCGCTAGTATCAAGCTCAATAGCATCATCTGCAGGTACAAGCGGAGCAACGGCACGATTCATATCGCGCTCGTCACGAGCTTGAATGTCCTGTAATAGACCACTTAGTGTAACATCAAGACCGCGCGTATTCAACTCAACAAAGCGTCTACGAGCACGCTCTTCTGCACTTGCTGTTAAATATATTTTTAACGGCGCATCTTGAAAAACCACAGTGCCCATATCACGGCCATCGGCAATTAAGCCGTTTTCAGTGCGAAATGCACGCTGGCGACGTAATAACGCTTCACGAACGCGAGGTAATGCTGCAACTTTTGATGCTGCAGCGCCTACTTCTTCATTACGAATAGTAGTAGTTACATCTTCGCCTTCTAAAATAACTTTTCCTGCATTAGTTTGGCTATCTACCAAAAACTGCACATCTAAATTTGCAGCAAGAGGGACAAGCCCTTCTTCATTGTCTAATGCAATTTGGTGATGAAGTGCAGCTAAAGATAAAACGCGATAAATCGCACCGCTATCTAATACATCCCACCCTAACTTGTCGGCTAACAAGCGACAAACAGTTCCTTTACCTGAACCACTTGGGCCATCAACGGTGATCACGGGCATTAATAACGCCTGCATTTAAAACCTCCTGCAATGCACACCTAAATAAACCGCGACATTATACGTCAGTTATTAAAATATATCTGCTATTAGTGTGTAACTTTTGTAATTACTTCTAATTAGCTTATTCACTGACTGACGCTAAAACATTGAAAAATGTAGGAAATGTTTTATAGGTACACTTTGGATCATTAATCGTTATTGGCTTTCCACCAACGGCAACCATTGCAAAACACATGGCTATACGGTGATCGTCGTAAGTGTCTATTGCTACATCGTTGAAGTGTTTAGGCGGTGTAATTTCTATAAAGTCATGCCCTTCTACCACTTCTGCACCTACTTTTCTAAGCTCAGTTGCCATCGCATATAAACGGTCTGTTTCTTTTACTCGCCAGTTATAAATGTTACGAATGGCAGTTGGGCCTTTAGCGAAAAGAGCAACAGTTGCAAGGGTCATAGCAGCATCAGGAATTGCATTAGCGTCAATATCTACGCCTTTTAATTCGCCTTTGCGAACAACTAAACGTTCATCATACCAATCGATTTTTGCGCCTACTTGCTCCATTACTTTAGCAAAGCCTATATCACCTTGAACTGATTTAGCACCCACGCCTTTAATTTCAATCTCGCCGCCAGCAATTGCAGCCGCAGCAACAAAGTAAGAAGCAGAAGATGCATCGCCTTCAACCATAATTCGATCGAGTGATTGATACTGTTGACCACCTTTAACTTTAAAAGTTGCATAATCACTGTGTTCAACACTAACACCAAAACGTGCCATTACATCAAGCGTAATATCAATATAAGGTTTAGATACTAAAGTACCTTTAATAGTTATCGTTGTATCACCGCTAAATAATGGCGCTGCCATTAATAGAGCCGTTAAAAATTGACTTGAAATACTACCGTCAATTTCAACCTCACCACCTTTTATTTGACCACCTACAATTTTAAGTGGTGGATAGTCTTTGTGTTTTGTATAAGTAACATCACCACCAAGCGCTTGTAGAGCATCAACTAAGTGCCCTATCGGACGCTCTTCCATACGTGGCTCGCCTATTAGCTCATACTCACCAGCAACGGCAGCAAGTACAGCCGTTAAAGGTCTGTAAGCAGTACCCGCATTACCTAAAAACAAGGGCTCAGTAGGTGTATTAAACACACCACCAACTCCCTCTACGGTCGCTACAGTGTGTTCATCATTTAAAGTTACATTTACACCCAATAACTTTAAAGCACCCAGCATATGGCGTATATCGTCACTATCAAGTAAGTTCTCTACAACGGTGGTACCGTTTGCCAGTGCTGCTAATAATAAAATTCTGTTCGATAGACTCTTTGAACCTGGTAGGGTTACCGTGCCATTTACTTTAGAAATAGGTTCTAAACGGAGCTGCTCCATTAGCTGTGCTCCTTTGCAAATGCAGCCATAAAATCTACAAGTGCTTGAACACCTTCAAGAGGCATAGCGTTATAAATACTTGCGCGCATACCGCCCACAATTCTGTGACCTTCAAGTGCAAGTAAACCGGCCTCGTTTGATTGAGCAACAAATTTGCTATTTAAGCTTTCATCGTTTAACCAAAATGGAACATTCATGCGTGAGCGGCAATGTTTAGCGACTATATTTGAATAAAAATCTGAGTTATCGATAAAATCATACAGTAAATTTGCTTTAGCAATATTTTGTGCTTCCATGGCTTTTACCCCACCATTGCTTTCAAGCCATTCAAATACTTCAGCCGCTAAATACCAAGCAAAGGTAGGTGGGGTATTAAACATACTGCCCTGCTTTGCTTCAAGTGCGTAATCTAAAATACCGGGCTTTGGCAAACCTTCGCGCTCAAGTAATGTTTTACGAACAATAACAATTGATATGCCCGATGGACCGATATTTTTTTGCGCACCAGCGTAAATCAAATCAAATTTATTAACGTCTATCTCACGCGATAAAATAGTTGAAGACATATCAGCAATAATCGGAGCTGTTGGGTGGCTTGGTACATCAAAAATCTCTAAGCCATCGACAGTTTCATTAGGGCAATAGTGGATGTACGCAGCGTCTTCTGGTAATTCCCAGTCAGCAACGTCTTTAATTGAAAACTCACCATCAGCATCATTACGGACATCCGTAAAAGACGTTTGAGTAAACTTATTCGCTTCATCTCTGGCGCTTTTCGACCAAACGCCATTCTCACAATAAAACGCTGTTTTGCCTTCTTGGTGTAAGTTTAATGGCACAGCACTAAACTGGCCACGACCACCACCATGCATAAACAGCACTTCAAATTCATCACTAATATTCATTAGGCGACGAAGGCTAGCTTCACATTTAGCTGTAAGCGCTAAAAACTCTTTACTGCGATGGCTAATCTCCATCACAGACACACCTAGGTCTTGCCAATCTAGAAACTCTTTTTGCGCTTTTTTCATAACCGCTTGCGGAAGCATAGCTGGCCCCGCACAAAAATTATATTTACTCATTACCTTTGCCTCATTCCAGTAATTTAACTACTAAGCATGAACATTTAATACCAATCCGCTAAACCTTTAAAATTTAATGAATAATACCAATCCGCAATAATACTTAATCATTTTGCGGGGCTAAACGTGTCGCTACTTGCGTTAAAAAATTCTCATTTAGAACAACTAAATAGCGAATTTTTTGCCTAGCTATCAACACGTTTTTCCACCCTCAAAATAGATCTCTTAATTAAGCGAATTGGTATGAGTATAATTTCACACCCTATTAATTTTTTTCAACAACATTAAAAAAAGCGGCCAAGGCCGCTTTTTCAATATCAATTATTCTGAAGGAGGATTATCATCCGCTACTTCATCAATAACCGTATCTACTGTTTCAACGTCTTCAATATCAATTAAGTCACTTTCTGTAACTTCAATCTCTTCTATACGTTGTAAACCAACTACTTGCTCTCCGTCAATAGTTCTGATCAAAATAACACCTTGTGTGTTACGTCCAACCGTTGAAACTTCATTAACGCGAGTTCGTACTAAGGTACCACGATTCGAAATAATCATTATTTCATCGTTGTCATCAACTTGCACAGCACCAACAACAGCACCGTTACGTTCACTCACCTTAATTGATACAACACCTTGTGTTGCGCGGCTCTTAGATGGGTAATCTTCAAGTTGTGTACGCTTACCGTAACCATTTTCAGTTACCGTTAGAATGGCACCGTCAGTTTTTGGTACAATTAACGATACTACGCGTTGCTCGTCTGGCATTTTAATACCACGAACACCTGTAGCAGTACGACCCATTGGGCGAACACCTTTGAAGCGAATCTCAGGGTTACCTTCTTCGTCTAATACTGGGTTGCCGTTTTCATCAACAACTGTTGTTTCTTCAGCTTCTTTGAAGCGTACAACTTTACCTGCATCAGTGAACAACATAATTTCGTTGCTACCATCGGTAATATCAACACCAATCAAGCTATCGCCATCATTTAAGTTAACAGCAATAATACCGCTTGCACGTTGACGACTGTAAGCCGTTAATGGTGTTTTCTTAACTGTACCGAATGCAGTTGCCATAAAGATATATTTATCTTCTGCGTACTCGCGTACTGGCAATATAGCAGTTATACGTTCATCAGCTTCAAGTGGTAACAAGTTAACAATTGGCTTACCGCGCGCTGCACGACTTGCTAGTGGTAACTGATACACTTTAAGCCAATATAAACGACCGGCCGTAGAGAAACATAAAATAGTATCGTGTGTATTTGCAACTAACAGACGTTCAATGAAATCTTCATCTTTCATCTTCGTTGCTGACTTACCTTTACCACCACGACGTTGTGCTTCGTAATCAGACAATGCCTGATACTTCACATACCCTTCGTGAGAAAGCGTTACAACAACGTTTTCTTCAGTAATTAAGTCTTCAAGGCTGATATCGTGAGCCGCTGCATTAATCTCAGTACGACGTTCGTCGCCATACTGCGCTTTAATTTCAACTAGTTCGTCACGAATAACTTCCATTAAACGCTCAGGTGTTGCCAAAATATAAAGTAGCTCAGCAATTAACTCTAATAACGCTTGATATTCAGTTAAGATTTTTTCGTGTTCAAGACCAGTAAGCTTGTGTAAACGCAAATCTAGAATTGCTTGAGCTTGTTGCTCAGAAATATAGTATTGACCGTCGCGAATACCTAAATCATCAGCAAGCCAATCTGGACGGGCTACATTATCTTCGCCTGCTTTTTCAAGCATACCTTGTACATGACCTAATTCCCACGGACGTGCAGTTAAAGCAACTTTAGCTTCAGCAGGTGTAGGGGATTTACGAATAAGCTCGATAATTGGGTCAATGTTTGCAAGCGCAATTGCTAAACCTTCAAGCGTATGAGCACGGTCACGCGCTTTGCGTAAATCAAACACGGTACGACGAGTTACTACTTCACGGCGGTGAATAATAAACTCTTCAAGCATTTCTTTTAGATTAAAACACTTAGGTTGGTTGTTAATTAATGCAACCATATTCATACCAAACACAGTTTGTAACTGAGTTTGTGAATACAAGTTATTTAAAATAACTTCGCCTACGTCACCACGTTTAATTTCAATAACGATACGCATACCGTCTTTATCTGATTCATCACGTAGTGCACTAATACCTTCAATTTTCTTATCTTTAACAAGCTCTGCAATTTTTTCAATTAAACGGGCTTTATTAACTTGATAAGGAATTTCGTGAACGATGATTGTTTCACGGCCTGTTTTTTCATCGGTTTCGACGTCGGCGCGTGCACGCATGTACACTTTACCACGGCCAGTTAAATAGGCTTGTTCAATGCCTTTTTTACCGTTGATAATTGCAGCCGTTGGGAAATCAGGACCAGGAATATAATCCATTAACTCTAAAATAGTTAAATCAGGATTTTGAATAAGTGCCAAACAACCGTTCACAACTTCAGTTAAGTTATGTGGTGGTATATTTGTAGCCATACCTACTGCAATACCCGACGAACCATTCACTAATAAATTAGGGACTTTCGTAGGTAACACGTCAGGGATGAACTCAGTGCCGTCGTAGTTAGGAACGAAATCAACCGTTTCTTTTTCAAGATCGGCTAATAACTCATGCGACATTTTTGCCATACGTACTTCTGTATAACGCATTGCCGCTGCTGAATCACCATCAACCGAACCGAAGTTACCTTGGCCATCTACAAGCATGTAACGTAGTGAGAATGGCTGAGCCATACGAACTATCGTGTCATAAACTGCACTGTCGCCGTGTGGATGGTATTTACCGATTACGTCACCGACCACACGGGCCGATTTTTTGTAAGGCTTGTTCCAGTCATTACTAAGCTCGTTCATTGCAAACAAAACGCGGCGATGAACAGGTTTTAAGCCGTCACGTACGTCTGGTAATGCACGTCCTACTATTACGCTCATTGCGTAATCTAAGTAGGAGTTTTTTAACTCGTCTTCAATATTGACTGGCAGAATTTCATTGGCGAGATCAGTCATTTGATATCACATTCCTTCAGTATCAGCTCTCAACAACCCGGTATTGGGTATTAAGAGTATTGTTATTATTTCTAACAGCCATGCTATCACAATTAATTTTAATTTACAGGCGCAAAACTTTGCGATTTATCAATTTAGCCCTATATAATGGCCTCAGATTGACGAGGAAGTATTTTATGACCGAACATCAAAATGTAGATCACGCAGAAATAGCAAAATTTGAAGCCATCGCTGAGCGTTGGTGGGACCTAGACGGAGAATTCAAACCTCTTCACGAAATTAACCCGTTACGTTTAGACTTTATAGCAAATAAAACGCAAGGCCTATTCGATAAAGAAACACTCGACGTTGGCTGTGGCGGCGGTATTTTAAGCCAAAGCATGGCGCGTATGGGTGCAAAAGTAACTGGCATCGATATGGGCCAAGAACCTTTAACTGTTGCTAAGTTGCACAGTTTAGAAACTGGCGTAAATGTAGATTATATAAAAGTGCCTGCAGAAGAGTTTGCAACACAGTACCCTGAGCGCTTTGATGTAATAACGTGTATGGAAATGCTTGAACACGTTCCCGACCCAGCATCTATCATTCATGCCGTAGCCGCACTTGCCAAACCAGGCGCAGACGTGTTTTTTTCAACCCTGAACAAAACACCTAAAGCATACTTATACGCTATTGTTGGCGCTGAAAAACTCTTAAAAATGGTGCCTGAAGGTACACACGACCATAAAAAGTTTATAAAGCCTGCACAGCTTATTGCATGGGCAGAGCAAGCCGGTTTAAAAGTTCGTGCAAGTACAGGGCTTTCTTATAACCCACTATCAAAGCAATATACGCTCAATAGTGACGTTAGCGTAAATTACATACTTTATTTTGAGAAGTTAGCTTAATGGCTAACTCTCAAGCCCCCCTACCCCTTATTGAGTACGATGCATTTTTATTTGATTTAGACGGCACCCTACTCGACACCGCTGATGATTTAGGTGCCGCTTTAAACACAGTCCTTATTAGCAATAAAATAGAACCTGTTAGTAGTGATATATACCGTCCTGCCGCATCTAACGGCGCAGGCGCATTATTAGAGGCTGGTTTTAAAGAATTATGGGCTAAACAACCCCAAAGCGAGCTTATAAAGCAATTAGTTGACGAGTACGCCACAAACATAGCAAATCACACACGTTGCTTCAGCGGAGTTGAATCGTTACTTATCGCCCTTGATCAGAAAAAGATCAAATGGGGGATCATGACTAATAAACCAGGGTTTTTAACCGATCCTTTAGTGGCAGCTATTCCCGCATTAAAAAATGCCAGTGTAGTAATAAGTGGCGACACATTAGCTGAAGCTAAGCCATCACCTTTACCACTGCTACATTGTGCAAAGCTAATGCAGGTAGAACCAAGCCGTTGTTTATACATTGGTGATGCACAGCGTGACATACAAGCAGGCAAAGCGGCAGGTATGCATACCGCAACGGCACTTTGGGGTTACATCCCAAGTATTGATGAAGCCAACAGCTGGAATGCTGATTTTAACTGGCAAAGCCCAATTGATGGTTTTAACCATATATAGTGCTATGTTAATTATTAAACACTATATATTGTGATTGTGTTAGTTTTCACACAAAGCTTGCTGATAAAAAAAGCAGTCAAAATTTATTTTTAAAATGAGTAAATTTAGCAGATCATTAGTTGATTTTTGCATATTTCAACTTAAATGATTGTTCGAAGGTGAGTGTCTACTAACACAAATGCGTTATCCCAAAGTTATCCACAAACAGGGGCAATTATGTCCCTTGCAAAACAACTCAGACCACACTATCTTGTGATCTCTAAATTGAACAACACCAGATATTGTGGCCAAATGTTATTCAATTAAATTCGCCAATACGGTGAAACCTATAATAAATGAGTATGTACCTTGCTTCGGCGAGGCATAAAGCATTGGTCAAAATACATAATTCCCAAGGAATACAGGCAAATGAACCAACAGTTATCTGTAAGCAAACGTGACGGGCGCAAAGAGCCTCTTGATCTGGATAAGATCCATCGCGTCATTGAATGGGCCGCCGAAGGTTTAAGCAACGTTTCGGTTTCGCAAGTTGAATTAAAATCGCACATTCAGTTTTACGACGGTATTCGTACTAAAGACATTCACGAAACCATCATTAAAGCAGCAGCGGATCAGATTTCAAAAGAATCGCCTGATTATCAATACTTAGCTGCACGTTTAGCTGTATTCCATTTACGTAAAAAAGCGTACGGTCAATTTGAGCCACCACGTTTATTTGACCACGTAACAAAAATGGTTGGCGATAAACGCTACGATGCTCACTTATTAGTAGATTACACAGAGCAAGAATTAGACGAGCTTGATGCATATCTTGATCATTCTCGCGATCTTAACTTTAGCTACGCGGCTGTAAAACAGCTTGAAGGTAAGTATCTCGTTCAAAACCGTGTATCGGGTGAAATCTACGAAAGTGCACAATTTTTATATATTTTAGTAGCAGCGAGCTTATTCTCTGACTACCCACGTGAAACACGCGTTTCTTACATTAAGCGCTTTTACGACGCAGTATCGTTATTTAAAATATCTCTACCAACGCCAATTATGTCGGGTGTACGTACACCTACTCGCCAGTTTAGCTCGTGTGTATTAATTGAATGTGGCGATAGCCTTGATTCAATCAATGCAACGTCGTCAGCTATTGTTAAATACGTTTCACAACGCGCAGGTATTGGTATTAATGCTGGTCGAATTCGTGCGCTAGGTAGCCATATTCGTAACGGCGAAGCGTACCACACAGGTTGTATTCCTTTTTATAAGCACTTTCAAACAGCTGTTAAAAGTTGTTCGCAAGGTGGTGTACGTGGCGGCGCTGCAACATTGTTCTACCCGCTTTGGCATTTAGAAGTAGAGAACCTACTTGTACTTAAAAATAACCGTGGTGTGGACGACAACCGCGTTCGTCACCTAGATTACGGCGTACAATTTAATAAACTAATGTACTCTCGTTTAATTAAAGACGACTACATTACGTTATTTAGCCCATCAGATGTGCCTGGTCTTTACGATGCATTTTTTGAAGACCAAGCTGAGTTTGACGCGCTTTACGTAAAATACGAACAAGACGAATCGATTCGTAAAAAACGCATTAAAGCGATTGAGCTTTTCTCTATGTTTGCGCAAGAGCGTGCAAGTACAGGTCGTATTTATTTACAAAATGTGGACCACTGTAATACACATAGCCCGTTCATTGCTAAAGTTGCGCCTATTCGCCAATCTAACTTATGTTTAGAAATTGCATTGCCAACTAAGCCACTTAATAACGTAAATGACGAAGAAGGCGAAATTGCCCTTTGTACACTGTCTGCGTTTAACTTAGGTGCAATAGAATCACTAGATGAGCTTGAAGAGCTAGCTGAACTTGCAGTACGCGCCCTTGATAACTTACTTGATTTCCAAGACTACCCAGTACCGGCTGCTAAAAATGCAACTATGGGTCGTCGAACGTTAGGTATAGGCGTGATTAACTACGCATACTACCTAGCTAAAAACGGTAAGCGTTATTCAGATGGCAGCGCAAATGCACTGACTCATAAAACATTTGAAGCGATTCAATACTACTTGATGAAAGCATCAAACGAGCTTGCTAAAGAGCGTGGTGCCTGTCCTAAGTTTAACGAAACAACGTATTCACAAGGCATTATGCCAACAGATACGTACAAACGTGATTTAGATAAAATTTGTGATGAGCCACTTCATCTTGATTGGGATACACTACGTGCAAATATTAAAGAGCACGGTATGCGTAACTCAACACTAAGTGCGTTAATGCCATCAGAAACATCGTCGCAAATCTCTAATGCAACAAATGGTATTGAACCACCACGTGGACATATTAGCGTTAAAGCAAGTAAAGACGGTATTTTAAAGCAAGTTGTTCCTGAGTATGAGCGTTTAAAAGATCAATACGAGCTACTGTGGGACATTCCATCAAACGATGGTTACTTGCAGCTTGTTGGTATAATGCAAAAATTTGTAGACCAAACAATTTCTGCAAATACAAATTATGATCCAAACAAGTTCGAAGGCGGTAAAGTACCTATGCAAGTCTTATTAAAAGACTTACTAAGCGCGTACAAACTAGGTGTTAAAACCTTGTACTACCACAATACTCGTGATGGTGCCTCAGATATGCAAGAAGATACTCCAGAAGTGGAAGATGATGATTGTGAAGGCGGCGCGTGTAAAATATAACTGCTGATTTTTATTTTAAGCGGGCATTTAGCCCGCTTTTTCTGATAGTTTTTTGAGTGATAAACATGTCTTATACTACTTTTAGCCGAAACCATAATAACCAAATGCAAGAGCCAATGTTTTTTGGCCAAACTGTAAACGTATCTCGTTACGACCAACAAAAATACCCTATTTTTGAAAAATTAATCGAGAAGCAACTGTCTTTCTTTTGGCGTCCTGAGGAAGTAGATGTAAGTAAAGACCGTTTAGACTTTCAAGCGTTACCCGATCACGAAAAGCATATATTTTTAAGTAACCTCAAATACCAAACTCTACTTGATAGTGTGCAAGGTCGTTCGCCAAACGTTGCCCTACTTCCAATTGTATCGCTACCAGAGCTTGAAACATGGATAGAAACATGGGCGTTTAGTGAAACGATTCACAGCCGCTCATACACGCATATTATCCGTAATGTAACACAAGCACCTGAGCTTATTTTTGATGACATAGTTAGCAACGATAAAATTAGCGAACGTGCTGATGCCGTAACTAAATACTACGATGACTTAATTAACTCTGTTTCGCTTTACAACTTATACGGTGAAGGCAAACACGAGATTAATGGTAAAACTGTTATCGTGAATTTGTTTGAGCTTAAAAAGAAACTTTACCTTGCAATGATGTCGGTAAATATTCTTGAAGCGATTCGCTTTTACGTAAGCTTTGCATGTTCGTTTGCGTTTGCTGAGCGCGAGCTAATGGAAGGTAACGCTAAAATCATCAAGCTAATTGCACGTGATGAAGCACTTCACCTTTCGGGTACTCAGCATATTTTAAACATTATGCAAGACGGTAAAGACGACCCAGAAATGGCGATTGTTGCTGCCCAGTGCCGCGATGAAGCTATTAAAATGTTTGTTGACGCAGCAGAGCAAGAAAAAGAGTGGGCCGAATACTTATTTAAAGATGGTTCGATGATTGGCTTAAATAAGCATATTTTATGTCAGTACGTTGAATACATTACCAATGCGCGTATGACGGCGATTGGTTTGCCAGCACAGTTTGAAAATAACAGTAACCCTATCCCATGGATAAACTCGTGGTTAGTGTCTGATAACGTGCAAGTAGCACCACAAGAAGCAGAAATAAGCTCATACCTTGTTGGTCAAATAGACTCGCAAGTTGATGCATCAGAATTTGGTGATTTTGATTTATAATGAGTGACAAGTCTACTGCAAGTGTAACGCTTGCAGAAAACAGCCAGTGTATAGAGTTTACCGCTGGCTGCCCTTCTCTTTTACACTGCTTAGAATCCATGAAAATAGACGTCGCATTCCAATGCCGTGAAGGTTACTGCGGCGCTTGTAGAGCAACGTTAGTGTCAGGTAGTGTTGAATATAACGAAGAGCCCCTTGCGTTTGTGCGCGAAGGCGAAATACTCCTGTGCTGCTGTAAACCCAATGGCAATGTAAGTATTAATCTGAAATAAGATTAATACTTACATATACCGTTTATTAAGCGCATCAATACTGTGGAACAAACCGGTAATGCCCTGTAATTTTGTAATCAAAAAGCATGTCACTTTTTTGCGGCCCACGCCCAATATTATGCACAATAAGCGGATTACCTGTATCTTGAGATGATTCATTAATCACCATGCCTACATGAGGTAAATTACCTGGTAACATCCACGTTACTATATCGCCGGTTTTATAATCACTCACTTTGTTGGATTTACTTAATACGTTTGCATGGCGCTCAAAGTAAGCTTGTAAATTTGGAACACGTCGGTGGTCTATATTTTTATCAGGCTTACTTAAACCCCAAATACGTTTAGATGGATACAGTGTAAAGTTATTTTGCATGTCTTCATGCACGAGTTTCTGTAAATCGATGCCTAACTTTCTGTAACTTCTGATTATAACGTCGGTACATACCCCAATATTTTTAGGCACATCACCACCTGGGTAAGCAATTGAGTGATAAGCCCCATCGTAGGTAATATTGTGTTTTGTTCGCTCGAGTAAGGCTGATACTATACCTTCTTCAAACGTTACAGCTTGTGCATCAATACACATTAAAGTAAAAAAGCATCCTAACGTTTTGTTCATATAAATTCCTTTAAAATTCTGCGCTAATTACAGAGTATGAGTTACATATTTTGGCACATCTATTTTTTACCACGACTAGCAAATTGATCATCAAGCGGGTATGCCATCTTTTCGAGCGGAGCATGGTGATATCCCTCTCGTTGAATTTCACTAATGTAACGAAGCATAAATGCGTTAGCGCCAAGCTCAAGCCACTGCGCAACATGAACAAGTTCATGAAAATGGACCCTTAAATTAGTAGCGACGTGGGGAAGTATATAATAAGTATATTTATACGTTATACCCGCCGCGTCCATATCGACAAAATCACCTAGGCCCATTTCTCGCAGACCCGCAAAGTCTGGCTTTGGTATTTGGTCTACAACAACGTAATACGCGTTTTTTAAAAGCTCGGTAGGATAAAACCCATAAAATTCATTACTGAATTTATCACAACTCACTTTTTGACTACTGTATTTTAAATTTGTAGCGTCAATCCAATTTTCTATTTGTTCTAGCACAGCTCCTCTCCTAAAGTACAAATGCAACACACCATGTGTAAACCTTAATCTAATATTGTAGTAAGTTTTTTAACCAGCACTTTTAGTATTAACACCTCGCAACTAGCGAAGAAAATAGAACGCATAGAGTATCTAAACAAAAAGCTCTAAATCAAAATTATCATATAAGCATAACCAGTCTATAAACAGTAAAAACCTTTTTTATACTTTTTAAAGTGTTATTATTTGTAACTAAAACAGTAACACTTAAAATCATATATAATTTTACTAATACACTCTTTCGCATGAAAATAATGCGTTTCAGTCCCATTGTCTTACTTGTCATATTAAGTAATACAGCAAATGCTGAAAATATAAAACCGTTCACATCAGATGGCTGTAGTGCTTTTCCGGACGGCACGACAAAAGTTAAAAAGTTGTGGCTTGCATGTTGTAAAGCGCATGACTACGCCTACTGGCAAGGTGGCGCTTATTGGCAACGTTTAGAAGCAGATAAAGCCTTGCAACAGTGTGTTATTGAAGCCGGCGAAACGAGTATAGCGAACCTTATGCTTGCTGGAGTTCGATTTGGTGGCAGCCCTTATATACCATCGACTTTCAGATGGGGCTATAGTTGGCCCTATCCTAGGTTATATAAAGCATTAACAGCTGATGAAATTAAGCAAATTGTTGCTTTAAAAACGGTATTAACTCAAACCAATTAACACATTGTGAAAAACTGGGTTATGCAAATAATATCAAAAGGAATTGAATCACTATGCTTATACTGCTAAGTATCATTTTAACTTTGTTTCCAACGCTAATATCTTATTTTGTTTCACGTAATTACGCTAAAAAGGCTAAAGCGACTAATAAAGGTGCTTACATCAGAGCAGTGCTTTGGCCTAGTGTTTTCTCGTGGACACTATTTGCTGCTGTTGGGCACGGCGCAATCATCTTCCCCTTACCTTCAACGTTTGCGGTCGTGTTATATGTGTTTCTATATGACGAACGTGGTATCTATTTTCATCCTCACATATTTTTAAGCCCAACGATTCCAATAGCCGTTTATTTAATAAGCTATTTCAAATACAAAAAAGCGGCCAATAAAGAGCTAACGCCCTAGCCCACTGTTGGCTCATAAGTATCTTGTAAGGTCCAAAGCTGCACTTACTCCTGCTGTACACTTCTTTGCTGTGAAACTACAACGTTATTATCTGAATACAATTGTGCAAATAACGGGTCTGGTAAATTAATAAAGCGTCATTACCAAAAATAACGAGTTTACTTATGCACCCAGATATACAAAAAAATCTTAAAGTAAAACCTGCTCACATCGTCTCTTTTATTGTGTTTTTACTAGTTTCAATGTCTACGCTTACCGCTCAGGTATATGCCGCTGATGCTGTATGGCCTTCAAAAACCGCTTACAAATATGCAAATGTAAACGGTAAAAAGATATTTTACCGAGAAGCTGGCATCCAGCATAAGCAAACCATTGTGCTTTTACATGGCTATCCGTCGTCTTCACACAGCTACCGAGAATTGATCCCGCTTTTATCAGGTCGTTATCATGTAATTGCACCCGATTATTTAGGCTCAGGATACAGCGAACGCCCAAACCCAGAAACTCAAAAATATACTTTTGAATTACTAGCTCAATACGTTGAAGGGTTACTAACAACGCTTAAAGTAAAGCGCTACAGCCTATATATACAAGACTTTGGAGCACCTGTAGGCTTTAGAATGTTGTTAAATAACCCTAATAAACTTGATGCACTTATTGTACAAAATGGTAATGCGTATTTAGAGGGGCTAACCCTACCGAGGCAAGCATTTTTTAAAGCCGCGAATGAAGATAGTTCGAAAGCTCAGCAAGATAAAATTTATTCGTTCACGTCTGAACAAGCCATTATTAATAAGCAGTATTTACGAGACGTACAAAGTAACCCTGAAGTGATGAGCCCAGATAGCTGGACGCATGATCTTCACTTTTTACAAACCAAAGCAGATAGAGTAATTCAAGTGCAATTGCTACAAGATTACTACAACAACCTTCTCGACTATCCAAAATGGCAAGCTTATTTACGCAAGTACCAACCACCAACGTTAATTGTATGGGGTAAGAACGACCCTGCGTTTATAGCCGAAGGCGCTAAAGCATACTTAAAAGATGTACCGAACGCTGAACTGCATTTACTCGATTCAGGGCACTTTAGCGTTGAAGAAAAACCAGTAGAAATTGCAAAGTACATTGTCGATTTTATGAATAACCTAGCTCAATAGTAAGCCTTTTCTTTTGGTTTAGTATTTATAGCAAACATAAAAAAGCGCTGAGGGTATAAACCATCAGCGCTTTATTAAGCTCAAGCTAAATCCACATAAATCACATTTAATATGGATAAGTTATGTATTTAACCTTCTTCTTCAATAAGCGACTCTAGTAGGTCGTGTATTTCAGCTTTAAGCTCTTTGTCTTCAATTTTATTGGCGCTGACTTTAGCATTTTGAAGGTTTTTAATAGCTTCATCTTTTTGGCCAAGCTCAAGCTGTAATGTAGCCATTGAAAAAGAAACCGACGACATGTGATCTTTGTTATTAATCGCAATCGACTTTTCTAATGCTTTTTCGTAAGTAGTAATTGCCTCTTCTAACTCTTCGGTAAAATCAGCTAAAGTTTCCCATTGTACAGGGTGATCTTTTGAGGTGTTTTCGTTTTCAATACAAATAGCTTTTAATTGAGCAAATAACGACTCAAACTTTTCACGGTTATTTTTGTTAGCCGCCGCCATTAAATCTTCTGCTAGATCATGTACCGCTTTATATACTTTTGTATTCATCATCACTGGTTATCCTTTAATGCAGCTAAACTCATTTACTCACTCAATTTAGCTAAAATGTATCATTACAGTCATTATAAAACGTATTTAAACAACTGATTTATTTAATTTGGTGTATAGCGTAATAATACATTAATAATGAACATCGCGTAGGCGTTAAACACTCTGTGATTAAACTTTATCGCAATTACTCTTGGTAAACTTACACGCTGAATAAACTTGCAACCCAATCCAACGTAAAAATGGTCGTAAACACTTTAAGTGCAATGACAACTAAAAATAATAGGATGATTGCCGCTTTAGCTTTGCTACTTTTAAGATTGTTCCAATACAATAACTTTGCATTAAATTCTGTTTTTAACTTAGTGACAGCCTCTTTCATAATAACGCCCTGCTTAGGTATCCGCGCTCAGCAACATTTAACAATCACACAGTTGCTCAAGCGGGGTTTGTAACATTTTTCGCTACCTTTAGAGTAAACCATTAAATAAAGCCTGTACTATATAAAATGTAACAAGGGGTTTTAACTTAAGTTATTGTATCTAACTATTGTTTACACACCCAAAAATTAAAGGATGGGTAAATTCAGTAGAGCGTTAATAATAAATTTGGTGCTACACTAATAACTAACTTAAATTCGTTAACAGCCAACTAAATTAGCCAATTATGAAAGAATGCAACCAGTGTGGTAAATGCTGTATTAAATATGGCGGCGGCGATTTAAGCGCAACGAAAGAGGAAATAGATTTATGGGAGCTCTTTAACCCCGAAATTTATGAATACGTTAAAAACAACGAAATTTGGTTTGACCCAAAAACAGGCTTAAGACTTCAAGTGTGCCCATTTTTAGAAATTGCGCCTAAAAAAGATCCTCTCGCTAAAAATATGTATACCTGCAGTATTTACCTCGACCGCCCAGAAGACTGCCGCCACTACCCTAGTCTTATTTCAGAGATGATCCGCGACGAATGCGAAATGATTGAATCTGTAGATATAACAAATCAGACAAGAGCGCAGCATAAACTAGATGCGATAATGATAGATAGCCGCTATTAAATACATAGATTTACCGGTTAGCGCTATGAGTTCTTCGGTCAAATAGACAAGTTTTCTA
This sequence comes from Pseudoalteromonas sp. NSLLW24, assembly GCF_015864725.1. NCBI lineage: Bacteria > Pseudomonadati > Pseudomonadota > Gammaproteobacteria > Alteromonadales > Pseudoalteromonadaceae > Pseudoalteromonas > Pseudoalteromonas sp. NSLLW24. Next base: position 343,843 of record NZ_JADYWQ010000001.1, on the reverse strand, counting down.
TTCACAAACCTATTATTTGAATTTTTATAATATTGGCTTAATCGTCATTTTTAGATTATTCATCGCAAAATTCAAAGTTATACTATAACATTGTTGATTCGTTAATTTTGCGGTGTTATATTATATCACAACATAATAACCACGAACCAATATATCCATGACAAAGTTAACATTAATCTCCTCTGCTATTTTTTCTGTTTTATGTTCTCAATCAGCTTTGGCTGCAACCGTTACTGGTAAAGTAATGGATGATAAAAATCAACCAATTAAAAATGCCTCTATCCATGTGCATGGCAAAAACCAAAGCGTTAAAAGTAATGATTTAGGCGAGTTTGCTATCGATATAGATGCAAACAGCCAATTACATATTAGTAAAGACAACTACATAGACTCTCGTATTGCTGTTACCGAATCTTCAAATAATCTGTCTGTGTCACTTAAACCAACATCGGTTGAAACAGTGGTTGTTTATGCCTCTGCACTTCATAAGAACAGCCTAGAAATGATATCGCCAGTAAGTGTGCTCTCAGGTGATGAATTAAGAAATAAATCTAAACCAACACTTGGCGAAACTCTTAAAGGTTTACCAGGCGTAAATGCAAGTTACTTTGGCCCTGTATCATCAAGCCCAATTATTCGTGGTTTAGATGGCCCTCGCGTTAAAATCACACAAAATGGATTAGATGCCAGCGATGCGTCGCGAATTGGCCCAGACCACGCAACATCAAGCGACAGCCTAGCGGCAGAGCAAATTGAAGTGTTGCGCGGTCCAAGTACCCTACTTTATGGCTCTGGTGCAATTGGTGGCGTTGTAAACGTGGTTGATAACCGTATTCCTACTAGCAATATCGACGAGCTTACAGGCGCTGCTGAATACAGCCACGATACGGTGTCAAATTCAAACACCGTAGCTGCAAAACTTGAAACAGGTAATGAAGGCTTTAACTTTCATTTTGATGGTACCAAGCGCAGCGGCGATGATTACCAAACACCGACCTTTACTATTGCCGACGATGATGGCGATGTTGAAACCGAAAGCTCGGTAGAAAATACTTTTATTGATAGCGAAACACTCAACTTTGGTACCAGCTATGTTGGCGATCATTTAACGATTGGTTTTTCTTACGGTAGTATTGATACTGATTACGGTATTCCTGGGCATGAGCATCATCACGATCACGAAGGTGAAACTGAAGAAGAGCATGCAGAACATGAAGATGAAGCTGCTGAAGAGCCTGTTTACGCACATTTAGAGCAAGACCGCTGGCAAGGGCTTGTAAGTTACGCTCTTCATAATAACTGGATTGAAACCATCAACCTACGTGTTGGCTATACAGATTATTCACACAGCGAAATTGAAGATGGCGAAATTGGTACTACTTTTAAAAATAAAACGACTGAAGCACGTCTAAATGTAGAGCATAAGTTTGCTGATTGGCACGGAATGATGGGCTATCACTACAGCGATTCTGACTACGATGCAATTGGTGAAGAAGCATTTACACCCGCGAGTGTAACTACAACTAACGCATTATATTTACTAGAAGAGCGTGAATTTGGCGACGTGACAATAGAGCTTGGTGCACGTGTAGAAGATTACAAAATTGAAAGCAAAATCACGGCACACGAACATAGCCACGATGAAGTAGAAATAGATCATAGCGACGAAGAAACTATTGGATACAATAAAAGCTTTACCAATTTAAGCGCCTCTGCCGGTGCCATCTGGCAGTACAAGCCGGGTCATAGTATTGCGACAAGTATTTCTCACTCAGAAAGAGCACCACTTTCGGCAGAGCTTTTATCAAACGGTTTACACATTGCAACCGGCACTTATGAGCTAGGTCTTGGTTACAACATTGAAGATAATGAAGCGCATTTTGAGCCAGAGAATATCAAGCAAGAAACCTCAACAAACCTAGATTTAAGCTTTAGACGTTTTAGCGGTGATTTTGGTTACACCGTTAACTTTTTCTATAACGATATTAAAAACTTTTATTTCCAAGAAAATACGGGTTTAGTTTACGATGAAGAAGATGGTTTAGAATCAGCTATTGGTGCACATGACGATGCTGTTGCGGTTTATCAGTTTACAAGTAAAGACGCAGAGCTTTATGGAATTGAGTTTGACGCACATTACCAAGTAACCCCAAGCGCTATGGTTAAAGTATTTGGTGACTCAACTCGTGCAAAACTAAAAGACGACGAAGGCAACTTACCGCGTATCCCTGCCAATAAATTAGGCTCTGAGTTACAGTACGATTTAGGTGACTTACAACTAACACTGACGGGTACTCATTACTTTGATCAAAACGATGTAACTGCATTTGAAACAAAAACGGACGGCTATACGTTATTTGATGCACAAGCTAATTACCAATTAGGTTTAGGCAGTGTAGATGCACAGCTTTATATAAACGTGGATAACATTACTGATGAGTTAGGCTTTGTGCATAGCTCATTTATTAAAGATAAAGCCCCACTACCTGGCAGAAACTTCCGCTTTGGTGTTCGTGGTTATTTTTAATAATTAAAAATAGTTTTTAGTTTATATATTTACAAACCGCATTTTATTAATGCGGTTTTTTTATTTTTAGAATATATAATATCAACACGCAGTAATACTTAATCGATTTGAAGGATTAAACCTGACGCTAACTGCGTTAAGAATTTCTGATATACGACTGCATGGATGCAGGAGGTAGAGCAATGCAAGAGCAATTAGTGGTAACAACTAAACAACGAAATTTTTGCCTTGTTATCGACACAATTTTCTTAGCGAAAAATAGATCACTTAATTAAGCTAATTGGTATAAAACTCTTAAATTACAAACACAAAAAAGCCGTATTCAAATTGAATACGGCTTTTTAAATTCTTAAATTAAAATTTATTTAATTTAAGAAATGATTTCGTGTAGCTCAACATCAAATACAAGCGTTGAGAAAGGTGCGATTGCAGCACCTGCGCCACGTTCACCATAAGCAAGATCATGAGGAACGTAGATACGCCATTTAGTACCTACAGGCATCATTTGTAATGCTTCAGTCCAACCTTTGATCACGCCACCAACTGGAAATTCAGCTGGTTGACCGCGCTCGTATGAGCTATCAAACACAGTACCGTTAATAAGTGTACCGTGGTAATCAACACGTACTGTAGACTCAGCTGTTGGCTTTTCGCCTTCGCCAGTTGCTAGTACTTCGTATTGAAGACCAGACTCAGTTACTGTGATTTCAGGACGTTTTGCGTTTTCTTCTAAGAATGAAATACCTTCTGCAGAAAGTACTTTAGACTCTTCTTCACGACGAGCTTGAATCTCTTCGTTGATTTTTTCAAATGCAGCTTGGATCTCAGGGATCTCAACTTGAAATGCGCTACCAGCGTACGCATCTTTCATGCCTTCAAATACTGAATTTAGGTTTAAGCCTTCAAAAGGATTAGACTTAAGTTGCTCACCCATTTGTAAGCCAATACCGTAACTTGCTTTTTCAGCATCTGTAGTAAAATTATCTGACATAATGTGTTTTTCACGTTTTGTTAGTTAAAAGACGCGACTATGCTATCACAAAATAAACCGCGTTTGGGGCTAGTTTTTGCTGAGTTTTAGCTTAATTAGGCCAACAATATAACTACAAAGCGGCAAACTGAATAAAATTCCAACAAGTAGAGGCATTGTTAGTAATCCTGATTCGCCAAACAGTAAAAATGGCACTACAAGCAGCCCTATACAACCAATAAAAACAGAGCCAATAACTGGCCAATGCTTATCGTATTTGGTAATAAGATGGGCAGCTAAAACATTAAAACCAACACCATAAATTAAAGCGGTAATTAATGGATACTCTGGTTGAGCATCTATAGCCATTTTTACTAATAAGCTAATAGCACTTTGATAGCAGTAACCAAATACCGTCCATAATAAAAGATGTTTTATTAATTTCTGCGAGGTTGGTAGGTTTGTTGCCTTAGTCATTTAGAAACTCCACAAAGCAAAAAACCGCCCATAAGGCGGTTTTTTTAAATAATGGTGGAGAGATAGGGATTTGAACCCTAGATGGGCTATAAACCCATGCCGGTTTTCAAGACCGGTGCATTCGACCACTCTGCCATCTCTCCGCACGGCGCGAATAATATGGCTAAATACATAACTTGTAAAGAGCTAAATAGAAATTAATATAAAATATTAACATATTGGATAAAATAGCCCCACTTTGTTCTTTTGTTAAGCTCTTCACTTTAATAAAAGTGTAGTTAATAGACTAAAGTTAAACACATTAATAATATTGTTTAGGTCTACGTGCAATCCAAGAGCAGATTAAACAAGCCAATATACTCAGTGCGGTAAAGGTAACGCCTTGAAAAATTAAATCGAATCGATTTAAATCATCACTTGGTACTACAACAAACATAAAAGCTGGTAGCACACTAAGCGATAAAACGTAGCAGCATACTTTAAATGCACGCCCAAAGTCGAAACGTTTGGACTGGTGCATCCACCATGTTAACAACACAAGCATACCCATCGCTGAACCGGCTATAAAGTGTGATGCATTTGTGCTCATTGCAACATACAGTGTTACAAAAGCACCAATGATTCCCCAAATTGACCATGCTAGCCAATTCTCTTTTTCACGTAAAAATAAATTTCCCATAGTTTTCGTCTTCTTTATCGTTATTTTTATTAAGACTTTCCATAATGTATCAAAAAACAACCGATTAAAAAACAAACTGAAGAAGATTTAGTAAATTTAGTGCTTCCAAGCGCTTCTTACAGCCAAGTCATTAACTTTTAAATATTACTCTTTGTAACCTTAATGAATTATGACTACGTAAGTTGCGCAAAGTTCATACTATTTCACAAATTACTAAAATAGTGTTCCGGCTTATGGCGAGGCGACTTTTTACAATCGACTTCGGGTGTACCTATATATAAATACCCTACTATTTCATCTTGCTCATGTAAGTTAAGCGCTTTTTTAACCGCGCTACTTTGTGCAAAGTAGCCTGTGCGCCAAACACCGCCTAACCCTTGGGCAAATGCAGCTTGTTGCATCGCTAATACACTACAGCCTGCGCTTTGTACTTGTTCTATTCGAGGAACTTTTGGGTGTTCTTGATATTTAGCAATTGCTATTACAATCATAGGCGCACGAAGGGGAAGCTCTTTAGCACGGTTAATTACTTTTTCTTCTTGTTGCTCTGCCACTGCACTTTGATGGTAAATTTCACCCAGTTTATTGCGTGCATCACCTTGAGCAACAATGAACTGCCACGGTGCTATACAGCCATGATCAGGAACACGTAATGCTGCTTGCTTAATTATGTCGAGCTGCTCAGGCGTAGGGCCCGGCTCTGTTAGTTTAGAGTCTGATTGGCGGGTAAGTAAAAGCTCGATAGCGTTCATAACGATTCCTCAAAATTCAAAACGCTAGAGTAACATTTAAACCCTTAAAAAATAAATACCGAGAAATTAAAATGCAAAACGGCCGCAAAGGGTTAAGCTATGCGGCCGTTAGTAAAGTAGATTAAATACGTTATTCTTTTACAATATTTCGCCTTAACCAGTAATCTATACTAACAAAACGCCCACCGCCCATAAAAAACAAGCTAAGAAGCATAGCAAAATAAATTGCCGAAAATTCTATACCGTTGTTTAAAATAGACGGCTTGCCCTTTTCGTATAGATAATCAGGAAAACCGTGTTCTTCAACTAAGCCACGAATTTTACCTATTCGGTCTTGTACTTCTAGTGAGTTTTCAAGGCTTTCTTTAGCGCCCGGAATTGATAACCAATCGAGCACTTGCGCAGCACTTGTTTCTGGATTAGTTGGTGCTATTGCAAACCAACCATTATGCCAATGCACTGAGGTTGCAGCGACAACCATTGTAAACATAAGTGGGATACTGACCAAGCGAGTTAAAAGGCCAAGTAATAAAAACCAACCTCCTAAAAATTCACTCCAGCCAGCTAAAAAAGCTAGTAAATCAGGAAACGGTAATCCTAAACCCCATTCATTATTACCAAACCATTGAACTACATCTGGAGATGCTAAAAAGTTATCAAAGAAACCTTCTGTCTCACCGCTTATAGCAAGTTTGTTATAACCTGCAATGATCATAACAGGGGCTAAAATCAAGCGAAATAGCAATGCAGGTAAACCATCTAAAAATGATAGTTTACCCAATATTGCATCATAAAGATTGGTTAGTTTATTCATGCGTATCCTGTGTGTTCACTGTTTATTAAGTTATAGACTATAAACAGCAAAGACCGCATGAATTGATAAACTATTTCAATTTATTTACAAAGGTTAAATACTTCTAGCGACCTGAAGTGCTTCAAAAATAGCGCGTTTAGCATCAATAGCTGCAGCTAGTTTAGCGCCGCCTATAACATGTACCTTTGCGTTATCTGTGTAATTTTCTAGCACTTCGTTGTTAGAAACCTGGCCAATACAGGCAATAACAGTGTCTACTGGCAGTACTTGAGTTTCACCAGCAACATTAATAGTTAGTCCGCTTTTATCAAAGCTTTGGTATTGGCAATCAGCAATTTGCTTAACGCCATGCTGCTTAGCAACTTGGCGATGTATCCAACCCGTTGTTTTACCAAGCTCGCTACCAAAACGACCCGCACTGCGTTTTAACATATACAATTGACGTTCATCTTTATGAGGTTGGGCTTCACACTCAATCCCCCATTGCGTTTTAAACTCGCTAATAGTTTGCGATTTATGTTCGCTTAAAAACGCAACCATATCAAAACCTATACCACCGGCACCTAAAATAGCAATTGATTTACCCAGCTCTACTTCGCCGCGTATAACTTCGTCATAAGCAAACACACGCTTATCATCGCTACATTTAATAGAGGCTTCACGCGGCCTAACGCCAGTTGCAAATACGATGTCATCATAGCTTTTAAGCATTGAATCGTCATAAGATTTACCAAGCTCTACAGTTACTTTTAATCGCTCAAGCTCATTAGTGAAGTAAGTAAGAGTATGGTTAAAGTCTTCTTTACCTGGTATTTGCATAGCTAAATTAAATTGGCCACCCATTTGCGGTTTTTGGTCAATTAGCGTGACGTTATGCCCTTTTTGAGCCAAGTAACAACTTGCCGATAAACCAGCAGGACCGGCACCGACTACTAATACATTTTTAGCTTTGGTTGCTTGCTCTAACGGGTAATCTAGCTCAAATGCAGCTTGTGGATTAACTAAACACGTAGCACGTTTATTTTTAAATACGTGATCTAGACAACCTTGGTTACACCCTATACAAATATTAATTTGCTTAGATTGATTATTTGCGTATTTATTAAAAAACTCTGGATCGGCAAGTAGCGGCCTTGCCATAGAAATTAAATCAGCCTCGCCTGCATTTAAAATATCGTTAGCTATTTCTGGAGTATTAATTCGGTTAACAGCAATAACTGGCACGCTCACCACGTCTTTTAAACGTTTTGATGCTTCTTTAAATGCACCTGGCGGCACCATACTCGCAATAGTCGGTACACGCGCTTCGTGCCAACCAATACCTGTGTTAAAAATATCAACGCCCGCTTTTTCAAGCTCGGTAGCTTGAATGACAACTTCCTCTGGCGTTGAGCCGTTTGGAATTAAATCAATAACCGACAATCTAAAAATGATTAAGAATTGCTCAGATACTTTTGCTCTTACAGCTTTAACTATTTCAAGCGCAAGTCGCATTCTATTTTCTAGGCTGCCACCAAATTCATCTTCACGTTTATTGGTGTGCGGCGCCATAAACTCATTAATCAAATACCCTTCAGAACCCATAACTTCAACGCCATCGTAGCCAGCTTTTTCAGCCATATAGGCAGAGTGCGCAAAGTCTTTAATTGTTTTTTTAATCGAGCCAAGCGACATCGCTTTAGGTTTATAAGGATTAATAGGTGCTTTTATTGCACTTGGTGCCTGATTGAATGGATGGTACGCATAACGTCCAGCATGTAATAATTGCAAACAAATTTTTCCGCCGTGTTTATGCACAGCATCTGTGTAAGCGCGGTGCTTAAATACATCGTAATAACTATTAAATGAAGATGAAATAGGTGTTAATTTGCCACGTAAATTAGGGCTGTATCCGCCCGTAATTAACATTGCGGTACCGCCTTTTGCACGTGCTTCGTAAAATGCACGTAAGCGTTTGCGGTTATGCCATCCCTCTTCAAGGCCTGTATGCATTGAGCCCATCACTAAGCGGTTACGTAATTGTGTGTGTTTTAGTTGTAATTGTTGTTCTAACATCTTGTGCCCCGTTAACTGGTCTAACCTGTATACATTAGCTAATTCTGCTTTAATGGCAAGTAATAAGCAATATGTGCCTTCATTTAATTAAAAAAAGCCATAAAAACATGTATTAATAGCACCTCATAAACACTTCGTTACGATTTAGCAGTTAAATTTATTTTTATTCTAGGCTAAGATGGAACTAATGTATTAACTGTACCAAATTAAGGAGCTATTTTGATAGCAAAGGTATTTAAAGGTATTTGGGCTGGAATTAACTTTTCTCGTCGTTTAATACTCAACATTCTGTTTTTATTACTGGTAATTGTTTTCTTAGTGTCACTCTCAAGTGACGACGATAAAATAATAGTTGAAAATGGCTCTGTGCTTAGGCTTAACCTAAATGGCCCTATTGTTGAAGAAAAAACATACATAGATCCGGTCGAAGCTGCAATTAGTGATGCTACTTCTGGTTCTGAAGCGCCAAGCGAAATATTACTTGACGATATTGTTGAAGTAATAAACGAAGCGACTAAAGACGATCGCATTACGGTGATGCTGCTTGATTTACAAGAAATGCCTAAAGCGCATTTAAACAAACTTAAGCAAATTACCAATGCTATCGATGCATTTAAACAAGCTGGCAAAAAAGTGATTGCATCGGGTTATTACTATACCCAAGCACAATACTATATTGCATCACATGCTGATGAAATAGCTATGCACCCATACGGTAGCGTAGGTATTGAAGGTTACGGCATGTATCCGCTTTACTTTAAAGATGCACTTGAAAAGCTTGAAGTAACGCAGCATATTTTCCGTGTTGGTACATTTAAGTCAGCAGTAGAACCTTTCATTCGTAACGACATGTCTGAAGCAGCCAAAGAAGCTAACCGTGTTTGGTTAGGCGCTCTTTGGAGCGAATACAAACAAGATGTTGCTGCGGTTCGCCCATTTGATGAGTCAAATTTCGACGAGACAATGGACGTATATCTTGAAAAAATGAAAGCTGCAGATGGCGATGCAGGTAAATATGCACTTGACCACCAGTGGGTTGATTCTTTAAAAACAAATCAACAAGTTCGCAAACAATTAATTGATTTAGTTGGCGCACAAGAAGATGGCAAAACATTTAAGCAAGTTTCATTTCGTGAATACTTAAGCTTGGTTAAACCACCGATTGAATTTGATAACCCTATTACCGAAAAAGTCGCCGTTGTAGTTGCTAAAGGTACAATTGTTGATGGTGAGCGTAAAGCTGGAGAAATTGGTGGCGACTCTACAGCAGCCCTACTTCGTAAAGCACGCCTTGATGACAAAGTTAAAGCGGTCGTACTGCGCATTGATTCAGGTGGCGGTAGTATGTTTGCCTCTGAAGTTATTCGTGCAGAAGTATTAGCGCTTAAAGCTGCTGGTAAGCCTGTTATTGCCTCTATGAGCTCTGTAGCTGCATCAGGTGGTTATTGGATTGCCTCTGCTGCAAACGAAATCTGGGCAGCACCGAGTACTATTACAGGTTCAATTGGTGTATTTGGTACGTTTATGACATTTGAAAAAACCTTATCTAAAATTGGTGTTTATTCAGATGGCGTTGCAACAACCGAAATGGCTGGTTTTTCTATCACTCGTCCCCTAAACGAAAAAATGGGTCAAGTAATTCAGATGAGCGTTGAAGAAGCATACGGTCGCTTTTTAAACGTTGTCGCTGATGCCCGTAATATGACGCCTGAGCAAGTTGATAAAATTGCCCAAGGCCGCGTATGGATTGCATCTCAAGCACTTGAACTGGGTTTAGTAGACAAACTTGGTGATAAACAAGATGCTATAAAAGCAGCCGCAGCACTTGCAAAACTTAATCACTATGAAGTTAAAACCATTAAACAAGATTTAAGCTCGCAAGAAAAAATGATTCAAAACATTTTTGGTAACGCGTCTATTAAATCGATGCTTGGTTTACAAACACAAAAAACATCTGTGTTAGCAACGCAAGCTAACTTGCAAAGCGTTATTAACCAATTAAGTACTGAAGTTGAAAACCTTAAAGATTACAACGATCCACAAGGTGTATATGCACGCTGTTTAGTGTGTAACGTTGCACAATAAAAGTGCATAGTTTTACCTAATCAGCTGTATTTAAAGTTACTTAACGTTATACTAAGCCCAGTTTTTTTACTGGGCTTTTTTTATGAAACGTAAACGCATTTATATCGCTTATACTGGCGGTACTATAGGTATGAAAAAATCGAGTCGAGGTTATATTCCTGCTGAAGGTTTTTTAACAGAAACCGTAGTGAACAACGCAGAGTTTAACCGTGATGAAATGCCTTTGTTTGATATTCACGAATACTGCCCGCTTATAGATTCTTCAGATATGTCTCCTGAGCATTGGCAACTTATTGCTGATGACATTAAAGATAAATACCAAGATTATGATGGTTTTGTTGTGCTTCATGGCACCGATACAATGGCGTATACAGCTTCAGCACTATCGTTTATGTTCGAAAATCTAACTAAGCCTGTGATTGTAACTGGCTCACAAATTCCGCTTTCTCAATTACGCTCAGATGGCCAAGTAAACCTTCTGAATGCAATGTATCTAGCGGCAAATTATCCAATTGCAGAAGTAAGTCTATTTTTTAATAACCAACTGTTTAGAGGTAACAGAGCAACTAAAGCCCACGCCGATGGATTTAATGCATTTGCTTCGCCTAATCTTGACCCCTTAGCGTTATCGGGTATTAGTATTCAACTTATTAAAGGCCAACTTAGTCCTTATGTTGAAAATGAGCTGCAAGTTACCCCTATTACACCTCAACCCATTGGTGTGCTTTATTTATACCCTGGTATTAGTCAAGAAGTGGTTAAAAGCTTAGTTAACGGCAATATTAAAGCCCTGGTGTTGCTTAGTTTTGGTGTAGGTAATGCACCGCAAGATCCTAACTTTTTATCAATACTTGAAGAGGCAAGTAAACGTGGCGTCGTTATTGTTAATTTAACCCAGTGCTTAAAAGGCCATGTAAATATGGGCGGCTATGCAACGGGTAATGCACTGTTAAATATTGGTGTTATTAGTGGGTACGATATGACCCTTGAAGCATGTTTAACTAAATTACATTATTTATTTAGCCAAAAGCTAGAAGTAGAGACGATTCGTCATTTAATGCAAGACAATTTACGTGGTGAGTTAAGCCGTTAAACCTCACAGCACCAAAAATACAAAAGGCACGCTAAATAGCGTGCCTTTATCGTTTTAAACAACTGTTTATTATCTAACTTTAGCGTCGATATCTACTAGGTCAGTTAAATGGCATGTTTCACCGCTATGGGTTTTAACGCCGTGCTCACCAAAGTAATCACGCTGGGCTTGAACTAAATGCCCATTACTCGGTGTGGTTAATGTTGCTAAATACGTTTGTGTAGCACCCAATACAGGGAATGCTAAACCAGTCATTATTGCTTGTCCGGTAATTTTGCGCAAAGAGTTAGACTCTTTCTCAAGGGTATCAATAAATTCAACACCTTGTGCAACGCTATCAAGGTAGTCAGCACGAATAATACAACCAGCACGCCACGTTTGAAGCGTTTTAGATAAATCAACTTTCCACTGATGAGTACGTGATGCACCTTTAATTAACGCTAAACCTTGGCGATACGCTAGTAAGCTTGCAAGTAAGAACGCTTCTTTTAGCTCTTCTAAATCAATTTCAACATTGTTAGTTGATTTAGATGCATACGTCATCTCTTGTGCAGCCGTTGTATTACATGCATTAGTTAAATGACGAGCTTGTACAGCAGCAACAAGTGAAGGAACTGCAATACCAAGTTCTAGTGCATTTTGCGCAGTCCAAAGACCAGTACCTTTAGCGCCAACTTTATTATCAATTAAGTCCGCAAGCGGTACATTATTATGATTTTCAAGTGACAATATGTGGCTAGAAATAGACAGTAAGTAGCTATTTAATTGACCTTCTGACCAGTCATTAAATATCTCAGCCACTTCTTTTGGAGAACGATTAGTGCCTAAACGAAGTAATTGGTACACTTCTGCAATAAGTTGCATAAGTGCGTATTCAATACCGTTGTGAACCATTTTTACAAAATGACCACTTGCTGATTGACCTACACGTGCAAAACACGAGTCGCCATTATAGCTAGCAGCTACTTTTTCAAACCATGGCTCAATACGTTCCCAACCACCCTCAGAACCACTTGCCATCATTGCAGGACCATGGCGAGCACCTTCTGCACCGCCAGAAATTCCCATAGTGGCAAATTCAAATTTATTTTGGTATTTAAGTTTACGCGTTATACCGTCTTTATAATTACTATTACCGCAATCGACAATCATATCGTCACAGTTAACGCCGGCCTCTACAAGTTCATTACAAACTGTATCAACTAACTCACCAGCAGGAACAAGTAATAAAATAGAACGAGGTGCCTCTAAACGCCTTACCATGTCTCTTAAATCAGAGACAATGTGAAGCCTATCAGCCATGCCTTGAGATTTAGCACAACTTAGTAACTCTTCACCCGCATGTGGGTTTTTGTCATAAGCGACTAGCGTTATCCCTTTTTCAATCAAGTTTAGGGCAAGATTTTTTCCCATAACGCCTAACCCTACTAATGCAACTTGCATCTAGTGTCCTCCTCGGTAACAACTATTTGGTTAGAAAATTCAGTGTATAAATTAAATAATACCGCGTGCATTATACTCATACAGTCATAAAATACTAATTATGAGTCAATACAACATGCTTTTTTATTACAGATAAATAAGCTACGTAATTATATCAAACATCAATGGTCTCGGGGTGACTAAAAGCAAAGCTAATTGAAATTAAGATCATTGACGCATTCTGACACCGGTGTCATAATGATGACACAATAGTTTTGTATAAAATAGTGGCAAACCTTTGAAGTTTGCACATAACTAAAATATTTTATTCTAATATAGATATTTTAAGTCAACAAAATAACGTCAACATGCTTTCACCAAGCAAACAGGAGAAATTGATGCTAAGACGCACGAAAATAGTCGCTACCCTTGGACCTGCTACCGATAGAGATAACAACTTAGAAAAAATTATTATCGCTGGGGCTAATGTAGTACGTTTAAACTTCTCACATGGTGTTGCCCAAGATCATAAAGACCGTGCACAAGCTGTACGCGATATTGCAAAAAGATTAGGCAAGCATATTGCTATCCTTGCTGACCTTCAAGGCCCTAAAATCCGCGTTTCTACTTTTAAAGAAGGTAAAGTAACGCTTGCTGTGGGTGCAAAATTTACCCTTGATGCAAAAATGGAAAAAGGCGAAGGCGACATAAACTCTGTAGGTATCGATTATAAAGAATTACCTAACGATGTAAGCCCTAACGATTTACTACTTCTAAATGACGGCCTTATTCAATTAAGTGTTGATGAAGTAGCCGGGCATTTAGTGCATTGTACAGTCACTGTTGGCGGTGTTTTATCTAACAATAAAGGTATTAACCGTTTAGGTGGTGGCTTAACTGCTCCAGCATTTACTGAAAAAGACAAAGAAGATTTAATAACTGCCGCTGAAATTGACGTAGATTACATTGCCGTATCATTCCCACGTAGTGGCGACGATATGCGCTACGTACGCTCACTTGCTGATGCTGCTGGTTCAAAAGCACAGTTACTTGCTAAAATTGAACGTGCTGAAGCCGTTGAAACCCAAGAAGCTGTTGATGACATCATTTTGGCGTCTGACGCTGTAATGGTTGCTCGTGGTGATTTAGGTGTTGAAATTGGTGATGCTGCTCTTATGGGCAAGCAAAAACTAATTATTCGTCGTGCTCGTTCATTAAACCGTACTGTAGTAACAGCAACGCAAATGATGGAATCGATGATCGATAACCCTATGCCTACACGTGCAGAAGTTATGGATGTTGCAAATGCTGTTCTTGATGGAACAGATGCTGTAATGCTTTCAGCTGAAACAGCTGCCGGTGATTACCCTGAAGAAACAGTTGCGACTATGGCACGCGTTTGTTTAGGTGCTGAATCGCAAAAAGAAACGCACGTTTCTAAACACCGTTTAGATAGTCGCTTTTCTAACAATGCTGAATCAATTGCGCTTTCTGCTATGTATGCAGCTAATCACTTAGATTCTGTTAAAGCAATTATCACACTTACTGAATCTGGTAGTACGGCTAAATTAATGTCGCGTATCAGCTCAGGCTTACCAATCTACTCGCTTTCACGTCATGCGAGTACATTAGGTCAAACTGCGCTTTATCGTGGTGTTTACCCAGTATTTTTTGATTCTACAAAAACTGAAAAAGACGGTATGGTAAAAGCCGCGCTTGATACTTTAGTTTCTCAAGGGTCTTTACAGTCTGGCGATACAGTAATTATTACTCACGGTGACTCAATGGAAACTGTGGGCGCAACTAACACAATGAAAATTGTAACTGTTGCATAATTAAACGCCGAATATAAAAAATGCGAGCTTAGCTCGCATTTTTTGTGTCTGTAATAAAAGCGTTGGCTTTAACTTGCTAATGCCGCTTTAACCTTATCTCGGTAGCTACGGCTCACTTTTAATTCTTGGCCATTTTCAAGTACTAATAAATACTCACCACTTACTTGTGTAACCAGTTTACTAATTTGTTTTGTATTTACTATTGCGCTGCGATGTACACGCACAAATAACTGAGGGTCGAGCTCTTGCTCTAGCTCTTTCATTGTTTTACGTAGAATATGCGTTTGTCCGTCTTCACAGTGCAAACACATATAGTCACCTGCTGCATCAACCCATTGGATAGTCGCTACTGGTACACGAATAATTTCACCCTGCTCTTTTACAGCAAGCGATTCTGGGTAACGTCTGTCTGTTAGCATATCGCCAGTGGCTAATTTTTTAAGTATTTCTTCGCAATTGTTACCAGTAATACCGGCTACAAAACTCGCTAGTTTTTTCTTATGGGCGTTGTCTTGCTGCGTTTTTAAGTAGGTATGCACTTTTTCTACCGCCTGTTTTAGTCTGTTATCATCAACGGGTTTTAAAATGTAATCGAGAGCATGAATTTCAAACGCTTTTACAGCAAACTGGTCAAAGGCCGTTACAAATACAATCGCTGGTAATGCTTTTGAGCTTTCGCTAAGGGCTCTTGCTACTTCAAAGCCATTCATACCTGGCATTTGAATATCTAAAAAAACCAAATCAATTTTCTCGCTTTGACACATTTCAATTGCATCAGCGCCTGAACTACACAATTTAATTACTTCAATATCAGAGTATTCTTCGAGCCTTACCGCTAAACCTTTTCGTGCTAACGGTTCATCATCAACAATGAGTGTTTTTATTTTAGTCATTTTTCACAGCCTTCTCAAAAGGTACTCGCAGATTAACTTTTAATCCACTTGGCGTATTATGTGATAATACAAACGAATAATTATTTTCATACAACGTTTTTAATCTATCTTTGGTATTAGCGACACCTACGCCTTGAGCGTTAACTAATTGACCATCGAGTATGTCAGTACCTGGGCCGTTGTCGCCCACTTCTAGTAATAACTCATTCGCAAATACCTGTGCTTTTATATCAATTACTCCACCTTCTGTTAGATGGGCAATAGCATATTTAATCGCGTTTTCTATAATAGGTTGCAAAATTAAGCTCGGTACTAAAGCCTCTTTAGCCTGCTCGCTTATATCTACATTTACCTTTAATCGCTCATCAAAACGTACACGTTCTATTTCTAAGTAAAGCATGAGTGCATGTAACTCTTGCTCTAGCGGTACTTTCTTTATTGGATCGGTATTTAATGTATAACGTAGAAAGTCACTTAGCCTTGCTACCATTAAGTTAGCATCTTTGTTTTCTTTAACCAAAATTAAAGTAGAAATAGCGTTAAGTGTATTGAATAAAAAATGGGGATTGAGCTGATACCTGAGCATTTTTAGTTGCGCTTCGTGTGCCATAGTTGTGGCCTTTAACGCTTTTTGTCGCTCACTTTGTAATAACTGATAATATTTAACGCCAAAGTACAAACCACTCCAACATAAAATAATATATACAGAATCTAAGCCTTGCTGCAGGTAATAAAACCACTCCTCTGGTCTATAACCATGGCGGTATATTTCCCACAAATTAAATTTTTGAACGACAGCCCATAAAGTACCTGTTACATAAGAGGCACCAAATACCACAATCATTAATACCCAAGGCGAGGCATTCCAAATTTTACGGTAAATATACCTAAGCGGTACTGTCATTAAGCAACCAGCGTAAGCATTTAATAAAATAACAAATACGTATATATCACGCATTTCAAATACTTTAGAGCCAATATAATTTACTAACGCATAACCAATCCAGCCTGCAATTTGCAAAAGCCAAAAAAAGCGTTGTCTGTTATCGACTAAAGATTGCCAGTTCAAAATAGATGTTTACTCCGTATAGTTAAAGACTAATTCCATAAAATAGGCGCTTGTTATTCTTTATTATTTTTACCTATGTAGGGCTAATTTTAATAAAATTAGATAGTCTTATTATATAGATTTATGAGTTTGCATAGCACTACAGCCTACCTTGCTTTTTAATAGTCTTACCGCAAACAAATAGTAGATACACTAAAAAAGCGAAAGGTTATTCACCTTTCGCTTTTTAAACATAAATAGCTTTGTGTAAATTAAGCTAGTTTGTCTGATGCTACTTTGTATGTTGGATCTTCAATCACATTCACTTCAACCAAATCGCGTGCTTTATGAAGCAACTGCGTACAGTCTTTACTTAAGTGACGTAAGTGAAGTTGTTTACCTGCTTTTGTGTACTTATCAGCAAGTGTGTCAATTGCTTCTATTGCACTGTGATCAGATACGCGGCTATGCTTAAATTCAACAATTACATTTTTAGGATCATTTTTAACATCAAATAACTCTGCAAAGTTTTTAACTGAACCAAAGAAAAGCGGGCCATGTAACTCATATACTTTAGCGCCTTCTTCATCAATATAGTTAGTTGTGTATATGTGCTTAGCATGCTGCCAAGCAAATACTAATGCAGATACAATAACACCTACACATACTGCAATCGCTAAATCGGTAATAACCGTCACACCCGATACAAGTACTATTACGAACGCGTCTGATAGAGGCACACGCTTCATCATTTTAAAGCTGGCCCATTCAAACGTACCTAATACAACCATGAACATAACACCAACAAGTGCAGCTAGTGGGATCATCTCAATTAAGCTTGAAGCGAATATGATGAACGCAAGCAACATCAATGCAGCACTTATACCCGATAAGCGAGAACGACCACCTGAGTTAATGTTGATCATTGATTGACCAATCATTGCACAACCACCCATAGCACCAAACATACCACAAGTAATATTTGCAGCGCCTTGGCCTATACACTCTTTATTACTATGACCGCGAGTTTCTGTAATCTCGTCAATTAAGCTAAGCGTTAATAATGATTCAATTAAACCAATAGCCGCTAAAATAAGTGCATAAGGAAAAATAATTTGTAGCGTTTCAAAAGTAAACGGCACCATAGGAATATGAAACTGAGGTAAACCGCCTGCAATTGTTGCAGCTTCGTCGCCTGTCATTCCTTTTAAGAAATCAACTACAGTATGCGCTTCTAAATCCAAACCAATAACTAAAGCGGTCACTGTAATAATAGCGACTAATGTAGAGGGTACAGCCGTTGTTAGTTTAGGTAAAAACTGAATAATAGCCATCGTTAAAGCCACTAAACCAAGCATAATATATAACGGGTTACCCGTCATCCATTCTTGTCCGCCCATACCATCAGGCACTTTAAATTGTCCTAACTGAGCGAGAAAAATAACAATAGCTAAGCCGTTTACAAAACCAAGCATTACCGGATGAGGAACCATGCGGATAAACTTACCGAGTTTAAATACACCCGCGAGTATCTGCAGTATGCCCATGAGCAATACGGTCGCAAATAAATACTCAACACCATGATCAAGCACTAAACTTACCATAACAACAGCTAGTGCACCGGTTGCACCTGAAATCATACCAGGGCGGCCACCAAATATAGCCGTAATTAAACCAACGATAAACGCGGCATATAGACCAACTAAAGGTTCTACATTTGCAACAAAGGCAAACGCAACAGCTTCTGGAACTAAGGCTAGCGCCACAGTTAATCCAGATAGAATATCGTTTTTAGCAGAGCTAGGCGCCCTACTGAGTAAGTTAAACATTGAGTTCCTCAAATGGTGTAATGGGTATCAAAAAAGCGCTAAATTCTACCAAATTAGCGCTCAGTTAACAATTGTCATTATGTGGTTAAACTAAACTAAAAGAGGTTTAGCTTTTAAAAGAAGTGCTTTTATAAAGGAAGGGAAGTACTACGTTTTACACATGTCATTGTTACATTAGAATGTACTTCTTGTACATATTCTAAGCTTAGTAAATTATCGCGTACAAAGTGCTCATAACCTTCTATGCCTTGTGAAATTATGCGTAGCATAAAGTCCATTGTTCCAGCCATGGTGTAACACTCTGTTACTTGATCGTAACTCATTATAAGTTTTTCAAATTCAGCAAGGTTCTTTTTACCGTGATTTGATAAACGCACATGTGCATATACAAGCATATCAAAGCCAAGTTTTTTCTCATCTAAAAGAGCGACTTTGCTTTTTATATAACCATCTTGCTCTAGCTTGGCAATTCGACGCCAGCATGGAGATTGAGACAAGCCTACTTTATCAGCAATTTCTGCGGTTGATAAACTAGCATCTTGTTGTAAAAGTGCCAATATTTGGCGATCTACGTGATTTAGAGACATTTTATTTCTTATTTATCAAATAAACTGGTTAAATTATACAACCATTTTAAAACTCAGTCTGCTTATTTTTAATTTTTATGCAGTTTGCCAAACTTCAAATAAGTAACTTAACCAAACTTACCACTCACAAAAGGATTTGTTTGTTTTTCAAATCCAACCGTAGTGTCGCTCCCATGCCCTGCCAATATTTTAGTATTATCAGGTAAGGTTAGAATATGCGTCTTAATCGACTCTATAAGTTGTTCTCTGTTCCCCTTAGGGAAATCAGTTCGCCCTACTGAGCCTTTAAAAATAACATCACCTACAATAACGCATTCATTGTCTTGTTGATAAAACACAATATGACCAGGTGTATGCCCTGGGCAATGCTTCACTAAAAAGCTAAGTTTACCTACGCTCACGGTGTCGTTATGGTTTAGCCAAATATCCGGATAAAAAGGCTCAATGGGTTTAAACCCGAACATTTGTGCTTGCATAGGTAAGTTTTCAAACCAGAAGTACTCATCTTTTTGTGGGCCAATAATTTGTACGTTAAATTGATTACGTAAAATATCAGCCCCACCCACATGATCTAAATGCCCGTGCGTTAACCAAATAGCACTTAATTCTAGTTTATGCTCATTAAGGGCGGCTACTATTTTATCAGGGTCGCCACCTGGGTCTATGACTACGGCTTGTTTAGTTTCACTACACCAAATAATACGACTATTTTGTGCAAATGCAGTGACGGGTATGGTTATAATTTGCATATTAGATTTCTTTACTTTTTTGATCCGGGATAACAACTTCTTCTTCAAATGACATCAATATTGGGTACTTTAAGTACGCTTGATCATAAAATGGACTTTGCTCATATAACCAGTTTAATCTCGCATCAGCGTCGCTTGCGAACGATTTATCTTTAAGCTTTTCATCAAACTTAAGCGCTAGCTTTGGATTGTCTTTTAGCATTTGGCGTGCAAACGGAATTAGTGCATAGTTTTCCATATACTCAGTACGCTGAAAAATAGTATTAAATTCCCCCCATGCAAAAAACGAATCTGGTGCTTCAGGGTGCAATAAATGCACAGCAAGCTCACCTGCTTTTTGTTGAGTATTGACTTGATACCAACCATCTAAATCTACATTTATAGCAGGGACGTAATCAAAACTTGCTGACACTCTAAAACGGCCTTCAAATGGTGCTTTATCAAACGTGTAGTCTGCCACCTTTGCTACTTTTAAAGGCTGTGTGTTTGCCCCTTCAAGTTTATTAATAGAGACACCATGTAACTTTAGTTTCTTAATAATATTGCGATATACAGGCGGAATAAAAAAAGCTTTAGGTACTTCAACTGTGTGTTGTACATCTTTTTGCCAATAAATAGGTAAGTCGGTATATGTATGTGCTTTACCCAAATACTTCACTTCATTTTGGCCTGAGAGCGCATTCATGCTTGATGAATACTCAATACCTTTAAACTGCGCAATCGTATCAGCTTGCTTGGAATAGCCACGCTTTACTATTAGCTGTTTAGGAACAAATTCCTGTTCTTTTTTTACTGCATTAGCTAATTCATGACTGTGCTTTGATAGCGCAGTAATAGCACCATCTAAAAATACGTAAGTTCCTAATACACGTTGCTTGTAAGGCTTCAATGAATGATTTTCAACTAAAATAGTCGGTAATGACTTTAAATCACCCCAACCATTTGAAAAGCGCGGCGTAGCAACCCATCCCGCTAATCCTTTTTTAAAGTCGCGCTTGTCCATAACAAAAACAAGTGGCCCTGGCATGTGCCCTTGCTTAGCTAGCGTATCGTCAATCAGAGGCTTAAAAAACTGGTTTAGTGCATCAGATACCGCAGGCGACTCGCTTGAAAATACCGGATTGTAGCCATAAGTCACATCGTATTGGTAATCTGCGCCGTCGGTTACGTGTACGTCAATGTATAAATTTGGGTTGTAGTCGTTAATAACCTTTAAAACACTTCTAACTTCTGGGGTATCTAATTTAGTAAAATCGCGATTTAAATTAAGGTTATTAGCATTTGTTCTAAAGCCCATTTTTGTAGGGCCCCGTTGATTGATGCGATTGAATGCACTGCTACGTTCGTGTCCATCTACATTTAAAATAGGAATAAATAATATGTTTACCTTTTTTAAAATGTCACGGCGCTTACCCGTCGCTATATCTCTGAGTAACATAAACATGGCATCTTTACCGTCTATTTCACCAGAATGTATTCCTGCCTGGATAAAAATAGTTGGCTTAGTGCTATTAGCCATTTGCCTTGCTTCAAAAAAGCCTTGCTCACTGGCAATCAACATTTTTATTGCACGCTTGCTATTACTATAGCCAATGGTTTGAGATTGAAACTGAGTAGGGTTTGCAGCAACTAACCTATCAACAAATGCCATTGTATTTGCATAATCTGGCGACGCTTCACCTTCTGACAACTCAAAATCAGTTGTTAACGGCCCTTGTTTTTGTAAAAGCTCTACGCTTTTCCCCTGCCACTCAATTAATGGAGGTAAGTGTGCGTCATACGCCACACTTGCAGATAAAACTAGTAAACTTGCAAACATAAAATTCTCTAACAAACGCCTTAATTATATAAATTATATCAACTAAATTTTTTATAATGAGGAAACTGCGGTGATTCAACAAAAAAATGCAGCCAACTACATGTCACTCATTCACACCTGTCTTTTAAGGCTATATAACATTATTAATGTACAGTAATTCATTACATAACTATTTATACCAACTCGTAAAAATACTTAATCAATTTAAGGGATTACATCTGACGCTAACAGCGTCAAAAATGTCTGATATACGTCTGCATGGATCCAGGAGAGTGAGCAATGATGGAGCAATTGCCAAGAACAACTAAATAGTGAATTTCGCCCTGCTCTAACGTATCTTTTTATCGATAAATAGAGCTCATATAAGCAGATGGGTATTAATTTGAGAAAACTAATTTAGCTCAGCTATAAAAAAGTGTAAGTTATTAAATTACAGGCACAAAAAAAGGAGCCATAGGCTCCTTTTTAATACTTATATGAAAAAGCTTAAGCGGCTAGGCCTTCTTTTGCTTTTTCTACAAGCGCTGCGAATGCAACTTGGTCATAAACAGCGATATCTGCAAGGATCTTACGATCGATTTCTACAGATGTCTTTTTAAGACCATTGATAAAACGGCTGTAAGACAGACCATTTTGACGTGAAGCAGCATTGATACGTGCAATCCATAATTGACGGAAAGTACGTTTCTTCGCACGACGGTCACGGTAAGCGTATTGACCCGCTTTAGTAACAGCCTGGAAAGCTACGCGGTAAACACGTGAACGTGCTCCGTAGTAACCTTTTGCTTGTTTTAAAACTTTTTTGTGACGTGCACGTGCGACAACGCCGCGTTTAACTCTTGCCATTTCTAAAAACCCCTATTAAGCGAACGGTAACATACGTGAAACTAGACCATGGTCATTTTTATGAACCATCATCTTAGGACGTAGGTGTAACTTACGCTTAGAAGTTTTCTTAGTCAGAATATGACGAAGATGCGCTTGTTTACGCTTGAAACCGCCAGAAGCAGTCTTTTTGAAACGCTTAGCAGCGCCACTGTGACTTTTTAGCTTATAAGCCATTGCAATAACTCCAAATTGTATTGCTTTTAAATTAGTAAGCAGGCGTGAGATATATTTCTATAGCTCCACTTTTAGGCCTAACTTACTGCCATGTTCCGGTGAAGACCCAGCATAAATGCCGCAATCTTACTTTAATACCGGTTAACTCAGGTGAATATTCGCATATTACTTGCAGACCTGAGCTAATTTCGGTGCGTATTATCGCTTAAAAATTATTTTTTAGCAACAGGCGCCATCATCATAACCATTTGGCGACCTTCAACACGATTTGGGAAAGACTCAACTACTGCAAGTTCTTCTAAATCGGCTTTGATACGGTTTAATAATTCTATACCAATTTCTTGGTGAGCCATTTCACGACCACGGAAGCGGATAGTAATCTTAGCTTTATCGCCAGCTTCTAAGAACTTACGTAAGTTGCGAAGCTTAACCTGATAATCACCTTCATCCGTACCAGGACGGAATTTGATTTCTTTTATCTGGATTTGCTTTTGCTTCTTCTTCTGCTCTTTTAGTTCTTTGCTTTTTTCAAAGATGAACTTACCGTAATCCATGATTCTACAAACAGGCGGCTCAGCGTTTGGACTGATCTCAACAAGATCAACACCCGCTGCATCGGCCATAGTTTGCGCGTCTTGTAATGACTGAATTCCAGCTTGTTCGCCTTCAATGTCAATTAAACGAACTTCTTGCGCTGTAATTTCTTCGTTAATACGATTTTTTTGAGCTGTTTGTTGCCCTTTCTTGCCGCCTCTAATAGTACGTTCCTCCAAGAATATCAATAATATAAGCGTGTAATTGGCTGTTTGTTAATGCCTTACACGCTCGATTTTTACTGTCGATTTTTAATTTCTTCGCTAATTTTAGCTACAAAATCATCGACATTAAATTTGCCTAGGTCTTCACCTGTGCGAGTACGCACTGCTACTTCTTGTTGTTCAACTTCTTTATCGCCAACAACAAGCAAGTATGGAATACGCTTCAGTGTATGCTCACGGATTTTAAAGCCAATCTTCTCATTTCTCAAGTCAGCAGCGGCTCTAATTCCAAGTTTATTTAATTTTTGTACTACTTCTTTAACATAAGGAGCCTGTTTATCGGTAATATTCATAATTACCACTTGCTTTGGCGCAAGCCACGTCGGGAATAAACCAGCGTACTCTTCAGTTAAAATGCCAATAAAGCGTTCAATAGAACCTAAAATAGCACGATGTATCATTACAGGTGTACGACGTTCGTTATTTTCTGCTACATAAGTAGCGCCTAAACGACCCGGTAATGCAAAGTCTAATTGCACTGTACCACACTGCCACGCTCTGTCTAAACAATCGTATAAAGTAAATTCAATCTTTGGACCATAAAACGCGCCTTCACCCGGAAGATAATCAAATTCAATATCGTTTAGCTTAAGTGCTTCGGCTAAAGCAAGCTCTGCTTTATCCCACATATGGTCTTCACCAATGCGTTGTTCTGGGCGAGTAGATAGCTTAACTACAATCTTCTCAAATCCGAATGTTTCATATGTATCATAAACCATCTTAATACACGCTGAAACTTCGTCCATTATCTGCTCTTCGGTACAGAAAATGTGAGCATCATCTTGTGTAAAGCCACGTACACGCATTAAACCGTGTAGTGCACCTGATGGTTCATTACGATGACAACAACCAAATTCAGCCATACGAAGTGGTAAATCACGGTACGATTTTAAACCCTGGTTAAAGATCTGCACGTGTCCTGGGCAGTTCATTGGTTTAATCGCGTATTCACGCTTTTCAGACTCAGTGGTAAACATTGCTTCTGAATATTTTTCCCAGTGACCTGATTTTTCCCAAAGTGAACGGTCCATCATCATTGGACCTTTTACTTCTTCGTACTCATATTCGCGTAACTTTTCACGTACAAATTCTTCAAGCTCGCGGTAAATGCTCCAACCATCGTTGTGCCAAAATACCATGCCTGGCGCTTCTTCTTGCCAATGCCATAAATCAAGCGCTTTACCAATACGGCGATGATCGCGTTTTTCAGCTTCTTCAAGGCGTTTTAAATACGCTTTAAGTTGCTTTTTATCGCCCCACGCTGTGCCGTAAATGCGTTGTAGCATTTTGTTTTCTGAATCACCACGCCAATATGCACCCGCAACTTTCATTATTTTGAAGTTTTGGCAAAATTTCATGTTAGGAACGTGAGGTCCACGACACATGTCTACATATTCTTCGTGATGATATAACCCTGGGCGGTCATCTTTAGCGATGTTTTCGTCCAGAATTTCTATTTTGTATGTTTCGCCACGCGCTTCAAATGTATCGCGTGCTTCTTGCCAGCTTACTGTTTTTTTCACTACGTCGTAGTTGGTTTTTGCAAGTTGCAACATACGCTTTTCAATTGCTTCAAGATCATCTTGTGATAATGAATGTTCCATATCGATATCGTAGTAAAAACCGTTATCAATGGTAGGACCAATTGCCATTTTCGCGTCTGGGAAAAGTTGCTTAACTGCATGACCAATTAAGTGAGCACAAGAGTGACGAATGATTTCAAGACCGTCATCGTCTTTAGCGGTAATGATCTCAAGACGAGAGTCTTCACTAATTAAATCACATGCATCAACACGGTCGCCATTAACACGACCCGCAATGGTCGCTTTAGCTAAACCTGGGCCAATATCGTTTGCAACATCAAGCGTGCTTACAGGGTTTTCAAAACTACGTTGACTTCCGTCTGGAAGAGTAATAACTGGCATTATAAATCCTTGCTACAGTGGTGACACCTACAATGTATCACGTGTATTTTTAATAAATTAAATGAGAATGACTCGACAACGCTTTTACGAATAAGCATTGACTAATAAATGTAGATGCAGAGTCTATTCAACTACAAAGATATATTGTCGCGTGCTGCGCATTTAATTACAAGTTTTAAGGGGTGAAATCCACCCGTTTTGAGCACAAAATGTAACTTTTAGAGCAAAAAAAATCATTTCATTAAAATATAAAAGCATCAACGCACTAATTACGCACCTACAACTATACCTACACTCGCATTTTAATGTGTGTTGCGTATAATACTGCGTAATTAAGTTATTTTAGAGAATAGACATGAGAACATGTGGTGTAGAAATTACCGGTAGTGATGTACTACTTTGTATTTTAAGTAAAGATAATGACGTATTTGATATTCGCGATGTGCGCCAAACACGCTTTACCTTAGGTAACGGTAACGACACTGAAGTAATGCGTAAATTTCAATTCGATTTTGCAAAACTAATGCAAGATTACCAAATTGATTCTGTTGCAATCCGTGAGCGTCAGCCTAAAGGTAAATTTGCTGGCAGCGCAAAGGGATTCAAAATGGAAACTGCGATTCAATTAATCGACAATTTAGACGTACGTTTATTTACCACAACTGAAATTAAAGAACAGGTAAAGCGTAATCCTATTCCTATTGATTTTGAAGAAACAGGTCTTAAAAAGTACCAAGAAAATGCATTTGTAAACGCTTACGTTTACATAATGAAAAAAACATACCGCAGCGACGAAATGTAAACTCATTACTCGTTTAAAAACGCGTACTTACATTGTAAGACGCGTTTTTTTGTGTCTAAAAAGTAGTATTAGCTTTTATTAATCTAATAATACATTAGTCTAACTGCACTTCTCTTTGTCGACAATATGTGTTTATTTTAACTTTGTAGTTTACATAACTCACACACATTTTCATGGAGAGAGCAATGCACACACACACTATTGCGGTAAAAGAAGTAGAACAAATAAATCACTTACCGTTATCGCAAAGCTATTTTAAAGGTATACAAAGCACACCTTTAACAAATTCGACTATCGGGGAGTACTTTGACTTTATTGTCGACAAAAATCCAGAGGCGTTAGCTGTTGTAGTTCATCACCAGGGTATTCGCTTAACGTATAAAGAATTTCAAAAAGAAGTTAATCAACTTGCTATGGGGTTGCTGGCACTTGGCGTGAAACCAGGCGAGCGTGTTGGTATTTGGTCTCCTAATAATATTGAGTGGTGCTTAACCCAATTTGCAACAGCCAAAATTGGCGCAATAATGGTTTGCATCAACCCTGCGTATCGCCCTAACGAATTACAATATGCCTTAAATAGTGTTGAATGCTCTACTCTAATCACAGCATCAAACTTCAAAGGCAGTGATTATTTAGAAATGCTCAATGGTTTGGCTCCAGAACTTGCAACTTGCGATAAAGACACACTTAATTTAAAAGCACTGCCCACTCTTAAAAATATAATCCGCATTGGCGATGAAGCATCTCCTGGTATGTACTCTTTTAATGATGTTATTAACTTGCCAACACCAGCACATGAGCTTGAATTAAAAGCAATAGGTGCAAACTTAAATGCTGAGCAAGACATCAATATACAATTTACATCAGGCACAACAGGCAACCCAAAAGGCGCAACGCTCACTCATAAAAACATTTTAAATAATGCGCTATTCGTCGCCGAATCTATGCACTTTACGAGCGATGACAAGTTATGTATCCCTATCCCGTTATATCATTGCTTTGCAATGGTATTGGGTAGCTTATTGTGTGTTAGTAAAGGTGCAGCAGCCATTTACCCAGGTGATTCGTTCGATGCAAAAACCACACTAGATGTAGTTCAACAAGAAGGATGTACAGCGCTGCACGGTGTACCTACCATGTTTATTAGTGAGCTTGAGCTAAGTAATTTTAACGATTATGACTTAAGTACTTTACGCACGGGTGTAATGGCAGGCTCTACATGCCCAGAGCAAGTAATGCGCAAAGTACAAACACAAATGAACATGCATCAAGTACTGATTGCTTACGGGCAAACTGAGTGCAGCCCCATAAACAACATTACCGAAACAGACTCTTCAATAGAGCGGCAAGTAACGACGGTTGGCCGCGCACTTGCCCATACCGAGGTTAAAATTATTGACGAGTTGGGTAACATTCAACAAATTGGTCAACCTGGCGAAGTGTGTAGTAAAGGTGCAGGTATAATGCGCTGCTATTGGAATGACGATGCTAAAACAAAAGCCACAATAGATGAAAGTGGTTGGCTACACTCTGGCGATTTAGGTGTCATGGATACAGAAGGGTTTGTCACTATTGTTGGCCGTATTAAAGATATGATTATTCGTGGCGGCGAAAACATTTACCCTCGAGAAATAGAAGAAGTACTTTACACCTACCCGGGCATTCAAGATGCTGCCATATTTGGTATAACAGATGAAAGATATGGCGAGGAAGTGTGCGCTTGGATCCAACCAAAAGAAGATGCTGTACTTGATGAGCAAGCAATTCGTGAGTTTTTAAAAGACAAACTAGCCTATTTTAAAATGCCACGACATATCCGTTTTGTAGAAAACTATCCAATGACAGTAACAGGTAAACTGCAAAAATTTAAAATGCGTGAGCAAATGCAAGAAGAGCTAAGCGACAAAGCCTTCTCCTAATTTTTCTCTACAAAAAATCTGAACTCTGAATAATAAATCTACCTCAAGTAACGATTAAAAAGCACAGCCAATTGGCTGTGCTTTTTGTATACTAAATTTATTATAAATCTAACATTCTCTTTTTTAAACGTTCTAAATCAATCGCACTCGAGCGCACTGTTAATTTAATATGGCTGTATTCATATTCTTCTTTAACAACACTCATACTCGATCGGATTTCGCCCACGATACCTTTGGCTGTATACGGTATAACAATCTCTTCTTCAATCATGTCCTCTTGAGCAATGCCAATAATATATTTGTGCAATTTACTAATATCATCTGGATTACGCGTAGAGGTCATCATCGCATCAGGAAATTCATCCATTAGCGACTGCTGCTGCTCAGTACTTAATTGGTCTGACTTATTCAGTACTAATAATTTTTTGCTGCCTTCCACCCCAACTTCTGCCAATACTTTATGTACTACTTCAAGTTGTGAGCGAAAAGAAGGATCTGAAGCATCTACAACATACAACAATAACGACGCATCATGTGCCTCAGCGAGCGTTGAATGAAATGAAGCAACCAAATCATGAGGTAATTTTTTAATAAAACCAACCGTATCTGAAACCAATATACGTGGCTGCGTAATCGGATACAGCGCGCGAACAGTGGTATCTAGCGTTGCAAAGAGTTTATTTTCGCCTTCTACATCACTACCTGTAATTGCGCGCATCATTGATGACTTGCCCGCATTGGTATAACCAATTAAAGCCACTGAGAATAGCTCAGAGCGCTGCGTACGTCTGTCCATCATTACATCTTGAACACTAACAAGTTCGCGCTTTAATTCTGCTAACTGATCGCGCACCTTACGGCGATTAAGCTCAAGTGTGGTTTCACCCGCACCTTTACCCATTTGGCGTTCTTTATCACCTGTTGATGTTTCACGCAGTCGTGGCGCGACATAATTAAGGCGAGCAATTTCAACTTGTAATTTTGCAGTTTTAGTACGCGCATGACGGCTAAATATTTCAATGATAATACCGGTGCGATCAAATACTTCTACACCCAGCTGGTTCTCAACATTACGTAGTTGAGAAGGCGTTAAATCACAGTCAAATACCACTACATCAGCACATGCAAAATCAAGTTCGTCTGATGGAATTTCTGAGGATATTTCGGTTAAAGGGTCTTCATCAAGTAAATCATCTTCTTGCTCGTTTTCAACCATCCCTTTATTGCCGGTAAGGTGTGCTATTTCAGCTAGTTTTCCTGAGCCCAGTACATTAACTTTTTGGGTAGAACTTTGCTTTTGCGATTGTGTACCTACTACTTTAAAGCCTAACGTAGTTACCAAACGAGCAAGCTCTGCAAGCGACTCTGTTGCTTCGTCACCTTTAAATTGTGGTGTACTAATAGAAATAAGTAACGCATTAGGAAGTGATGGTTTTGCAGTTAGTTGCATAATTTTTTGTCTTAATGCACCTAAAGTGCAAACCTAATTTTCATTCGAAAGTAACTTGATCCTACGCTGTTATAGCCCAGCTTTATAGGGTTATAGTTCACTAATAGCGTTAATATTTAAAACTAACCATAATATACTCAATTTTATGGCTAGTTTTAAAATCACATTATATTAAAGCCTTATTTTTCAGCTTTAATATTAAACGACGCCCTGCTCAATCATTGCATCTGCAACGCGCCTAAAGCCTGCAATGTTAGCGCCTAATAAAAGGTTTCCAGGCTCACCAAATTCTGTAGCGGTATCGTTAGCGGTAACAAATATATTTTTCATAATTTGTTTTAGCTTTTCGTCAACTTCTTCAAAGGTCCAACTTTGCATACTCGCATTTTGTGCCATTTCTAATTGGCTTGTCGCAACGCCGCCGGCATTGGCCGCTTTACCTGGTCCATACGCAATTTTTGCAGCAATAAAGCAATCTATAGCCTCTTTTGTTGAAGGCATGTTTGCGCCTTCACTTACTAATAAACAACCGCCGGATAATAATGCGTTAGCGTCTGCCTGTGTTAATTCATTTTGTGTGGCGCACGGAAAAGCAGCGGCAGCATTAAAGCGCCAAACAGCGTGCCCATCTTTAGGGTAGTCATTTACAGGAATATAAATAGCATCGGGGTGAGTTTGTTTATATGCGCTCAAGCAATCACGCGATTGCTCTTTCAAACATTTAATAAGATTTAAATCTATACCCGATTCATGATACACAGTGCCACGAGAGTCGCTGCAACTTACTGGTGTTGCCCCCATTTGATAAAGCTTTTCCATAGCATAAATAGCAACATTACCTGCGCCCGAGACCAAGCAGCGCTTACCTTGTAGGCTATCGCCGCGCGCTTGCAGCATGTAGTCAGCAAAATAAACAGCGCCGTATCCCGTGGCTTCTTTTCGTACAAGCGATCCACCCCACAATAAGCTTTTACCTGTTAGAACACCTTCATAGCGCCCAGTCAAACGCTTATATTGACCAAACAAGTAACCTATTTCTCTTGCCCCTACTCCAATGTCTCCAGCGGGTACGTCGGTTGTAGGGCCAATATGGCGATAGAGCTCGCTCATAAATGATTGGCAAAAACGCATTATTTCAGCATCTGAGCGCCCTTTTGGATCAAAGTTTGCCCCGCCTTTACCACCACCGATTGGTAAACCTGTTAAAGCATTTTTAAATATTTGCTCAAACCCTAAAAATTTAATTATGCTGGCATTTACACTTGGGTGAAAACGTAAGCCACCTTTATAGGGGCCAAGTGCAGAGTTGAACTCAATTCTGTAGCCTTTATTTACCTGAATATTGCCTTCGTCATCAACCCAGGGAACTCTAAACATAATTTGGCGTTCGGGCTCAACTAAGCGTTGTATAATGGCATTTTTTTTGTATTTTTCTGAGTTTTCTAAGATAGGTTCGAGTGATTCAAGTACTTCTTCAACAGCTTGATAAAACTCGCATTGTGCAGGACTACTATTTTTTAATTGTGCGATTGTGCTATGGATATAATTCATAATTATTCTTCCGTGTTAATAATAAAAGTATTTATCAGATGTTAAAATAAACGTGATCAAGTTTATGATTCATGCTTTAAGGTCTTAATTTAATATAATTAACTATTACCTTAGCATGAAAAATTGAGATGTTTAACGCCAGCTACGTGAATTATTTTTGATTAGAAGTTTGATTTTTATTTATTAAAGATGAATTTAAATTCACAAATTTAAAATTAGAACAGTGCCAAGCGAATTTTTATATTTTCAAAAAGGAGTTTTAGAAGTATTAGGTTAGGTGTGGATTTTTTAAAAAATATAACAATTAATGGGCTTTATACTGCATTGCGCTCGCAAAAAACCCATTAACTAAAAGCTAATTAGCTAAAACCAGTTACTCAGCAGACTCGTCTGGACGGTGCTGCTTTTGTACGCCGGTTAAAAACAAGCGTAATATTTGATCGTTACAAACACGGTAATGTTTGTTATCTACTTTTCGAGAAAACGCGCTTAACTCATGTTTACTTAAATCAAAATCAACAAGTGCAAGTGTTGCTATAACATCTTCTGCTTTCATATTTAAAGCAATACGTAGCTTCATAAAGATAATATTGTTGTTTAGCTTTTTCTCAGGCTCTGGTTGCTCACCTTCGCGTTTGCCACGTTGGGTATTAATAAACCCATTTAAAAAGCTAGCAAACTCAGTATCACTTATTGGGGTAAAAGCCTCTTCACCTTCTTTAGTTAACCATGCAATTACTTGCTCTTTGGTGACCGTATGCTCTGCTGATGCAAAAACATTGACCATAGCAGTATCAGTTAAGTTAAAAGTGTAGCGAATGCGGCGTAAAATATCGTTATTAGTCAAAGTAAATCCCAAAGTGAGGTATAGCAACCAAGCAGTTATTGCTTAATTTTAAATAAGCACCTAGTTTAACAGGTTTACTAATACCACCCTATTAATTTTTATCTGAGCTTCTTATACCTAGTTACCAAGCACCTTGGCAGGATCTACGCGCGTTGCTTGCCATGCAGGATAAATAGTGGCAAGTATCGCAAGCACAAACGTAACAATCACTGTAATACCAATGTCTTCAAGTACTAATTTACTTGGTAAAAACTCTATAAAATAAACGCCCTCAAGTGGATTAGCTCCAAATAATTGGCTTATCCACGTAAAAAGCTCACTTATATTAAGCGCTAATACCACACCAATTAGTGTTCCTAGTGCCACGCCTACAAATGCTTGCATTAAGCCTTGCATTACAAAGGTGGCTAAAATAGTACTGTCTTTCGCGCCCATGGTTTTTAAAATTGCGATATTGCCTTGTTTTTCGCGTACTTCCATCACTAAAGAGGACACAATATTAAAACTGGCTACCGCTATAATTAAAAACACCACAATATAAACAATGGTACGTACCATTTGAATATCTTGATAAAGGCTGCCTTGGGTTCTAAACCAACTGGAAACATACACGTAGTCGTCAATAGTTTGGCCCACTTTTAGCGCTATTTGGTGCGCCGTAAACACATCATCAACACTTAACCGCAGCCCTGTTACTTGAGTTTCATCGTAACCCAATGTTTGCTGAGCTTTATTAAGATGTATAAACGCAGCGGTACTATCAATGGGGCCGCCCATTTCTATAACACCTGCAAGGTTAAGTGTTACGCGTTTAGGCGCTAATAATGACTGACCTTTTTGGCCTATTTGCGGAATAAGTAACGTAATGTTGTCGCCTACTTTTGCATCTAACTGTTTTACTATTTGCTTACCTAAAATTACATCATCAAGGCCTAACTGACTCACTAATTTACCACTGGTAAACTGATTTACCGCCGATACATTACTCTCGAGCGATGGCTCAACACCTCGAATTTCTATCGCTTTTAGCTGGCTTTTATATTGCGCCATCCCATTCACTGCAATAAATGGCGCAGCCCCTGTTACATGCGGTTGTGCTTGTAAATCCTCAACTTTTTGCGACCAATTCGCGATGGGTCTACTTGGTGCTACATATTCAACCTGCGGCACAACACTTAGCAATCTATGTACTAGTTGCTGCTCAAAACCATTAATTACCGACAGCGCCACAATTAAAACCGCGACACCTAATAAAATACCAATAGTCGACGCTTTAGCGATAAAACTAACAAAGCCGTTTTTTTCATCTTTGTGGCCTGAATAGGCTCTAAAACGTTTACTTAAAAATGCACTAAGCAACATGCTGCGACTCTTTAATAGCTAATTTTCCATCGTCTAAATAAGCTATTTTGCCTAGCTTATCGGCAAGTTCTAAATCGTGTGTAACTACCACAAAACTCGTGTTTAAGCTTTGGTTAAGCTCATTAATTAAATCGTAAATTTTAATCGCATTTTGTTTATCTAAATTACCGGTTGGTTCATCAGCAAGCACAAGCGCAGGTTTAGTAACCAGTGCGCGGGCAATGGCCACTCGCTGGCGCTCTCCACCAGAAAGCGCTGATGGTTTATGCGAGCTGCGATGTGCAAGACCTACTTTTTCGAGCATGTCGAGCGCTTGAGCTTTGGCTTCTTTTGCACTCAAGCCTTTAATTAGTAATGGCATAGCCACGTTTTCGACTGCGCTAAACTCCATTAATAAGTGATGAAATTGATAGATAAAGCCCAAATTTTTGTTTCTAAATGCGGCTTGCTCTGTTCGCGAAAGTTTTGCAACTTCTTGGTTTTTAATTTTAGCGCTACCTGAGCTTGCGGTATCTAATGTGCCAAGTATGTGTAAAAGCGTACTTTTACCAGAGCCAGAACTCCCCACAATAGCGAGCATTTCACCTTGCTGAAGCGCTAAATCAACGCCTTTTAATACTTCAACTTGGTTGCTGCCATCTTGATAAACCTTACTTAAATTTTCACAACTAATTACTAAATCATTCATAACGTAATACCTCTGCTGGTTTTACTTTTGCGGCTTTACGCGCAGGATATAAGGTAGCTAAAAAGCTCATAGCAATACTGGCAAACGCTATTATTACTAAACTCAAAATATCAAATTTTACCGGAAGCTCTATACCCGCCAATAAGTTTAAGCCAACTAATGCAAGTAGCTCATTTATATATAAACTAAATATTACACCTAAAAATGCGCCTATTGCGGTACCAATTACACCGTTATATAAGCCTTGCACCATAAACACTTTTTGCACTTGCGAAGGTGTTAAACCTAACGTTTGTAGTATGGCTACTTCACCTTGTTTTTCGCTTACCATCATGGTTAATGCCGATACAATATTAAATACAGCCACCAATACAATGAGGGCAAGCAACATAGACATAATGCGCTTTTCCATAGCAACGGCTGCAAATAGAGTACCTTGGGTACTGCGCCAATCACTATAATTATGATCTTGTAAAATACGCTGGCTTGCTTCAATAAACTCATCTAGTTCGAAAGGTTCGTGCAATGAAACACTTAAATTTGGGGCAGTGTTTTTATCCAGCTTTAACACCCGTTGTAGTGAAGCGCCACTCGTAAACGCAAGTGCCATATCTATCTCAGATCCGGTTTCGTATATTGCGGCAACTTTAAATAAACGCTGGCTGGGTACTCGCCCAAGTGGTGTATACGTTGAAGCATTAGGCATAATAACGCGAAGCTTATCACCCACGCTAACGCCTAATTTACGACTCAAATAACGGCTTATAGCAATGTTGTAATTTTTGTTTAATACAGTTTTCCAATCGCCTTGCACTATTTTATCGGTAATTCTATACAAAGAACCACTATCGTTATAAAGGCCTTGTAATAAAACGCCGTGCAAGTCTTTATTCGTTTGCAAAATAGCTTCACCGTGGCGATATAAGCTTACATGATCAACATAAGGAGATTCTTCGAGGTCGGTTTTTAGGGTGTTCATTTGGGTGGCAGTGTGTTTACCTGCGCTAACTTCAGCATGCGGAATAAGTCCAAGCATATTGGTTTTTAGGCTATTTTCAAACCCGTTCATTACACTGCTTACCGTAAATAATGCCATTAAACCAATAGCGATACCGGCAATAGAAAAAAATGAAATAAACGATATAAACGCATTTCCTTTAGATGAGCGACTATATCTAAGCCCTATAAATAAGCTAACCGGTTGAAACATATTATTTTTAACACTTATCGTAAAAGTATTGAGCAATAGTAGCACGAAAAAAGTGCCTTTGGGTATGGCGTAAAATGTAAGAAATAATTTAAAAATCTGATACTTGGCTATATTTACAGCAATATGTATTTAACCATTAATTCGCGGTTAAGCTTTAAGCCCGCTGACTAAATAATCGAGCAATACCCGTACATTAGTGGCCACAAACTGCCTTGGTGGATATACGCCCCATACCCCTTCTTGCTGTGGTTGATAGGGTGTTAAAATAGGCACCAATTGCCCTGAGTTAATTTCGTTTTCAATGTAGTAGTCTGGGAGCTGTACAATACCGAGCCCCTTTTTTGCCCCATCCACCAGCGCCCAACCACTATTACACTGTAATCGCCCCGCTATTTTAATGTGTTTATCGCGCCCATTTTCGTTTACGCGCCAGTAGCTGCTATTACCAATTAAACATTCATGGCTGTTTAGCTCGCCTAAAGTATGCGGCTCACCAAATCGCGTTAAATACTGTGGTGCCGCACACATAATAAAACGCCGCGCACTTAACCTACGCGCTTTTAAGCTCGAATCTTTTAAGTGCCCAAGCCTTATTGCTAAATCAAATCCGCCCTCTAACAAGTTTTCTTGCTCATTACTTAATGTGGCAACAACTTCTACCTCGGGATGATCCTTCATAAAGTTATGCACTATAGGCATAATGAACGTTTCCCCATACATAACAGGGGCTGTGAGCTTTATTTTACCTTTAGGCGTACTTTGTTGTTGAGCAAGACCTTGAGTTGCTTCATCCATAGCATGTTGTAAGTGCTTTATTTGATGTAAGTACACTTCGCCTTCTTTGGTTAAAACCACTTTACGGGTTGTACGAGTTAATAGTTGTGTATTTAAACGTTGCTCAAGCGCTGTTACATGGCGGCTAATATGCGCAACCGAAAGTCCAAGCGTTTTTGCAGCCGCAGTAAAGCTGCCCTCCTCCCCTACAGCTATAAACTCATCTATTCCATTCCAACGCGCCATTATTACCATACTGTAAAAGTGTTTTAATAAAATTGAGATTATCATTGTTTGAGAAACAAATACAATAAGCACATCACCCAAGCAAATTGGGTCTACAATTATTTTTTAATAGCCAGTTAAAGGAAATAAAACACATGTCTGAATTTATTAAATCAAAAGCTGCCATTGCTTGGGGTCCTAATCAACCACTTAGTGTTGAAGAAGTTGATGTGATGATGCCTAAAAAAGGCGAAGTAATGGTAAAAATTACCGCTACAGGTGTGTGTCATACCGATGCATTTACATTATCAGGCCAAGATCCTGAAGGCATATTTCCTGCTATTTTAGGTCACGAAGGCGCTGGTGTTGTCTATGCAGTTGGCGAAGGCGTAACGAGTGTTGAAGTTGGGGATCATGTTATTCCTTTATACACTGCAGAATGTGGCGTATGTAAAATGTGTACTTCAGGTAAAACTAACCTGTGTTCAGCCGTGCGCGAAACACAAGGTAAAGGCCTAATGCCAGACGGCACTACACGCTTTTTTAAAGACGGCCAACCAATTTATCACTACATGGGGACATCAACGTTCTCTGAGTACACTGTATTGCCAGAAATCTCACTCGCTAAAGTAAATAAAGAAGCATCACTAGAAGAGATTTGCTTACTAGGCTGTGGTGTAACAACAGGCATGGGCGCAGTTACCAACACTGCTAAAGTAAAGCCTGGCGACACTGTTGCTATATTCGGCTTAGGCGGTATTGGTTTGTCTGCGATTATTGGCGCAAAAATGGCCGGTGCTGGTCGTATTATTGGTGTTGATATAAACACCACTAAATTCGATTTAGCTACAAAACTAGGTGCAACTGATTTAATTAACCCAAAAGATTTCGACAAGCCAATTCAAGAGGTTATTGTTGAAATGACAGACGGCGGCGTTGACTACTCGTTTGAATGTATCGGTAATGTTGACGTAATGCGCTCAGCACTTGAGTGTTGCCATAAAGGTTGGGGTGAGTCAGTAATTATTGGTGTGGCGGGTGCTGGCCAAGAAATATCAACCCGTCCGTTTCAACTGGTAACTGGGCGTGTATGGCGTGGTAGCGCATTTGGTGGTGTTAAGGGCCGTTCACAACTTCCTGAAATTGTTGAGCGTTACATGGCAGGTGAATTTGCTCTTAGCGACTTTATTACTCATACAATGGGCCTTGAAGATATTAATGAAGCGTTTGACTTAATGCACGAAGGCAAAAGTATTCGTACAGTCATTCATTACTAATAAACTGCATTCGTAAAATAGCTTATTAATAAGCCGTAATACTTTTAAGTTTACGGCTTTTAAGGATTAAGTATGTTAGAAAATATCTCAAGTGTAAAAGTGTCTGGCGGTTGGCATAAACAATATACTCACAGCTCGCAAAGTACACATAGCACTATGCGCTTTGCCGTATTTTTACCACCTGGCGCAAGTGAGACAAACAAAGTACCGGTACTTTATTGGCTATCAGGTTTAACCTGTACAGACGAAAATTTTATGCAAAAAGCCGGCGCATTTAAAAAAGCAGCTGAGCTGGGTATTGCTATTGTAGCGCCTGACACTAGCCCGCGCGGCGAAAACGTCCCCAATGAAGACAGCTACGACTTTGCACAAGGCGCAGGCTTTTACGTAAATGCCACGCAAGCTCCTTACAACACTCATTTTAATATGTACGATTATGTTGTTAGTGAATTACCAGCACTTATTGAACAACATTTTCCGATTACAAGCACAAAAGCAATTAGTGGTCACTCTATGGGCGGGCACGGTGCATTAATGGTTGCACTTAAAAACCCGACTGCGTTTGTAAGTGCCTCGGCTTTTAGCCCTATTGTAAATCCGATTGAATGCCCTTGGGGTGTAAAAGCATTTACTGGCTATTTAGGAAATGATAAGGCGCTTTGGGCACAATATGATAGCTGCGAGTTGATGAAAAACGCAGAGCAAGCTCATTACTTACCCATGTTAGTGAGTCAAGGTGATGCTGATGGCTTTTTACAAGAGCAACTTAAGCCAGAAAACTTAGTCGCTATTGCTGATAAAAAAGGCTACCCGCTTACACTTGAAATGCAAGCAGGCTACGATCATAGCTACTTTTTTATAAGCAGCTTTATTGACCAACACTTATTATTTCATCATCAGTTTTTAACTGCATAGGCTCATTAGTGTGTAGGGATGACTTTTCTAACTCTACACACTCTTTCAATACTTTACTCACTTGCCTGCATACTTGTACCGTATTGTTATTGCCCTTACCTTTAATAAATTCAACTATAGCCATATCGGCTTCAACACCGAGTTTAGTAAAGCTAAAGCCCTCTTTATCTTTTACAACAGGCCCCGCATTTACTGAGCCAGGTTGAGAGCGCGCTGCCCCATCTAAAATTATACCCGCAGCAGCGCAACCAATTAATACATTTGAAAATAGAATAATCAATAAAGTTCGCATTATTAACCCCACCAATATAATTACCTAAATTATATACAATTTTAAAAATAGCATTGTAAAAAAATGTAAGCCTTAGTGATTAAATTCACGTATGAACTCTTTAATAAAACCAATTAATTGCAATATAAATATAATTAAAAAAGGAAGCGCTCCAATAATAGCAACGCTTCTGTTTAATGGTTCATTGTTTTGTACTAACAAAACAAAAGCGCATAAACCTAGTGCAAACGACCAAGCATACAAGCTCCATGTTTGAGCTTCACTTGCACCACTTAATTGGCGAATAACCAAAACAGCAGAGTCTGCTGATGTGGCTACAAAAATGAGTAGAAGCAATAAACTTGACCAAATTAATAGACCGCCTTGCCAGCCTAATTGCTCGAAAAATACAAACAGCCCTTGCGTATAATCGGCTTTAATAGCCTCTAAAATGCCTGCATTGTGAGTTTGATCCCACGCAATTGCAGAGCCCGAAAACACACTAAACCATATAATAGTCACAAAGGTTGGTACAAATACGACACCTAATATGTATTGCCAAACCGGCCGTCCTTGGCTAATTTTTGCCAAAAACACACCAACAAACGGACCCCAAGCTAACCACCAAAAATAGTAATTGTATGTCCAACCTGTTGCCCATGCTGGGTCATTAAGTACGCTTTCAAACTGCCATGTACCTGTGGTTATGAGCTGAATGTAATCCCATGTACCGCCTATTGCTATATCTATAATTGGCTGTATAGGCACAAAAATTAATAGCCATGCTATAAGTGCAAATGCTAAAAACACATTAAATTTACTAAGAGTTTGAATTCCTTTTTTAAGCCCCAACTTTGCAGAAATAGTATAAAGCAGCGCAATTAAAAAAATAATAATAAACCCCGAAAATAAAGCCGATTCAACCCCTAGCTCAAGCTCGAGCCCTTTACGCAGTAATAAAGTTGAATTAGCAATTGTGCCCACGACACCAAAAAATATTGCAAGTATGGCAATTAATTTAATGCTAAAGCTCAACTGTAACTGCCAAGCCCGATTAATAACGCCTTTAGTTGCACTGATCACAGGAGCACTAATATCGCCCGCTTTACCACTATTGCGAGTAAGCCCACCTAATACCAAGCCAAATACTGCATAGAGCGCCCATGCATGCGCGCCCCAATTAACTAAGGTAAGTGCCAAACCACTTGTTTGATTGTTAGGATACAAGCTTTGCTTTAAAGGTGAGTTAACCGTGTGTAGTGCAGGCTCTGCTACTCCCCAAAATATAAGTCCTGAGCCCATTCCTGCTGCAAACAACATAGAAAGCCAACCAAAGGTACTAAACTCAACAAGTGCTTGCGCTCCTCCTATTTTTCGTTGCCCTAATGGGCTTATAGCAATAGCTATCACAGAAAAAAGTAACAAGTTTACCAATATAAAAAATGGCGACCCTAAATAACCTAAAATTTTATTAATAGCGGGTTGTAAGTGCTCTGTGAGTAGTTCAGGAAGTAAAAAAGCAATAACAGATAACCCAACGCAAAATAGTAAGGCTGTTTTTTCAAGCTTAGTGGGTGTGCTTAATGTTTTATTTAAAGGCAAGAGATTCACATAGGTGTCTTTTAGTCTGGATAAAAGAATACGGGGCTTTAAAACTCAGATCAAATTAACTATTGCGTAAAATAGTAATAAAAACATGTAAAAGTTTCCTCAATAATTCTTGTTAAATACAGGTATTAACAATAACTCATTGATTAATAGTCATTTATGCCATGGCTTGCTGTTTGCTTATTATTAACAAAGTTAACCAGCACAGGCTCAATAATGGAAATTGATTTACAGTGGAATGAAATCATCGATAACTTAATACACTTAGGTATTGCATACCTACTTGCACTACCCATGGCTTACGACAGAGAGCGAAGTAATGATGGCGCAGGCCTTCGTACCTTTCCTCTTGTTGCTGTTGCATCGTGTGGGTATGCATTAATTGCTATGTCGGTTTTAGATGGCGCAGAAGCTCAATCAAAAATGTTGCAAGGCATCATTACTGGTATTGGTTTTATTGGCGGTGGCGCAATTTTGAAAAATAACAAATCAACCTCCGGCACAGCAACCGCAGCCAGTATTTGGAATATGGGCTTAATTGGTATAGCTGTAGCCTACAGCCGTTACGAAATAGCCATTTTACTTGCCATTATTAATTTTATAACGCTTAGGTATGTAAAAAAGTTTAAGTAACAGTTTTTTTAATAAGTATTGCAGCAAAATTCCAATGCATTATTTGAATAGCCAAAACTTATTAATGCAATAACTCCCCATAATTTATATGTGGGGAGTTACAATTTTTATAAAAAGCTTTCACCGCTTTGCTTAAGTGTAATTGTTTGTGCTTGAGCGCTTTTTATTAATAATCCACAACGCAAATCATTTTTCGAAATAACAATTTTATCAATTGTATTAGTGTCATAGTCAACGACTTTGTTTTCGCATCTAAGTTGCACTTTGCTCAGTGGTAATTCTGATTCTAATTTAACTTCAGACTTCGACATCATAGGCATTACAGCTTGTTCTGAAGCTAAACTAAATTGTTGCTTAATATCTCCCGAGTTTTTATAAATATCGTTCACTTGAGTTAACAACTGTTCCTTGTTTTGCTCTGTAAAGGTTATGGATTCAATATTGCCTAGTGCATCTATTGCATCATAAGCACGTACATAATCTTGTTTTGATATAAACCACTGTAAAGCGTTTTTAATCACACGTTTTTGAATTTGATCTGGTAGATTATCTCTAAATAAAAACGCTTCGTAGATATGCTGATCAAAGCTCTTCCAATCTTGCACAAAATAACTGTGCTGGCTTTTAAGCCATGCAAGCAAAACAATCTCAACCGTATTTTTTGTATGTTCATTTTCTAATTCATCGATACGGCTTTTAGCTTCATCGTATTTCTTTTCGTCGATTAATTTACTAGCTTGCTCATAATCATTAAAAAAGCCGCGAGACGCTTTATCGTTTGAAAAATTAATATGCAAATTTTGCGAACTTACAGTAATGGTTTTTGCTACAGGTATAGTCTCACCATTTAATTTTGCACTTTTGTAGTTGAGCTTAGACACGTAATCCATTACTTCTCTTTGGTACTTTTTTTGCCCAACCGTAGCTACAATTTCTATATCACTAACCTGCCCGCTTTTATCAACCACGTAACTGCTCAAATTAATCCCCTCTAACCTCGAAGCGCGCGAGGAAGTATTAGTGAGCTGATCGTAGTTTTTATTAATCACTTCTGCAGGAACAAAGTCATCTGCAAAAACAGAGAGTTGAGTAAAAGTACAAGTTAAAGAAAGCGCTAATATGAGTTTTTTCATCAGTTTTATCCATCCTAGATAGTGTTTATATAATAGAAACAAACGATCAACATAAAAGCAAGTGTAAATACAAAAAATTAGTTCATTTAATGAGCTTCACTTAGAAAAAACTTAATAGATAAATATATTTGAGGCATTAAAAAAGGCGCTTAAAAAGCGCCTTGCTAACAAGTATGTGTGCTTAAAACATATCTTGATAGGAATTTGTTGTGCTAAACGTAATTGCTTTTTCAAAGCCAGGTAACTGAATACTTTGCTCGTCTATTACAATGTCGTTGTCGTCAATAAGTCCGTCGCCAAAGCGGTAAATAAGCTCATATTGGCCTAAATCAGCTTGAGCTTGATACATTTGTTGCGCGGCTTTAATTGCCATGTTTTTCTGCGCGTAACTACTCATAACTTCATCGCCATGGCGCTTAGCGAGCATTTGCATTGTTACTTTTGGTGAAAGTACGGTAGCTGTTGCATTGTTACCGCCAAAGCCTTTTGAATTTATAAAAGCAATATCCATATCGGCGCATTCGTAATGGCTATTACGAATATCAAGATGATCGGTATAAACATCATCAGCCACTTTATCAATTGTGGTAATACCCGGCATAATATTATGGCTAAATACACCTAGAGCTATCGCTAATTGGTCGCCACTTGCAGGAGCTATAGTATGACCAACATAGGCTTTTGGCGCTGTCACTTTCCAATTATCAATAGCGAACGTTTGTGCCACTTTGTGATATATCAGCGACTCTGTTACGCGGTTTAACGGTGTACTTGAGCCATGCGCTAAAATAAAGCTACGTTCTTGCAAGGCTTCTTTGCCTAAAAGGCTTGTTGCTAAAGCAGCCGATTTAGCCATGGTAATATAGTTACCAGGACCAGGTGACGTAATTGATTTTTTTATGCCATCTGCATTTACAAATACATCCGGTACGCAGCCCATAATGTCAGCGCCTAATTCAAGGGCTAAGGCATCGTCCATTAAAATAGCAACTTGTGCGCCTTCACCTAATGTAAAGCCGCAGTTGTCGCCAAATGGTCGGCTACTTTTACGATAATCTGGTTCTTCATCACTTGATAAGTTATCTAAACGACGCAAACCTTCAACATTTGCAAGTGCGCTCATGTTACCAAAGCCTTCAATCACTTCTGGTGTAATA
Source organism: Pseudoalteromonas sp. NSLLW24 (assembly GCF_015864725.1). Taxonomy (NCBI): domain Bacteria; kingdom Pseudomonadati; phylum Pseudomonadota; class Gammaproteobacteria; order Alteromonadales; family Pseudoalteromonadaceae; genus Pseudoalteromonas; species Pseudoalteromonas sp. NSLLW24. The sequence goes on along the minus strand of NZ_JADYWQ010000001.1, from coordinate 300,582 downwards.
GCACACTCAACACTTGCGACAACCGCAACGCGTGTACGCCCTGCCTGTATGTCGTTAACCGCTGCACGTAAGTTGTATAAAAACGTAGCACAGGCGCCCGAGGTCGAAAACGTAGTCCCTACATTGCCCGTAACATAGGCGTTAATAAAGTCGGTCGACATTGTATTTAAACCCAGTGCTAACTGCTTAGTACTAACACGGTCGCCTTGTTGGCGCGCCTTTACTAAACCGCCTAGGCCTTTGTCGTCCATTTGGCCAATTACCGACGCTGAATAGGTACCAATTTTATCTGGCTCTACGCTATTCATAATATGCTGCCAATCAAGCCCTGTTGATTTAATAGCATCGGTAGCTGCAAAAATAGTAGCTTGCAAACCACGAGGCTGATAGCGGCTGTTATACATAACAGACGGATCAAACCCAGTCGGAAATTGCCCTGCAGATTTAATCGGGTTATCACGTGTTGAGTCATGCTTAACATTTAAGTCGGCTGCAATAGTTACTTTTACTTTTTTGCCTTCAAGTTCTTCAACTTGCCAGCTAGCTGGAACAGGTGTAGGTAAGTCGCGAGCGCGCGTTTCAAACACAATTGCGTTATCGCTTGATGCGTTTAGCGTCATTTTTTGCTGCCACGGTGTGGCATCGGCATCAAAGTGTTCTTTTTCAATTTTACGAATAAGCGTACCAGCAATAATTTGCTCACCAAAGCGTGCTTCTATGTCGCTTTGCTCAACATTATTACCTTGTGTATCTTGTAATTGGCCGTTTACAACGCTTACTAGATTCATCAGTGTGGCGAGGCCTAAAAATGTTTCACTGCGATCTTGAGCATTTAAACTATCTAACACGATACGGCGATAACCTTGATGAAAAGAAGTACGGCCAGCGGCGTTAATGCCACCCATGCCTACTATAACGGGTAATGCAGTCATAATTTACCTTTAAAAACGTGTTATTAGAAGAAGAGGCAGTTTAAATGGATTATGCACTATGCATTGTGCTTTAATAGCCAAATATTCAGCACAAAAGGCCAAAAGGCACTGGTCGGAGCATTTATATGACTGAAAAAAACACTAATCCACCACTAAACATTGCTATAGCGGTATATCCGCATTTATTAGTGACTAGTTTAACGCTGCCTATTGAGATGTTAAGGGCCGGCGAGGCCTTTGCTAAAGGCCATCTTGATAAGCAAAGCTTTAGACCGCTTGCTATAAATTTAGTGGCTAAAAATGCTGAATTTATACCCACTCGCGCAGGCCTTGCGATAATTCCTGATTGCATAACAACTAACGCCCCCTACAGTGATTTAATTATAGTGCCCGGAATTTGGCGAAACCCGCGCCCTGTAGTGCGTACAAATCAAGGCGTAGTTGATTGGCTAAGCGAGAGCTTTAGCGCAGGCAGCCATATAATTGGTGTAGGCACTGGCAACTGCTTAGTAGCTGAGGCTGGCTTACTTGATGGGCACCCTGCTACCACCCATTGGCACTACGCCAATCAATTTAGCCACGACTACCCGTTAGTGCGTTTAAAACCCGACTTTTTTATAACTCAGTCAGAGCGCATGTATACGGTAGCCAGTCTTAATGCCCTTGCAGATGTGATCGTACATATTATTAGTCAGTACTATGGAAAAGCCGCCGCTCAACATGTAGAGCGTAATTTTTCGCACGAAATACGCAAACCCTACGAAGATCAACGCTATCTCGAGGGTGCAGTTGACCGTCACCCCGACGAGCTAATTGCACAAATTCAATTTTGGCTAAAAAACAATTTAGCTACCGAGTTAAACCTGCAAGAAGTCGCTGCCCAATTTAGCTTGAGCTACCGTACTTTTACCCGCCGTTTTAGAGCGGCAACGAACCAAAGCCCTATTGAGTATTGGCAACAATTACGCGTAGAAGGTGCGAAGGAGTTATTAGCATCATCAAATTTATCAATTCAAGAAGTGGCTTTAGAAGTGGGATATAACGACCAAGGTCATTTAACACGCGTGTTTAAAAAAGTATTAAGCCAAACACCCAGTGGCTACAGAAAAGTAGTTAGGAGAAAGTTATTTGGCTAATTATAGTACTTGTTCGAGTAGTACTAATTTCAATAGCACTAAAAAACGCCACTTTTAGTGGCGTTCTGTGTCGTTAAATTCCTTTCGATAATAGCGCTTTTGATAGTTTTTTACTTTAGTGTGTACACCTTTACTTAAGCTTTTAAATTTAGCCTCAAGTACGTCTACACCATATAAAATACCCACCACCAGCACCGAAAGTTTTATTGCAGCGCCAAGGTTTTCGGTCGCTATCATAACGCCTATTGATGCAAGCACCCAGATGGTTGCAGCAGAGGTTACACCAACTACCGCACCATCTTTTGCGAGCATAACACCAGCCCCTAAAAAGCCAATACCTGTAATTATTTGCCCAACTACACGAGAATGATCTATCACATCCCCTTGTAAATTAAACGCAGTGGATAAAAACAAATATGTACCCAAGGTTATTAGGGCTGATGTACGAATACCGACAGGTTTGCCGCGCAATTGGCGCTCTATACCAATAATGGCACCGCAAAAAGCCGCCGTACCAATAGCTGCCCACGAATACGGGGCTACATCAATTAAATCTAAAAAAGTCACTGTTAACCTTATATTTTATTAGCTATAGCCACCGCCGTTCTTAAACGTTGGCTACCAAACGCTGACATTTTACTAAAATCACTTCGTGCAATAGGTACATACTGGCAATCTATTGCGAGCTGTTTATCGTTACCGGGCTCACAAAACGGATCGTGAACATACACGCAATGCTCATCAAGGTGCGTAACACACACCCAATGTGGTGATTTTTTACCATCAAAACTATATGTGCTAATTAATAACAGCACACTAAAGCCTTTACTTAACCACTGCTCAATATGCTCAAGCTCTACATCTTTATGTGTAAGCGGTATATTTGCTTGTGCAATACCATCTACAAATTGTTGATGCACGGTGGCAAGTACCACTTTTTTGTTTTCGTTGCGTACGCCATCTAAAAACAAAGGCTCGGTGGTATTAACCATTACTTCGCTTTTAAAACCACGCTTATGAGCGGCAAGTGCCAAACCAAACGGATGGCAACCACCATGACCCGATGTCATAAAAATGGTGGTACCTTCACGCCAAAGTGCTAGCTCATGTGATTGGCTAAGCTCAGTAGTTGGCTCAAGTGCCCCCATTGCCATTAATAGTGCAGCAGGTCCGCACGTAAACTCGGTAGTTTGCTGATACCACGGCGTTAAACACGCCACTTTTAACTCACTTGTTTGTCGAATGTTTTTTTGCATTCGTAATGCGTCACTGTGGTCATCGTAATAATCGCTGTATTGACCAAATACCCGGTAACCTAAACTTGTATAAAGCCCAATCGCGCTTTCGTTATTTACAGCCACTTCTAAGCGTAAGTACAGCCGAGCGCGCTCATACGTTTCTTTTTCAAGGCTAATAAGCAGTGCTTTTGCAATACCTTTACCTTGCATTGTGGGTTTTACAGCAAGCGAATATAAACGCGCTAAACGAGTCCCTTTATGGCACCACACTAGCCCATAGCCGCATATTTGCTCGCCATTTTCTGCAACGAGTAAAATACCATGCTTAGCACTTAGCCAGCGCTTTAAACTGCGCGGGCTCAATTTATCATTATTAAAGCAGGCATTTTCAACGTCAATCAGTGCATTTAAATCACTGCTAAGCGCTTTTCGAATAACAAGGTTGCTCATGTTATTACCCACGGCCTCGTGCTTCTAAGCGTTGTTTAAATTCATCCATAATGATCATGTATAGCTCGTCACCTAAATAGCCGTCTTCTACTTTGTGATCAATACTTGGGTTGTCGTTTACTTCAAGCACGTATGCTTTGCCTTGATGCTCTTTAACATCTACGCCATATAAACCCCTACCCACTGTTTTACATGCTTTTAAAGCTGCATCTAATACCGCTTTTGGTAATTCAAAGGTTGGCAATGTTTCAAAGCCACCAGAAAAAAACCGTTTAGCATCGTGGTTATAAATTTGCCAATGGTTACGTGCCATTAAATAACGACATGCATAAATTGCACGACCATTTAACACACCCACTCGCCAATCGTATTCGGTATACATGTACTCTTGTGCAAGCACTAACGCGCTAAACTCAAACAGCTCTGTAAGCTTAGCTTCAAGCTCATCACGATTTGAAACTTTAAACACACCTTTTGAGAACGACCCTTCAGGCATTTTTAAAACAAGCGGATACGTAAACGCTTCTTCTAATTGCTCAAGCGTTTCACTTGATTGATCAGCCACTACAAGCGTTTTTAAACTTGGCACTTTTTGGTAATTAAATGCATCGTGTAAATACACTTTATTACAACAACGTAAAATAGACTCAGCATCGTCAATAACCACTAAACCAAGGCTTTGCGCTTTGCTCGCAAGGCGATACGTTGGATGGTCAATCGCTGTAGTTTGGCGAATAAATAACGCATCAAACTGGGCTATGTTATCAATTTCGTCAAAGCTTAATGCTTGTGCATTAATGCCGTGTTTAGCTGCGGCTTTAATAAAACGTGCAATGGCGTCTTTATCACTCGGCGGTACTTTTTCGTTATGATCAACAAGTATTGCCATGTCCCATCTAAAACGACGTTGTACCGAACTAATACGCCACTGCGTTTTAGTAAAGTTATCTAGCTTGGCTACAAATTCGCTGTACTGTTGCTCGCTTAAAGACGACATCGAGCCTTGTTGTAATAAGCCTTGCTCATCAACAAATAAAATAGGCGCTGGGTATTGTTTAAATACCGACTTTGCTGCTTTTGATTGTAAATCATTTTGGGCATTGCCAAAGTAAAGTGTGCCATCTATTTGGCCCACATTTAACATAGGTGCTTGGCCACTACGAAGAGCATTAATGGTTTTTACACTGGGTAAAACTTGGTGCTTGCGCGCCTCTGCAAGTAACGAGCAATAGTAACCTTTGCTCAAGTATTGGCTTGAGTCGCACAGATTAATAATGCGTGTTTTTGGTTCGTTATGTTTTGGGTAATCACGTAAGTAGGTATTAAACGTAATTACATTTTCGAACGATTGAGCAAGCGTTTGCTCGTTGTTATCAACCACAATTAAGGTTTTAAACACGACTTTTCCTAGTTAAGTCAAAATATAAAAAGCATGCTTAGTAAAATACTAAGCATTATAAATAGAAACACCCATCGTACTAAGTGGGCATTGCGCGAATCACTTAATATGATGGGTGCTTTAACAGGTACCTACTGTACGAGTTAGCGCTTAAATTGCTTAAGCGACATGTGCTTTATATGCCCTTTTTTAAAAACGCACAAACGAGATATTTTTAGCGTGAAGATAAAAAATATTGATTAACTAATAACGCAGATTAAAATACGCAAAACAATACCTTATGAGAGTTAAAAATGTCGCTGCCTGCTTGCCCAAAATGCCAATGTGAATATGTTTACGAGGACCAACAACTGCTTGTTTGCCCCGAGTGCGCCCATGAGTGGAACCCTAATAATACAAGCGATGAACACGCAATTTTAGTTAAAGATGCCAATGGCACTTTGCTAAATGATGGTGACAAAGTGACAGTAGCCAAAGATTTAAAAATTAAAGGCAGCTCGCAAGTAATTAAAATTGGCACCAAAGCGGTAGTTAGAAGAGTGCTTGATAAAAAAGATCACGAACTTGATTGTAAAGTAGATGGCATTGGCGAAATGATGGTAACAGCGAAATTTGTGAAGAAAGCTACCTAAAATTGGATATTTAAAACATAGGATGTTAGATGAAAAATCATAAAAATAAATTCATCCAAGCCTTATGGTCTGTTATTGAAGCCTATTATTAGTGCGTGTAATAGATTTTGTTTAACTGCTATTAGTTGTGTATATCTAAAGGTCCACCTACATTTAATAAGGCGAATTATCGCTTAGGTATATTTAAGCATTTAACCTCCTCACCTTAATGAGGAGGTATCTCTTGAACTGATCAGTTTACATTTCAGTTAAAGTGCTTTTTAAGCTTTGATTACCCAGTAAAGAAATCAAATACGTTACCAAGTGTTGATGATGAACCTTTATAAAATTCAGTAAAACTACATCGACTGCATGTCACAGCGGTGTACTTTTTATTTTGAACATCAAAAATTCTTGACCAAAAGCCACCCGAAACTCTTATTTCACCGGTATCAAATTCGTTATTATTAAACTTAGAGCAAGACCAATTGTTATGTCTCATATTTCAACCTCCATATTATTTATGTACGGTATATTAAACACTTAAGGAATGTGTGTAGCAATTTTTTTAATAAACAAACTATAATTTAGTTCTTATATTGGTTAAGTTGGAATTTTGATAGATGTTTGGATGGCTTTTTAATAATTGCTTTTTATAATAATTAGTATGGGGTCATACTAATTTCATTCAGGGGTTACCTACTTGTTAGCTGTATATTGCGTTAGCAACAAAAATTTTCGTAAGTCTCGTTCTTGTCTCATTACGTGCAAAATATATACTTTATCGTTATCTTTTTTGTAAAATATACGACAAGGATTCACGACCAGTTCAAGATAATTTAGGTTAGCTAACTCAATTGGTTTTTTACCTGATTCAGGAAAGAGTTCGAGACGTTCAACTTTTTCAAATATTTTGGAAACCAATTTTTTCGCTGACTGTAAATTGCTTAATGCGATATATTCAGCGATATCGTTAAGATCATCCAAAGCTGGATTAGTCCAAATTATTTCAGCCATTTATTCATTTTATCTTTAGCTTCAACATTCGACATGGTTTCACCACGACTTATTGCCTGCTCTCCTTTTGCAAGAGACTCAAGAATTTGCATACGCTTTTGCATAAATTCATAATCATCAACATCTACTAAGTATGCAGATGGTTGTCCATGTTCAGTTATCAACACAGGTTCTTTAGAGGAATGAAGTTCAGATAATATCTTCGTTGCTTGACGCTTCAATGTTGTTACTAGTTCTACTCTCATAATAATCCCCAAACAAATGTATCACTATAGTAGCACCGAGTAGCCAACTTGGGAAATACAACTAACGAGGCTGTATAACCACTAAAATCAATTAAAAAGGGAGCACCTAACGTCAACCCTGCTCACTTTTAAACTATTAGGTACTTCTCATTATATGCCTTTGTACAAATTGAAATACACACCACGTTACGCTATAAAAACATAGCTATAGGTTGGATAAATGGCGAAGACATGCCATCCGACAATTAATTTATGAATATAAATAAGCGATTATTACGTTGGCATAGTTCTGCCAGCAAAAGCTTCTCTTAAAAACCAAAGCTTTATAAAATCTCTACCACCACATATTCGTGGGCTTTAACTGCAATTGTTAACGTAATTTCATCATCAATCTGTTTATTTAGTAACTGCTTACCCATTGGTGCGCCGGGTGTTACAACAGCAATTGCGTGCTGTTTAACGTTTACTGTTAAACCACCAGCTGCGGGGCCTAAATAAAACCATTTTTGGGCTGCGTTATCATCTTCTAAACACACCAGCGAACCGATAGCTATTTTGTCGGTTGGTTTTTCGTTAAAGGCAGGTTCGAACAATTCTATACTTTTATAGCAATCGTTTACGCGCTGGGCTTGGCCTTGTGCTAAATAAGCGGCTTCGAGCCCTAGGGTATCGTATTTATTTTCGGCTATGTTTTCTTCATGTGTGGCGGTGTCGTGCGCAGTTTTTGCCGCTACTTTTGCTGTTGTAAGCTGCGCTTCTAGCGCAAAGCGAAGATGTTCGATAACGTGGGTTTTATTCATGGGGATTAGTACAATACAGGCTGTAAAAATAAGGCAGCTAGTTTAACATTTTTGCGGGGCTTAAAACCATTGTTTTAAACCCCGCAAGTTTGGTGGGAATACTTGCGGAACTTAAATTTGCATTAAACAAACAAAGGGCCGTTGGTTGGTGCAGCTCTTTGCTTGTGTTTTATTAAAAACCTTATGGCATATCTAATAATGTTTGCGTGTGGGCATCTACTTTAACTTCGTAGTTTTTAGCGCTTAAGCCCAATAGCTCCGGCAAGGTTGCCGCTATACAAATAGACGAGAACGTACCCACTACAATGCCGGTAAATAATGCAATAGCAAAGCCTTGCAGTGGTGCACCTGCAAGCAACCAAACGCTCGCAACCGTTGCAAGTGTGGTACCCGACGTTATTAAGGTACGTGTTAGTGTACTTTTAATCGCATTATTAATAATAGTTGCTGGGCTAAGTATATTGTTTGATTGAACACGTAAAAGCTCGCGCACTCTATCCCCTACTATTATTGAGTCGTTAAGTGAGTAACCAATAATCGCCAGTAAACTTGCCAGCACGGTTAGGTTAAACTCAATTTGTAATAGTGAAAATAACCCAAGTACAAGTATTAAATCGTGCACTAGCGCTACCACAGAGCCGAGTGCTAAGCGCCATTCAAAACGCACTGCAAGGTAAATCATTACCGCAATCATTGCAGCAAACATTGCTAAACAGCCTTGATCAAATAACTCATCGCCCACTTGTGAGCCAATATAAGCTGACGATAATACCTGTGCGTTTATATAATCGTTTTGTGTAACGGCGCTTTGCCAATCAGGGCTATTAGCTGTTGTTGATGTAGTTGATGCACTTGGCGCTTCTCTTAATTGAAAATGACTATTACCTTGCGCGGTTAGCTCAAACTCACCGTTGTGATTTTTAGCAATAAACGATTGAAGCTCTTTTAGCTCAACACTTTGGCTGGTTGTAAACTCAGTTAAATAACCGCCAGTAAAATCTAGGCCAAAATTTAGACCTTTTTGCGTAAGCGTAAATACGGATAGCAGCACTAAAATGGCACTTAAAAGCATACCCATAAAGCGTAAACGTGTGCCCGCCTCACCTTTCAAAAAAGTGTTAAGCATGTGCTTTTTCTCCTACTTTTTTACCCATTTTTAAATACAACGTTTGGCTTAATATTTTTGATACGTACACACCTGTAAATACAGACGTTAAAAGCCCCAGTGCGAGTGTAATGGCAAAACCTTTAACGGGCCCATAGCCTATGCCGTATAAGATAAGTGCGGTGATCATGGTGGTTATATTGGCATCAAATATTGTATTTGCGGCTTGTTTATACCCCTCTTGAATAGCTTGATATGGTGCACGGCCTTGGCGACGTTCTTCTTTAATGCGTTCAAATATTATTACGTTAGTGTCTACCGCCATACCTATGGTTAGCACCAAGCCTGCAATACCCGGCAGCGTTAACACAACCCCTGGTAATAATGACATTAAGCCCACAAGCGACGTTAAATTTAATATAAGTGCTACGTTTGCAATAAGGCCTAAACGGCGATACCAAAGCGCCATAAATGCAAGGGTAATACCCATGCCTAACATAAGCGCGGCTAAGCCATTACTAATATTTTCGCTGCCGAGGCTTGGCCCTATTGTTTGTTCGTGCACAATTGTAACGGGCGCGGTAAGCGAGCCTGCACGTAATAGCAATGCTAGGTCGGCTGCAGCTTGTTGGCTTTTCATATTGGTAATACTAAAACGAGAACTTAAATGCTGAGCAATATTGGCTACGTTAATAACTTCGCTTTTTTTAACTACTTCGCCTTTAGCGTTTTGAGAATACTCAGAGTAAACCGTCGCCATTGGCTTACCAATATTGGCTTTTGAAAACGCCGACATTGCATCGCCGCCTTGGCCGTCTAGGCTCAGTTGTACAAGTGGTTTACCCCAATCGTCGCGGCCTATGTTTGCATTATTAATATGGTCCCCTGTAAAAATTGGCACAGGATCGAGCTTTATGGTTCCGCCCGATTGCATATTAAATGTTTGCCCGCCAATTTCTTTTAATTGATAAAAACCAAGCGATGCTGTTGCACCAATAATACGTTTTGCTTCGGTTGGATCTTGCACGCCTGGTAGCTCTATACGAATGCGGTGCTTTCCTTGGCGCTGTGTTACCGCTTCGGTAATGCCTAACTCTTCAATACGTGAACGAAGGGTTGTGAGTGTTTGCCCCATTACTTCTTTATCAAAGCTGCTGCGGCCTTGCTCTGAATAACTAAATTTGGCAGTTTTAACGCTGCCGTTATTGCTTGTTACAACGGCTAAATTAGCAAATCGGCTTTGTAGCTCTTCAATAACGGGGGTTAACTTGTCGGTTGAATTAGGCAATGCGTTTATTTCAAACCCGTGCTGAGTTTGCTGCGCTTTTACGCCATGTGCTTTTTGCTTAATGATGATTGATTTAGCTTGTTGATACGCACTGACTAATTGCTCATCAACGGCTTTATCTAAATCTACGTCTAGTACAAATAGCACACCGCCATTTAAATCAAGGCCCAGCTTTATTGGTGATAAACCAAAATCTTGTAACCATGTTGGGCTGGTTGCATGCTCAACAATTTTAACTTGCGTGTTTGGATATTGCGCTTTTATAGCCGCTTGCGCCTGAGCGCTTTTAGTTGGCTCGTTTAAAAGTATATTAATAGTGGATTGCTTATCTAAACCCTGCTCAACCTCTAGCCCTTGTTTATTTAAAAAAGTAACTAGCGTTTTAGTGCTCGGTAAAGATTGCGTTTCGCTGTGCGGAGCAGCACTGATGTGCAACCACGATTTATTTGGGTATAAATTTGGTAATGCGCTGATAGCTAATAAAACCAATACTATTAGCATGGCTATATAGCTTAATTTGAACTTAGCCGTAGACGGCTTTTTATCTTTTTTAAAACTTAACATGTTGAATCCTTATTGCCAGCAAAGCTAGCAACGTACTTTTTAAAAGCACAATTAATCTGCAGGCTAAAACTTTAAAAGTTAAAACCTAATAAAATTAAATAAGGAAAATTAAGCGTGGTAGGTAGTTACAGCTTTGTAGAGTAAATTAACGTCTTTCCAGCCACTCAAACGCGACTTTTTACTATTAGTTACAAACGTATACCAAGGCTGTATAGGATTAATCGCTCTTGGTCGTAAGAATATATGCCTAACAAGATTTTGAGCAAAAAATTCAAAAACCACATCGTATTCTGGCTCACTTTGAACAGTGTGCAAAAACAATGATGAATTATTGGCTGTTAACCTTGGTTGGTGCGCGTCAAAATCGGTTTGATGCGTTTTTTTATGCTGCGAAGTATCTACAGACTTACTAATAGGCTGTATTTTAGTTAAATCGGCAATATCAGTAAGCGAAACCTGCGTACTAATATTGATATTTAAATTTTGTGAGGCGCCCATAGCATTGCTCTGCACACTAAAAAGTGCAGCAAGTAGCAAAAAGGCAGTTAAAAACACTCTAAATTTAAACATTCACGTTTTAAAACTAAAATAATGGATGCGTAGTATATAAGGGCTAGTATTTTAAATACAATAGCCTGCTATGTATTTAGTTTAACTTTCCCCATAGCTTTACTTTCGCCTCAGAGCGCTAAAGTTACTTGAGATCGAGCGAATTATTTAAATTTTCTTTTGAAAATCTAATTTACAAAATATGTTACGTTTAAATCTACTACTTCGGCAACATACCTTCCCCTTACCCAATGAAAATTGAGTAATTATTTAGGCTTACCCACCATCTAATATTTGCAGTTTTATTATTCATTTAACATTCATTTAGTGGTTTTTTTTGGTAAAATAACAGGTAACCTATGATGCTTCGTACTATTAAATGCGTAAGTTGCAGCGGATATACGAAATTAGTATAATTAAATGTAAACAAATAGCTAAATTTTGATTTTCTTAATTATGTTATGGATAGTAAATAAGGCAGGGAAAGTCATTATGAAAAAAAACATATTTAGTAAAATTGTCGCAAAATTTTACAATAAAAGCTTAAAGCTAATAAATACCCTAAGTAATGACACTGACCTAAAAAAGCTAATAAACAACAGTGAAATAGTCTCTTTCGATATTTTCGATACAGTGATCCTCAGAAAAGTCCTCGAACCAGCTGATATTTTTACAATAGTTGAAAATTTATATAATGATGAACATAAAAAGTTAGACATAGATTTTAAAAGTATCCGAAGTAAAGCAGAACCAGAAGCGACAAAGATACTAACTGAGCTGAATGGTACTCAATCCATAGGTTTGGATGAAATATATGCACACATACAAAAAACACAAGATCTAGATAGCAAAACAATAAATACATTGAAAGCGCTAGAAATCGAAATAGAATTAAAATTTTGTGTTAAAAATGAATATATGCACTCTTTTTATCAATACTGTATTGATAGTGATAAAAAGGTAATTTTCACCTCAGACATGTACTTACCAGAATATGTGATAAAAAAAATTCTTTACGATAATGGTTATACAAAATTCCATCAATTATTTTTATCCTCTGTAATTCGTAAATCAAAGTCTAAAGGTGGATTATATCCACATATACTTAAAGAACTATCCTGTAAACCATCTAAGCTTTTACATATTGGCGATTATTACTTCGCCGATGTAATTAACGCGATGAAAGAAGGCATCAAACCTTATTATTACAAAAAAACCAGTGAATTTGCGCTTAGCCATCATTCATTTAAAAGATTAAGGCAGCTATACCCTTCAAAACTCTCTATAGAAGAATCTATTTATTTTGCGACTATCATCAACAAAACGTTTACCCAAAGAAATAATAACAATGAAAATATTTGGTACGACTTCGGTTATGTTTATTGTGGAATAATATATTTTGGCTTAACTCGCTGGCTTACTAGTCAGGTAATACATCAAGAAATAGAACATATATTTTTCCTTGCGCGCGACGGCTATATAATGCATAAAGTGTATAGCCTTATGAATCAAGGAATTAAAACCCCTGTTAGTAAATATATGTATGCATCAAGGCGAGCTATAAACATCCCCACTATATACAATGGCATCGATGAATATTCGATAAAGGTACTTTGTCATTTTGTTCCTAATTTGAGCGTCGTAAACTACCTTGATAGAGTTGATATAGAAGCGGAAAAACATATTGAAAAAATAGAAAAAGTAGGCTTTTCTGATCAAAATCATACAATAGAAACAGATAGCGATAAGGATAAATTAGCAAAACTCTTTCATTTATTAGTTGATGATATATGTAGTAATGCAGCGGTCGAAAGAGAGAACCTATTAACTTACCTAGATCAAATTGGGTTTATGGATACCAAAAAAGTCGCGATTGTTGACATTGGATGGCAAGGGACAATCCAGAATTCACTGAATAAGCTAATGCTATTAGAAAATAATGAAATAGATATTCATGGTTATTACCTAGGCACATTTCAAACTGCAATGAAGTTTTCTGAAAAAGGGTTTCCGATGTCTGGCTATATGTGTAACTTTTCAGAACCTAAAAATAATTTTCAAGTGTTATCGGAAGGTGTGCATATGCTCGAATTTATTTTTTCGGCACCTCACGGCTCTGTAATTAAATTCGATAAAAAAAATGATGACATAGTAGCTATATTCGAACCTAATGACTTTTCTAATGATAAGCTAAATACAATAAACGAATTTCAAAAAGGGGCTATGGACTTTATTTCTGATTTTATGGCTATTGAGAGGGACTATAAAAAAATAAATATCGCTCCTGAAACAGCTATAAAACCTATATCTCGACTATTAAAAACCCCTACTTATAGCGAATCCGTAAACTTTGGTAATCTAAAACACTCTGAGTATGTCGGAGCAAATAGCCATGAAAGTTATTTTGCTAAAACGTCCGATCCATTAAAAATGTTTCTTAACCCGATTAAGTTTAAGCAAACCTATAGCAAATCATTATGGAAAGCTGGTTTCAGAAAACGTTATATGCGATATATTCTACCGGAAAATATATACTGCTATTTTAGAAAGCATTAAGTTGGTAACTCCATTTTAATGCTTATAAATTAATATTCAAAAAAACTAAAAAATATCTTCCCTTGTTTCAATTTACTGCGTTTACTTAACTTATAAGTGATTTTATCTACCCACATACCAATTCTGAGATACTGAATGCGCCCCAGACAAAGCAGTGAAAAACGACCAGACGCCATGAATTTACGCCAAAGTGTAAAAACACTGTGGCCCTACCTTACAAAATTTAAAGGCCGTGTTTTTGTTGCACTTATGGCGCTTATAGGCGCAAAAGGTGCCACGCTTTTAATGCCTTGGGCACTTAAAGAAATTATAGACTCGGTAGATAAGTCGATTAACCCACTGTTGGTTATTCCCGCTTTATTGTTATTGATGTACGGTGCACTGCGTTTTGCCAGTGTATTTTTAGGTGAGATAAGGGATGCTGTATTTTCTCGTGTAACCGAGCACGCCATGCGTGATATTGGTTTAAAAGTATTTAAGCATTTGCACTCACTTGAGCTGGCTTTTCATTTAGATAGGCAAACCGGTGGCATTAGCCGCGATATAGAACGCGGTACGAGTGGCTTAAGCTTTTTAATGCGCTTTTTAATGTTTAATATTGTGCCTACTTTATTTGAAATACTGACCGTTGCGATTATTTTTGGCACGTTGTTTTCTGTTTGGTTTGCGCTTATTACATTACTGGCAGTTGCTATTTATATTACCTTTACTGTGGTGGTTACTCAGTGGAGAAACCGCTTTATTAGAGAAGCAAATGCTGCCGACAATCAAAGTAATACCCGCGCCATAGACAGCCTACTTAATTATGAAACTGTAAAGTATTTTAATAATGAGCAGTTTGAAGCAAAAACGTACGACACCTTTTTAGCAAACTGGGAAAAAGCCCGTTTAAAAAATAGAATGTCGTTGCTCGCCCTTAACTCAGGCCAAGCACTTATTATTGCTTGTGCTATTACCGCGTTAATGTGGTTGGGCTCAACCGAGGTAGTTGCAGGTACGCTTTCTATTGGTGAACTTGTGATGATTAACGCGTATATGATTCAATTGTTTTTACCGCTTAACTTTTTAGGTTTTGTGTACCGCGAAATAAGACGCGCCCTAACCGACCTTGAAAACATGCTTGGGCTACTTAACAAAAAACCACAAATAACCGATGCACTTAATGCTAAAGAGCTCAATATTAGCCAAGGTGAAATAACATTTAATAATGTAAGTTTTAGTTACGATGCGCATCGCCCTATTCTTAATAACCTTAGCTTTAGCGTTAAAGCTGGCAGTAAGGTAGCTATTGTTGGTGCCAGCGGAGCTGGTAAAAGCTCATTAGCGCGACTGCTTTATCGTTTTTATGATGTAAGCGCTGGTGAAATTAGTATTGATAATCAATCTATAAACTCAGTAACACTAAATAGTTTACGAAAAGCCATTGCTATTGTGCCGCAAGACACTGTGCTGTTTAACACCACAATTCGTGAAAATATCGCTTACGGTAGACCATCAGCAAGCGATGCTGAAATTGACGAAGCCATTGCTATGGCGCATTTAAAAGACTTTATAGAAACACTCGATAAAGGCAATAAAACGCTGGTTGGTGAACGTGGTTTAAAAGTATCTGGCGGCGAAAAACAGCGTATTGCCATTGCACGCGCTATTTTGAAAAAGTCCCCTATTTTAATTTTTGATGAAGCAACATCTGCACTCGACTCTCATTCTGAGCAAGCAATACTTGCTGCAATGCGTGAAGTTGCCAGTAACCATACGAGTATTGTTATTGCACATCGTCTTTCTACTATTACCGATGCAGACACCATTATTGTGCTCAAATCCGGACAAATTATTGAGCAAGGTAAGCACGATGAGTTACTCACACTCGCCGGAGAATATGCCCATATGTGGGAACTACAGCATAAAAAATAAATAGTGTGTAACCCCTCTTAGCTCGGATACTTTTAAGTATTCGAGCTAAATAAAGCTTTTATAGCGCCTATCGACCTTTCTCTTTTCTTCTTTATTAGTTTTATCGAGCACTGTGGTGATTCACCTCAAAAGGTTTGTTTGTATGATTAATATCAATAACAATCGATAAGTTAAATATTCGTAACAATAAAAATGATTCACTGCTGCTTTAATTCAATCAGTGATACTCAGGAGTAAGTAATGAAAAAGAGTTTAATTGCCGCAGCATTAGCTGCCACATTTATTACCGGTTGTTCAGAGCCGCAAACAACAAAAACAGACGAGCAACACCCTAAAGTAGCCACTGCAGCAGTAACAGAAAAAGCAGAGTTAGGTAGTTTTGGTGTTGACCTAACAGCACGTAACGAAGCCGTTAAACCAGGCGATGATTTTTTTATGTATGCCAGTGGTACTTGGTATGACAACTACGTAATGCCTGCAGATAAAACCCGCTACGGAGCATTTTCAGGATTAGCTGAGCGCAGTGAAGACGATGTTAAAGCTATTATTGAAGAAATAGCAGCACGTAAAGATTTAAACGCAGAAGAAAAACTCGTTGCTGATTTTTACAATGCGTATATGGATACCGAAACACTTAATAAACTCGGTGTAGCGCCTATTAAGCCATTGTTAAGTGAAATTAATGATATATCGTCGACTGACGATTTAGCTGAAATGTTTGGTAAGTCTTGGTTAACCGGTAATAAAGCCCCTTTGGGTGGCGGCATGTGGTTTAACCGCTTAGACCCTAATAAATATGAAATGTCACTAGGTGCGGGTGGGTTAGGCCTACCAGATCGCTCTTACTACCTTGAAGACGCTGAGCGTTTTGTTAAAACACGTGCAGCTTATGTAGCTCACATTGCTGACATGCTTGAGTTTACAGGAGTCGAAAATACCGCTGAGCGCGCTCAAGCAATTTTAGACCTTGAAACCAAAATTGCACAAGGTCACTGGCCACGTGAAAAGCGTCGTAATCGCGATTTAACCTTAAACCAAGTTGAACGTGCTGATTTAAGCACTGCTTATCCTGGCTTTAACTGGGATTTATACTTTGCACAAACAGGTTATAAAGTACCTCAGTTAAATGTGTCTCAGCCAGAGCCAATAAAAGCGATGATTGAGCTAATCAATCAAGAAGATATTGCAGTATGGAAAGACTACCTAACGTATCACGCTATTAGCGGTAACGCAGGTTTACTATCAGAAGACGTATTTAATACTAACTTTGCTTTTTTTGGTAAAGAACTAAACGGACAGCAAGAGCCTCGCCCTCGTTGGAAACGTGCAATAAGTGAAATGTCGGGCACAAGTTCGCTTGGTTTTGCTATTGGTAAAATATACGTAGCGCGTTACTTCCCTGAGTCATCAAAACAACAAATGTCAGAGCTGGTTGAAAACCTTCGAACAGCCCTTGGTGAACGTATTGATAATCTAGAATGGATGGGTGATGCAACTAAAGTAAATGCGCGCGCTAAGCTGGCTGCATTTGTACCAAAAATTGGTTACCCCGATGTTTGGCAGTCTTATGAAGGTTTAAGCATTACTAAAAACGATTTGATTGGTAATGTGAAAAACATGCGTGAGTTTTTCCACGCTGAAAGTGTTGAAAAAGAGCTACAAAAAACAGACCGTAACCGCTGGGGCATGACGCCACAACGCGTAAACGCTTACTACAATAGCTCGTTTAATGAAATTGTATTTCCAGCTGCGATTCTACAACCGCCGTTTTTCGATCCAAATGCCGATCCGGCTGTAAACTATGGCGGTATTGGCGCTGTAATTGGTCACGAAATGGGTCATGGATTTGACGATCAAGGTTCAAAATCAGACGAAAACGGTGTGCAACGTAATTGGTGGACTGATGCTGACCGCGCTGCATTTGACAAAAAAGCCGATCAACTGGCTGCGCAGTACAGTAAATACGAGCCAATTGAAGGTAATTTTGTTAATGGTCGCAATAGCCTTGGCGAAAATATTGGTGATGTGGGTGGGTTATCAATGGCCTATCACGCGTACAAGCTAAGTTTAAATGGTAAAGAAGCGCCTGTTATTGACGGTGTTACTGGCGATCAACGTTTTTTCCTTGCGTGGGCACAAGTATGGAAAGAAAAACGTACTGAGCAAAGCATGCTTAACCAACTTCGTGGTGGCACACATGCCCCAGGTCGCTTTAGAGCACAAGCGCCACGCAACCACGATGCATGGTACAAAGCGTTTGATGTAAAACCAGGCGATGAGTTATACCTTCCTGAAGATGAACGTGTACGTATTTGGTAAGTAATACTTACTTTTTATTACTTAGTAAGGCAACCTGTTATACAGGTTGCCTTTTTTATTGAGTTAAATTTACAATAATAGATATAATTCCAACGTCTAAATCCCTCGATAATCTCCTCACTAAAATGCACTTTAGATGGACTTTAAACGCTACAGTTTTAATCGGCTTTAATACTTACTAGCCCTTGAATGCATTTACCTTTAGAATACGCATTATAATTTTATTCTATTATTTACATATATTAAGGCGAAACGCAGATGGGAAGAGCTTACCAAAACAAAAAAGATTCAATGGCTAAGACTGCGGGTGCTAAAACTAAAGTTTATTCTAAGTACGGCAAAGAAATTTATATTTGTGCTAAAAACGGCGGTGTAGATCCAGATGGTAACTTATCATTACGTCGCTTAATTGAACGCGCAAAAAAAGACCAAGTACCAGCACACGTTATTGACCGCGCAATCGACAAAGCAAAAGGTGGCGGCGGTGAAGACTACTCAGCAACACGTTACGAAGGTTACGGCCCTGGTAACTGTATGATTATCGTTGACTGTTTAACAGATAATAACAAGCGTACCTTTGCTGATGTACGTGTTTGTTTTACCAAAGCAAATGCTAAAATTGGCGCTCAAAACTCTGTTTCACATTTATTTGATCACCTTGCTATTTTTGTATTTGACGGTGATGACGACGAAGCAGTACTTGAAGCATTAATGATGGCTGATGTTGATGTAACTGACGTAGAAGTAGATGACGGTAAAGTCACTGTTTTTGCTCCTCACACAGAGTACAACAATACACGTACAGCGCTTGAAGAAATGGGCGTGACTGAGTTTGACGAAGACCTAATTAGCTTTGTGCCACAAATTGAAACGCCGATTGAAGGCGAAGACGTTGAAGTTATGGAACGCTTTTTAGCCATGCTAGAAGATTGCGACGACGTACAAAACGTTTACCATAACGCGCAATTCTAAAACCTGATTTACTAAGTTAGAACGACTTTAAGCCAACAGCTATGTTGGCTTTTTCATTTTTAGAACATGGTATAAATATGAACTCCCTTAAAGAGCTTAAAAGTGGCAAACTTGCTGGTGCTACTCGCCTGCAATTAGTAGAAGAGCTAACAGTATTCCCTGAAGAGATTTTTAGCTTAGCTGACACGCTTGAAGTTCTCGATTTATCAAATAATAACTTATCAACACTACCTGATGAATTTGCCTGCTTAACACACCTTAAGCGTGTATTTTTATCGTTTAATCAGTTTAAGCATATTCCTGCGGTTTTAGCTAAATGCCCTGCTCTGATAATGGTTGCATTTAAAGGCTGTAAAATAACTGAGTTTAGTGATTATTGTTTACCAAAAAATATTGAATGGCTCATCCTCACCGATAATAATATTACTGAGCTACCGCAAAGTTTTGGCCAATTTACCCAACTTAAAAAGCTCGCGCTTGCGGGCAATCAACTTAAGCAACTGCCAAGTAGCATGGCGCAGTGTAAAAACCTCGAGCTTGTTAGGCTCTCTGCTAATAACTTAACACACGTAGACGACTGGCTGTTTGAACTGCCTAAACTTGCTTGGCTTGCGTTTGCCGGTAACGATTTTAATAAAGCCCAGTGCCTTACAAAGTGCAGCTTAGAAAATAAGCCTCTTGACGATTACACGCTTAGTCATGTTATTGGCCAAGGTGCATCGGGCGTTATTCATTTAGCGCAAGCTGCTGATAGCGCTGTAGCGATTAAATTATTTAAAGGTGCAATTACCAGCGACGGCTACCCGCTTGATGAAGTGAATTGCTGCTTACAAGCAGGCGATCACGCTAATTTAATTAAAGTACTTGCCTACATTGAACAAAGTGATCAGTTAGGTTTAGTGATGGAGCTAATAGATAAAAGCTTCGCTAATTTAGGTTTGCCTCCAAGCCTTGAAACCTGTACGCGTGATACCTTTAACAATGATTGCCATTACTCAACTCACGCTATTTTAAAAATTGCACAGCAAATGGTAAATACACTGCATCACTTACATGTTCGTAAAGTAAGTCACGGCGACATTTATGCGCATAACACTATGGTTAACCAAAACCATGACGTTCTGTTTGGTGATTTTGGTGCTGCAACTAATTTAACGATGCTAAGTGAGTATCAGCAAAAGCAACTAGAGTTGATAGAAGTAAGAGCTTTGGGCTGTTTAATTGAAGACTTATTAGGCACGGTAACCGGTGATGATAGGCAAAGTGAGCTATTTGTTAAAATGTCCGATATGGCAAAATATGCTATGCAACCTTCATTAAATCAAAGACCTACACTTACTGAGTTATTAGAAGAGCTAAATATATAATTAAGTAGAGTCATAAAAAAGAGCAACGTGTAGCACGTTGCTCTTTTTTTAGTTTGAGTTTATTGAATTAATCGAGCTCATTTAGTGCGCTTAAACGGGTAAATCTGTTGTTTAAGCATACCTACCGGCATGTAATCCCCGACTACGCCATATGCTTCTGGCCACTCTTTTTCGCCTTTAACAGCAGTACCAAACACGTAGTCTAAAAACGAAAAATGCGCAGCGTAATTGCGGTCAATTGCGGCTTTATCTGACGCATGATGCCAATGGTGAAACTGCGGTGTAACCATAAAATATTTTAGCCAACCAAATTTCACACGTACATTTGCATGGTTAAACACAGCCTGTAAACCCACAATAATTACGTACAGACTAATTATTTGCTGTGAAAATCCAAGTACAAATATGGGTGTGAGCACTAAGCTGCGAGTTACGAGTATTTCAAGAATATGTTGGCGAGAGCCCGCTAACCAGTCCATTTCTTTAGCACTGTGATGTACGCCATGAAAGCGCCATAATAAAGGGACTTCGTGATAGGCACGATGCACCCAATACTGCATTAAATCAGCCACGAGTATTATTAAAAACAACTGCACTACAAATGGTGTTTGCTCTATATAACCTTGTACTGTAGATGATACAGCCCAGCCAAAACCATAATGCACAAAGTGGTTAGTAACGAGTAATACAAAACCAATAATTAAATGGTTTACGAAAAAGTGGTTTAAATCGCCTCGCCATTCGCTACGTAATATTTTTTGATCTTTTCGATGGGGTAGCAGCTTTTCAATAACAATAAATATGAGTGTTGAGCCGAGTAAATCTAAAATAAACCAATCGAGCCCTATGTAAGGTGTGTCGCTAGCAAACTCGTTTACCTCAACGTTTGGTCCGCCAAACATAATTGCCAGAACAATAAAAAACCACGCTGTAGCCCCTAAACGCTTATTGGTATTACGTACAAAGTTAAGTAGCCCTAAACTGCCCGAGACCAATAATGATGCAAACATAAGCTGACGTAAAAAGTCGACACTGTAGCTTTTTCTCAGCTCTGGTGTAGTTAAGTATTCAGGAAAGTGAAACGCTAATACGCCTAGGCAACTCAGTATTGCTAAAAAGCAGGCTATGTAGCCACTTATGTTGCCCTCACCTATCTGAAGATGATTTGTGCGAAATACCTTTCGTGATAAAGCTCTGATCATTTTTATTATTCCTTGCTTCGTTGAGTTGATTAAATACAACGAAATTCCATTGATTTACACACCCACATATTAACAAAATTTAGGGTATAAAAAATACAAATAGTTCCCTCCATAGTCTGAGTTGCAAATATACAGATAAACCAAACGCAAAAAAGCCACGCAATGCGTGGCTTGGTTGGATAAAGCTAAAACTTTACATCATTAGGGCTGTATTATAAAAACGCACCTAATGCTTTAACTTGGTCTAACATGCGGTTTGAGAAACCCCATTCGTTGTCGTACCAAGCCATTACTTTAACTAGATTGCCATCGGCTTTAGTTTGCGTTGCATCAAAGATAGATGACGCTGGGTTATGGTTAAAGTCGATAGAAACAAGCGGAAGCTCATTATATTGTAAAATATCTTTCATTGAACCCGTTGACGCTTCTTTCATGATTGCATTGATTTCTTCTGCAGTCGTATCGCGCTTAGTAATAAACGTAAAATCAACTAAAGATACGTTGATTGTTGGTACACGTACCGACATACCGTCTAATTTACCAGCAAGTTCTGGTAATACTAAACCAACAGCTGCCGCAGCACCTGTTTTAGTTGGGATCATAGATTGAGTTGCACTACGAGCACGGTATAGATCTGGGTGGTATACGTCAGATAGGTTTTGATCATTCGTATAAGAATGAATCGTTGTCATACTCCCCTTTTCAATACCTACTGTGTCGTTAATTGCTTTTGCAAGTGGTGCTAAACAGTTAGTAGTACACGATGCATTTGAGATGATTTGGCTATCAGCGTTAATTACATCGCTGTTTACACCATGAACCACTGTTGCATCCATATCTTTACCTGGAGCAGAAACGATTACTTTTTTAGCACCCGCTGTAATATGCTTAGCAGCGTCATCACGTTTAGTGAAAAAACCAGTACATTCTAAAACGATATCGACGTTTAGTGCTTTCCACGGTAAATTTGCAGGGTCGCGTTCTTGCGTTAACGTAATTACGTCATCGTCAATTAACATGGTGTTATTTTCAAGTGTTACTTTTTTAGAAAATTGACCATGAACTGAGTCATACTGCGTTAAATGTGCATTAACGTTAGCTGGTGCTAAATCGTTAATTGCTACAATTTTAATTTCGCTGTTTTGAGCTGACTCATAAAGTGCACGTAAAACATTTCTACCGATACGGCCGTAACCGTTAATTGCTACATTAATCATTTTAGACTCCTATTTAAGTTCACTTGCTTGGCGAGCAAGCGCTTCAATTGCTTGCCAGTCTTTATTTTCAATTAGTTGTTTATCTAGCATCCACGTACCACCAACACAAATAACGTTGTTAAGCGCTAAATAGTTCGGTGCAGTTGCTAGGCTAATGCCGCCAGTTGGGCAAAAAGTAATATGTGGTAATGGGCCACCAATTGATTTAAGCATTGCTGTTCCGCCTGCTGCTTCTGCAGGGAAGAATTTTAAATACTTAAAACCATGCGACGCAAGTTGCATAACTTCACTTGCAGTTGCAGCGCCTGGTAAAAATGGTATATCTGATGTTTTAGCCAAAGCAATAAGCTCATCGCTCACACCTGGACTCACCATAAAATCTGCACCTGCGGCAACCGAAAGATCAAAACTTGCTTTATCTACTACCGTACCAGTACCTACATAGGCTTCAGGTACTTCTGCTTTCATCAGCTTTACAGCTTCTGCAGCAATAGGTGTACGTAGTGTTATTTCTAAGGCTTTTAAGCCACCGTTATATAACGCTCTTGCAAGTGGTGCTGCATCTTCTAATTTTTCGATTACAACCACTGGCACTACGGGTGCCGATGCTAAGATTTTTTCAATACTCATTACTTGTTCCTCATTACCCAGTATGGCTAATATTTATTCAAGTCCAAAAGCACTCGCGCCTAAATCGGCACTGCTTACGATATTTCTAAATCCAGTAAATAATTCGCGACCTGTACCAAATGTTGCACTTGGCAGGCTAAGTTCTGCTTCACGTTTAGCAAGTTCTTCGTCGCTAACGTGTACTTTTAATATTCCGTTTGGCGCATCAAGTGTCACTAAATCACCTTCTCGGATTTTAGCAATAATGCCGCCTTCTACTGCCTCTGGTGCTAAGTGAATAGCAGCTGGTACTTTACCTGATGCACCCGACATACGACCGTCAGTAACAATGGCTACTTTAAAGCCTTCATCTTGAAGCGTTGCCATTACTGGCGTTAATTTATGTAGCTCTGGCATACCTTTCGCTTTAGGGCCTTGCTCTTTTAGCACGGCAATAAAGTCTTGGTTTAATTCGCCACGCGTGTATGCATCTTGCAGAGCACTTTGTGAGCTAAATACTTTTGCAGGAGCAGTAACAACCTGATGTTCGATAGCAACAGCTGACACTTTAATAACAGCTTTACCTAAGTTACCCGTTAGAAGTTGCAGACCACCTTGCTTACTAAAAGGGTTACTCACTGGGCGAAGTACTTCTTCATCATGTGAGTTTGCTGGGCAATCTACCCATTTAACTTTAGTTGGGCCGGTTGAGTTGCTCATGATCAGGCTATCGTCTTTATCCAAACGAGGTTCTGTCATGTAAGGTGCTAAACCATCGCCTAGCATTGTTTTAACATCTGTGTGTAAGTAACCAGCGCTTGCTAGCTCTCGCATTAAGAAACCCATACCGCCAGCTGCTTGGAAGTGGTTTACATCTGCAGAGCCGTTAGGGTAAATACGTGTAAGTAGTGGTACAACTTCTGATAAATCAGACATATCTTTCCACGTAACCTGAATGCCCGCCGCTTTTGCTATCGCAACAATATGAATTGCATGGTTAGTAGAACCACCTGTAGAAAGTAGGCCTACTAAACCGTTTATAATCGTTTTTTCGCTGATCACATCGGCTAAACACGGGCTTTCTTTATCATCTGTAAGCTGCTTAAGCATAGTTTCTACAGCATTACCTGTAAGACCATCGCGAAGCTCAGTGTAAGGATTAATAAACGAACTACCTGGAAGGTGTAAGCCCATTATTTCCATTAACATTTGGTTTGAGTTTGCAGTACCGTAAAACGTACAAGTACCTGCGCTGTGGTAAGACGCGCTTTCAGCCTCTAATAAGTCTTCGCGACTTACTAGACCTTGTGCAAATTTTTGACGAATACGTGCTTTTTCTTTATTAGGAATACCTGATTGCATTGGACCTGCTGGTAAAAAGAACACAGGTAAATGACCAAACGACAATGCACCAATTAATAAACCCGGGACGATTTTGTCACAAACGCCTAAACAAAAAACGCCATCAAACACATCGTGTGAAAGAGAAATTGCCGTAGACATAGCAATTACATCACGAGAAAAAAGCGAAAGTTCCATGCCGTCACGCCCTTGCGTAACACCATCACACATTGCAGGAACGCCACCAGCAACTTGTGCTGTAGCATCGTATTTGGTAGCAATGTCTTTAATTAAATCTGGGTAGTCTTTGTATGGCACATGAGCCGATAACATATCGTTATATGAGTTGATAATAGCAAGATTTGGCTGCTCATCAGCCTTTAAGCGCGCTTTGTCATCACTGCTACATGCAGCCATAACATGGGCTATATTTCCGCAACCTAAACCGGCACGAACTCTTGTTTGTTTTTTTGCGTGCGAAATACGTTCTAAATAATCTTGACGGGTATTTTTACTGCGTTCGATAACGCGCTGGGTAACTTCTTGAATACGAGGATGTAACATAATTTAACTCATCTCTATTAGTTAGAGGATAAAGGCTCAGTAGCAACTACAGACTCCACGTAAATAACTGTACTGAGCATCTTTGATTTACCCGTTCAAAGGTACGCTACCAGGGAGCCTCTCACAACAGCCCTGACACCGGTGTCACTGTATTAACGCATAGCAATGACACCGGTGTCAACCCCGGGTAACAAAAATAGTTTAATATTTTAACATGACCGAATAATGACCTAATTGATTTTTAGGCACAAAGTATATTTTAGCAAGTTCAGAGCAAAAAAAAGCCCGAATAAGCGTCACTCATATTCGGGCTACTGTGAAAGTGTTTTTAACTCACTATTTTATCGCAGAGGTAGACTCGCGTGTAATTAAGCGCGACTCAAGCGTTACCTGATACGGCTGTTCTTGCGGTTGAGCGATGTGTGAAATAAGTTGAGTTACGGCTTGTTTAGTCATTTCTTCAACAGGCTGTGCAATAGTCGTTAAACCAGGCCAAATATGACGTGCAATGGGTGCATTATCAAAGCCGGCTATTGAAATGTCATCAGGCACTTTTAATTGGCGCTGGGTAGCTAATTTTAATACCGCTGCCGCCATGTAATCGTTTGATGCAAATACAGCTGTTGGCCTAGGAGATAAATCTAAAATACTGCGTGCACTATCTACACCTGAGTGATAACTAAAGTTACCCTCCTCTACTAAGCGCTCATCAAACTCTATTCCATGGCTTGCAAGTGAACGCCTGTAGCCTTTAAAGCGTTGTTGCGTGGCACTGTGATCCGGGTGCCCTTTAATAAACGCTATAGATTTATGCCCAAGGCTAATTAGATGCTCAGTAATTTCAAATGCGCCTTGTTCATCATTACTACGAACTGAAATAGAATCATCTTGAAGTAAAGCTGACGCAACTCTTGCGTAAGGGATTTTTTTAGATTTTAAAAAAGCAACAAGCTCAGCAAAATCACCAAAAGGAGGTGTTAGCACAATGCCATCTAATCGAGAAGTCTGTAGTAATTGCTCAATATTATTTATAAGGGCTTCACCACGAAACTCACAAGGATGTATCAATAAATTATAGTTATTTTCTTTGCATGCTTCTAAAGCACCCGTTTGCACGCGAGTAATGTAGCTTTTACTTGGGTTATCGTAAAGACACCCAATAATAAAGCTACGATTTTGTGCAAGGCCTCGTGCAATTGGATTTGGGGTGTAATCGAGTTCTTTAAATACCGCAAGCACCTTTTCTCGGGTTGCAGCACTAACATTAGGCTCGTTATTCAAAACGCGTGATACGGTTTTTTTAGAAACACCAGCATGACTTGCCACACTGTTTATTGTTACTTTTTTCATCACTCTATTTTTCCAAATGCGAACAAGGAAAGCTCCTTATTTGCTGTTGTGCAAACACGCTGCGGCACCAATTAGTGGAATATTATCTTGTGTTACAAGTATTACAGGAATTTGCCCTGCGTATTGCGACATAATACCCTTTTGCGAAAATCGTTCAACAAAACGGCTCTCTAGAAGTCTTGCTTGCATACGAGGCAGTATTCCACCGCCAATAAATAGTCCGCCTAAAGCGCCGTAAACAACGGCTAAATCGCCAGCTACACTGCCGATCCAATCACAAAATTGATTAAGAGTTGCATCGCACACAGCACATTCACCGCTATTTGCTAGGCTACTTATTTGCGCAGCATCTAAATTTTTAGCTGTTACACCCTTAACCGCAGACATCGCTTTGTATAAATGCGTTATGCCAGGGCCTGAAAATACAGTTTCGATAGAAACATGGGGATGATCTTTACGTAATTCATTTAATAGTAAAGTATCGAGTTCATTAACTGGTGCAAGCGATATATGCCCCCCTTCTGAACTTAAAACAGCGGTAGATTGCGACGTTCTAACTAAGCACGCGGCACCAAAACCAGTACCTGGACCTATAACACCAATGTTAGCATTGTCATCAGCTTGGCCTGATTTAACAATGACATTTTGTTTAGGATCTAAGTAAGGAGCCGCATATGCAAAGGCAGCAAAATCGTTAATGACCTCTAGTTGCTGTAAATCAAAATGAGTTTTAAATTCACTAACACTAAAATGCCAACCTAAATTGGTTAAATGTACCTGCCCAGCTTTTATTGGACCTGCAACGGCTAAACATGCGCGTTTAGGTGTAATATGCGAGACTGTTTGTAAATATTGCTCAAGCGCACTTTCAAGTGAACCAAAATTAGCACTAGGAAAAATATTAATGTGCTCTATTACAAATTGGTTAGTATGTTCATTAAAAGCAGTTATTAAAGCAAAGCGGGCATTAGTGCCGCCAACATCAGCAACTAAGATGGGATCAAATTGGGCAGAAGAGTTTAGGCTCATAGTATTATCTCTTTTGTTAAGCGACTCGTGCTTATTATTTTACAATGGTATACCATTGTTATTTATACTTTGAGCTATCACCTCAAAGTAGCTATCACAGTAAAAAATGCTGCCTATAAAATATATAAACAGCGAATACGTTTTGACAACAAAATGATAAAACATTTATATTATGACACCGGTGTCAGCCGTTTATCAATAAAAATATACGTTAATTCACAAAAAGCTTGAAATTATTCATTAATAACCGAAAATGGCACAATTATTTATCAAATTAATTAAGTTGTAACAATGAAAGGTAAAGCCACCTCATTTGATATTGCCCACTATGCAGGGGTATCTCAATCAACTGTATCTCGCGCTTTACGTAACAGCCATCTTGTTAATGAAGAAACACGTAAACGTGTTTTCGATATAGCTAAAAAGCTTAATTATAAAGTTGATAAAAATGCCAGCAACTTGCGTACACAACAAAGCAGCACACTTGCATTACTTCTTTTCGAAGACCCTACCTCTGATGAGTCACAAATTAATCCTTTCTTTTTAGCCATGCTTGGCAGCATTACCCGTGCTTGCGCTAAAGAAGGTTACGATTTATTAGTATCATTTCAATCGGCCAGTGCTGATTGGCAAGCAGACTATGAAGATAGCCACAGAGCCGATGGTATTATTTTACTCGGTTATGGCGATTACATTGATTACCAACCAAAATTTAATACCTTACTTGAACAAAACACTAAGTTTGTTTGTTGGGGTGCAACGGTTGATAATCGCCCAGATTTAACTGTTTGTTGTGATAACTACGGTGGCGGTAAGCTCGCCGCTGAGCACTTTATTGCACACAGCAGAACTGATTGCGCTTTTATTGGTGATGCATCTGATCATAGCCCTGAATTCTTTAGTCGCTTTCAGGGTTTTAAAGATGAGCTATTAGCTAACAACGTAAAAATAAACGAACGTAAAATGGCTAATGCTATATCAACTGAAGAATCTGGGTATCACGCCACTCGTTCGCTTATCGCTAATAATATTAAATTTAACGCCTTATTTGCTGCAAGCGACTTAATTGCTATTGGGGCTATACGTGCACTTAAAGAAGCAAATATTAACGTGCCAAAAGATGTTGCGGTAGTCGGCTTTGATAACATAGCCATTGCTAGTTATGTAAACCCACCGCTGACGACGATAGAGCAAAACACCACTGTTGCAGGGCAAATGCTCGTAGAGAACTTATTAAAGCTGATACGTGGTGAAGAAGTACAAAGTACCCTATTAGCTCCTATTCTCATTCCTAGAAGGTCAAGCTGAGCTTATTTTTTAAGCAAACACCGGCTACATCTGTTCACATCCATTTACAAACAATAAAATTGTATAATAAACAATAGATTAAAATAAAAATCATCTGAAAAACTATACTTTTCCGTCAAAAAGACATCAATTCCTCCCCCCTTAGCAATAGCTAGTCGTTAACTGTATTTACTATTTTGTGTCTGTAATGTAAATTTATTGTGCCGCTATAACCTTACTCTGTAACTTTATAGCTTAAATAACAATAATATCTCAGGGATTTACATATGTTTAAAACTAAAGCTCTATCAAATGCAATAAGGTACTCTTTATTGCTAGGCTCTGTAGCCTTAGCGCCTAACGCGCTAGCTCAAGAAAACGACTTGAATTCAGACGTAGAATTAGAAGAAGAAGCACCTGAACGAATAGTTGTAACAGGCTCACGTATAAGAAAAGCTGAATTTTCAAATGCATCACCAATTCAAATTATCAATGGCGACTTATCTCGTGAAATGGGTTTATTTGATGCAGGCTCAATGCTTCAATCGACCAGCCAAGCGGCTGGTGCTCAAATAGATAATACATTTGGTGGTTTTGTACTAGATAACGGTCCGGGCGCTGCAACAATCGGATTTCGTGGTTTAGGTGCTGAACGAACTCTTGTGCTTATTAATGGCCGAAGAATGGCTCCTGCTGGCGTTGGTGGTGCACCAACATCACCTGATTTGAATTTAATACCTGGCGTAATGATTGAGCGTGTAGAGAATTTATTTGATGGCGCATCAACCGTTTATGGTTCTGATGCGGTAGCGGGTGTAGCTAACGTAATATTGAAAAAAGATGTTGAAGGTTTTATTTTTGATGCATCTTATCGTCAACCTAAAGGTGAAGGCGGTGAAGAAACTGTACTTTCGGGTATGTGGGGCAAAACCATGGATAATGGTTTTATCACTGTAGGCGTTGAATATTCAGAACAAAAATCTCAATCTTTATCTGGTAACCCTTTTGTTAAAGGGTGTGAAGAGCGTATTTGGGAAGCTGAAGATGGCAGTATCGTAACGAGAAACAGTGGCTATGGTCCTGTGGCGAGTGGTGAAGATTCATGTGATATTTTCCCTCTAACAAATCGTATTAGCGTACCTTCTTTCTTTGGTAGTGTTTATTACACTCCTAACTTTACAAACACTGGTATTCCAAACTTCAGCGAATCAACTGTACCATCAAGTCTTGAAGGATTTTTACCTTCATGGGTAGCTGGCGATTTCGATGGCGATGGTATTAATGATGGTGTATTTGTTGATGGTAACGGAGATGGTTTCCGTGACGTTGATTTCCAAGACCCTCTATACGCTTTCCAACAATCTGATTACTACAAAAGTGGTGATTACAGAAGTAAAAATGAACGTATTTCACTAATGCTTAATGGTGAATATAACTTCCAAGATGATAACGATACAACTTTCTACTACGAAGGTTTATATGCGAGTCGTAAATCACCAATTTTTAGCCCTGGTGCACAAATATTTCAACAAGTAGCGGCATCAAACCCATATAACCCTTGTGGTACAAACGGTATTGACTGTTTTGGCGTGTTAGGTGTGGGCCCTGGTGGACCTGAGGCCGTTCAGCCAATCATCAATATTCGTGGTGACCGTGATCAAACTGAGGTTGAAGTTTCACAATATCGTTTAGTTACTGGTGTTACTGGTAACCTCGGTATGTTTGAAAACATTGGTTTAGACAATTGGTACTACGACGCGTCTGTATCGTACAGCGCATCTAAAGGTACTGACCACCGTGTTGGTATTGATGAAGAGCGCTTGATTAACTCATTAGAAACTGCTGTTCTTAATGATGATGGTACTGTTACCTGTGGTACTGGTTCTGATGGATGTGTTCCTGTTAATTTATTTGCAGACAGTATTTACCAAGAAGGCGGCGGTACGCTTTCACCTGAAGAAGCGGCCTATTTATTTATTGACCGCGACATCGAAACTAAAGTAAACCAGTTTGTTTTTAATGCATTCATGGGTGGTGACTTCTTCGCACTACCATGGAATAACGAAACTGTTGCAGGTATCGTTGGTATTGAATATCGTCGTGATGAGATTGAATCAAATCCTAATGCAGCAGCATCACAAGGCTTACTATGGGGCTACTTTGCTGACCAAGGCGCTGATGGTTCTCGTAATCTAAAAGAAATATTTACAGAAGTTGACTTCCCTTTACTTAAAGGAGTTAAAGGTGCTGAAGAACTTACATTTACAGCTTCTGGCCGTGTTTCTGAGGAATCTTTCTACGATGCTGAATCAACTTATAGTCTTAAAACTATCTACCGTCCTGTTGATTGGTTTACTCTTCGTGCTACAAAAGGTACTTCTTATAGAGCGCCAAACTTACGTGAACGTTTCTTAAACGGTACGTCTGGTTTTAATACAGTTGCCGATCCATGTGTTGTTCCGGAAGATGCTCGTAATATTGACCCATTGAACCCAGGTTCAGCAGCTACATATAATGCAGCTGAAGAAACACGCGATACAGCGGTATTAAACGCTTGTCAAGCATCAGGTATTGATCCAACTACTCTTGGTTTAGGTCAAGGTGGGACTGATTCATATACAGCTACTTACAGCGCTGAGATTGAAACTGGCGGTACAACTGAGCTTAGTGCTGAAACATCAGTGGCTAAAACATACGGTTTTATCTTTGAACAACCGTTCACTGATGCATTTGATTTAACAATGTCATTAACTCGTTTTGATATTGAAGTAACAAATAGTATTGCAGAGCCAAGTGCTTTCTACAGTATTGGTCAGTGTTATTCTGCAGATGGTAATGATGCTTTTTGTAGCCGTATAGGGCGTGACGAAAATGGTCAAATTGATTTAGTTGATGCTAGCTTTATCAATATTGGTTTAATCTCTTCTAAAGGTTTTGATTACAATATCTACTTTGAAACAGATACGGTAATTGCAGAAGAAAACTTAGGTATTACACTAGACCTTCAAGCTACGCGTATGACAGAGCAAGTTTTTGATGTACTTGGTACTATTGATGACAATATGGGTGAGCCAGATTCACCAGAATGGCGCGGTACAGCACGCTTACAACTTAAATATTCTGATTTTAGGTTTAACTGGGAAACACGTTTCATCGGTAAAGGTCGTGAAGATGAAGATGATTTAGGTGAATTCGAAGAAGGTACTGCAGGTTGTCGTGGTTTAACTGACGCAAATGGTGCTCCACTTAAATGTCGCCCTGTTGGTTTCACTGATGACTACTTTGTACATAACATCGGTATGACTTGGTCTAACGATGCTTATAAAGTGAACTTTGGTGTACGTAACGTATTTAATGAAGCTCCACCAAAAGTAGATCCAAATGGTTCTTTCTCAAATACTAACATCCCTCTAGGTGTTGGTTATGATACATCAGGACGTAGCCCATACATCAGTTTTACAGCTTCTTTTTAATTAGAATTGGCTGAGTATATATTCAATCCAGATGGCCTAAAATTTTAGGCCATTTTTTTTGAGGGAATAAAAAATGAAACTTAAAAAAAGAATGTTAGTAGGATTTACCTTACTAAGCCTATCTTCTTTCGCTAATAGCGAAACTGAAGATGCGACACAAGTAAGCAGTATCGATGCTTTCTCAATGTCATCGGCTATCCGTAGTGTTGTAGCATCACCTGATGGTAAGAAGCTTGCTATTTTAAGAGCGACTACCAAAAATGGTGACTATATAATTGAGATAAGAGATCCAAATAACCTAGAAGCAGACCCCGTAAGGTTGGGCGCTGATAAAATGCTGATATCTTCCATCGTATGGTTAAACGATGAAAAAATTGGCGTTATGTTTAGACAAATACTAGAAGATGGAAGTCGCAAATACTGGGTTAATAAGTTTGCAATAACTGATGCTGATGGTAAAGGCGACTGGTTATTACCATTTAAGAAAAAGCGAAATGTTCAATTTAATATAATAAATATACTTCCAGACAAAAAAGATGAAGTACTTGTAGAGGTTGATATTAATAATAACTACATTCCAGATGTAGTGAGATTTAATATTAACACTGGACGAAGCGTTACTGTAATGCGCGGAAATGAAAAAGTATCAGGCTCGTTTGTTTCTGACTACGATGGTGAAATAAGAATAGCCCAAGGTTGGAATAAATCTGATAACGCAATCGATTATTATGCCCGAGATAAAGGCAATGATGATTGGAAAGTAATTAAGCAAGTTAGTCCTAAAAAGCGTGAAAACTTTGAGATATTAGGATTTGCAAAAGGTAATCCTAACGAAGTTTATGTTAACGCCAACTTAGGCGAAAATACGACTGGCATTTATATTTACAATATTAAAACAGGTCAGTATTCTGAACGTCAATTTGGTCTTAAATCTGTAGATACAGACGGTGTTATACTTGATACAGACGGTACTTTACAAGGCTTTCGCTATACAACCAAGCAGCCTAAGTTTTATTTCACAGACCCAAACCTTCAAGCACTTAACGAATCTGTTGCTTCTTTATTTAAAGATAAATTTGTACAAATCATTAGTAGCTCTGATAACGATAACGTATTAGTGGTGAGAGTATCTGCTGACGATAATCCTGGCAGCTATTACATTGTTACTAATAAACAGAAGCTGACTAAAATTGGTGATCGACTTCCGTTTATTGATAAAAGTAAATTAGGATCCGTTAAATATATCTCTTATAAAGCAAGAGATGGACGCAAAATAAAAGCGTATGTAACCATTCCTGCGACTAAAGGTCCTTACCCTGCGATAATACTTCCTCACGGTGGTCCTTGGGTGCGTGACTCTGTTGTATTTGATGACTGGGCGCAGTTACTCGCCTATCATGGTTACGTCGTTATTCAACCAAACTATCGGGGATCTACTGGTTACGGTTTAGAACATTGGATAGCCGGTGATAATAACTGGGGCTTGAAAAAACAAGATGATCTAGACGATGCCGCACAATATTTAATAGATAAAGGCTTAGCGACAAAAGATAAACTCGCTTTATTTGGCTGGAGTTATGGTGGTTACGCTGCATTTGCTGCATCTATGCGTGAAAACAACATATACAAATGTGTTGTTGCCGGTGCCGGGGTAAGTGATTTAAGCCGTATTAATGCAACTCTTAACGAAAATCGCTTTTTAAGTATTTTACAACGCCCTACGATTACAGGTGTCTCTCCTGTAGAGCAAGTAAATAAAGTAAATATTCCTATACTGGTTGTACATGGTGATATCGACAGTCGTGTTCCAGTAAAACACAGTAGAGACTTCGTATCTGAGCTTGAAAAGTACAAAAAAGACTTTAAATATATTGAGCTTGAAGATGCCGATCACTTTTCTGATACGCTTTTCTACGATCATAAAAAAGAATTTTATACCGAGTTGTTATCATGGTTTGATAATAAGTGTGGCCTCAAATAATGTAACTAAAAAGTGACATTCATTTTATTTGAAGAGCATTCTTTTGTTTTAATATTAAGTGAGTACATAACAAAAAGGCTTCTAAATTTATTTAGAAGCCTTTTTTAATAACTACAGCATGTTTTATATTAGTCTTTAAGCGATTCGGCAACCACCGGATAATAGTCCCAAACTTGTTTATCACTGAGTGAGCGTACAAGCTTAATGTATTCTGCATGTGTCCAAGCTAGAGGTGTTGCTGAGTTTGTGCCCTCGCCTAACACATAACCTGCTTTATTTACACCCACGCCATCCCATACTTGCTCAGGTAGCATCATGCCGCTATTAGCAAACTGCTCTAAGCCTTTTACGTAGCTATTTTTAATGTCCGCTTGTTTTGCATCATCTAGCGTATTATTTGCGTTTGCGGCCGCTATTTCATAGTGTCCGCGTTCGCCTGTAAAAAATGGCCATACACGACCACGTTGGCCTGGCGTGTTGCTCCCGCTTTCGGCGTAATTAGTACCTGTGGTTTCATCTTCGCCGTAACCGTCGTTGCCATAACGGCGATAGCCTGCAAATGTGCCGCTACCATCGGTAAAGTTAAAGCTGTATTTAACTTGTAAGTTATCTTCAAGCGTTTCGTCGTCATACTCAGGCAGGGTTTTAACTATACTTGAATCGTTGGCACTTCTTACTCCATAGCGGACTAATTCTAAAAAACCACCGTCTAAAATCTGCTTTTTGTTAAAACCTTCACGGCCATTGTTGGCGTTAATTTTAGTATTAGAGTTAGCGTCGGTGTCTTGACCTATACGAATAAAATACTCGCCATCGGTGCTATCACCTTTTAAATTACCTTCGGTGGTAAACATTTGCGATTCTATATCACTGTTGTACTTTTTAGCCGTTGCTAAATAACGATCTGCATTTTGAGTATCACCACTGAGTGTTGCTATGTCACTGGCTGTTATAAGGCCAGCAACAACGGCAGCCGTTGTAGAGGGAGAATAACCACTTTGCTCTTCCCAGCGCTCTTGCTGTGTTGCGGGTGGAGTGATTTGCATGTCGTTCCATAAAATTTTAGCTCTTCCGCCATCAACTAAAAAGTCAGCTGCCGGTTTTAGCATGCGTGCATACCAATCTTTAAGTTCGTTATCACTTAGTACGTTTGCTTGATGTAACTTCCACGCGAGCATAATTGGCATAGCTGTTTGATCTAGCTGTCCCCCTACCCATTCAAGTTCACCATCAACATGTGTTTTTTGTAAAAACCATCCTGTATCACCATTGTTACCGGGGGTTATGCTAGTAACTTGTACTTTTTCAAGGTATTCGAAGGCCGTTTTTGCAGTGGCGGTATCGCCTAAGGCCATAAATGCCATAGCTACTTGATAAAAATCACGAACCCATACCGCTTTGTAACCAGTCGAACCCTCTTTGGCTGAAACAGTTTCACCCCAAGGATTAGAAAGTGAGGCAATGAGCGCACCCGCATTAGTTTTGTCTTCTTGCGCTTTTAGTACCATTGCACTGGTGTAAAGTAGCTTACCGTCATCGGCTGTTTGCTTAACCATTGTATTTAATGGCTCAAGGCTTTGTAAATAATCTTCCCAGCCTAGCGCTTCACCTTTACCGTTGTAGGCATCAAGCACATTTTGATAACCTTTAGATAAGCTCTGTGCACCTTGTTGCTGGCTTTGCTGCTGCGTTTTACCAAAGCTTAGTGCTAAATCAAATGTGGTATTACTATAGATAGTACCAAGCTCTGCCAGCAGAGTGACATTACCGGCCTTATCGCCTGTGTTTGAATATTTTTTGCTTAGTGTGTGTTGTTTTTTAAGTGAGGTGATGCCATCGCTCACACCTGTAAAGCCTACACTTTGCATTTTGAATGACGTAGATGATTGCAACGTTAAAAAATTATCATCTTCCCATGCTACTAAGCCTTGCTCAGTGGTTTTTGCAAAATCACCTAAGCCGTTGTTGTTTATATAAGGATTAACAGCAACATACGCTTTCACGCCTTTAAGTGATGTATTAAAAATACTGCGTACAAACAATGTTTGTCCGTCAGGGTCGGTGAATATGTGTTTTTCGAGGGTAAAACGCCCTTTCTTATCTGTACTTGTTACTTTGTAAGCAAGCGATAGTGGTCTGCCTTTATCGTCTTTATGTAAGTAATCAATTGTAACGTCTAAGTCGTCAGCTTCAGTGACTGTAAAATCTTTACCGGTTACTACAAACTGCATATCTTTAATTTGAGCTTGGTGAATGAGTCCAAACATAGTTTCGGTGATCATACCTTTGGCAATTGAAAACCATACTTTTGATACTTCACCTGTCGCAGCGTTGTTATTATATTGGCCGTTTTGGTATTGCTCAAAAGAAGTACCAATTCCGGTTTTACCCGCGTAAGCCCAATATGGTTCAGCACCTGGTGCGCCAGGAGCTGCTGAAACTGTAGCATCAATATTTTCGTTATTCGTATTTTGTGCACCACAGGCTGTTAAGCCCAAAGTTAAAAGAGCGGTAGTAATAAGGTTATATTTTTTCATTGTGTGACCCTTAGTTTGAATTTTTAACGCGCATTACAGCAATCGCAGCAACAACGAATGATGCAGCACCAATTAATAATGCGTAAATAGGCTGGTTAGAAAATACGTGGCGTAAAATAAGCCCTAAAATACTAGCAGCAAGCAATTGCGGTATAACAATAAAGAAGTTAAAAATACCCATATACACGCCCATTTTATTACTCGGTAGTGCGTTACTTAACATTGCATAAGGAAGCGATAAAATAGAAGCCCATGCAAAGCCAACGCCTATCATTGGAATAAGGAGCATTTTTGGATCTGTTATAAACATAAAGCTCGCAAGGCCCAATGCGCCTAGTAATAAGTTAAAGCAATGTGCGCCTTTTAAGCCCATTTTTTTAACTAAAAATGGAATACACATAGCGGCAATAGCCGCAAAGCCGTTGTAAGCTGCAAATAAAATACCGACCCAATCAGCCCCATCGTTAAAGGCTTTACTTGTTGCATCACTGCTGCCGTAATGAAAGCTTGTTACTGCGGCTGTGGTGTATATCCACATAGCAAACAACGTAAACCAGCTAAAAAACTGCACCCAAGCAAGCTGCTTCATTGCCTCTGGCATGGTAAATACATCTTGTACTACTTGGTAAAAACCGCCTTGTATTTTGTTAGCAGCCTTTAATGCGCTTGCTATCCACTGCACAATACCAAACGCTAGTAAGCCACCAGCAAGTAGGTATAACTCTTTTTCAAGCGATAAACCCATTACTAATGCAAGGGTTGCTAAACCTAGCACCACAAAAATAATGGCACCTTTATTGAAGTTGATATCTACTAATGCGGTGTTAGTCGGTTTGGCAGTGTGGTTTTCAAAAGCAGCTAATTGCTCAGGGCTATATTCTTTGGTTCGCATAACTGTCCAAAGAACTGCGACTAGCAATACGACCCCACCCCAATAAAATGAATATTTAACAGATTCAGGGATTTGCCCTGGCGCAGCGGTATTACTTACATCAAACCAATTGGTCATCATCCATGGTAGCGCTGAGGCTAATACCGCACCAATACCAATAAAAAAGCTTTGTAACCCGTAACCTGTAGCGCGTTGTTTTTCTGGCAGGTTATCGCCTACAAGTGCTCTAAAAGGTTCCATAGTGACATTGATTGAGGCATCCATAATCCATAACATACCTGCAGCAATCCAAAGGGTTGGTGAATGCGGCATGATAAAGAGTGAGATAGTAGTAAGTACCGCCCCTATGAAAAAGAATGGACGACGACGACCAAAACGTCCCCATGTTTTATCACTCCAATAACCAATTATTGGTTGCACTATTAAGCCCGTTAGCGGTGCTGCAACCCATAAAATAGGAATATCATCAACTTGTGCGCCTAGGGTTTGAAAAATACGGCTCACATTGCCGTTTTGTAGTGCAAAACCAAATTGAATGCCTAAAAAGCCAAAGCACATATTCCATATTTGCCAAAAACTTAGATTTGGTTTGTTGCTGTCATAATTATTATTTTGATTATTCATGATTAGCCTTATTAGTTAAAACTGCGCTACTAAATGCATCTAGCGAAAGCATAAGCTTTGTAACTTCTTTGTCAGTGATGATCTTTACCGTATTTTGCTCAAGTAAGTCGTGTAGCGGTTTATTTCGCTCAAAGGTATTTGCTTGCTCTGGTGTTAAATTAATTAATACCGTTTGTGGCTCCTCACTAAAATTACTAAAAACATAAATAGATTGCTGTCCCAGCGAGCGTACAAAACCAACAACGCGTTCGCTATTGCTAAGTGAAAGCTCTGACATGGTTCCACCTACAACAGCGGGCAAACTATTGAGAGCCATTATTGACTTATAATAATCACGAAGTGATGCTTGCTCGCTCGATAAGTTAGCGCCGTCGAATTTGCCGTTGTTCATCCATGCTTGATGCGCTGGTACACCAATGTAGTCAAAAATACTGGTGCGGGTAGATGTGCCAAAACCTGCGTTTTCAGATCCGTCCTCCCCCACATCTTGGGCAAAATATAATAAAGTAGGTGCGCGACTCATTAAGCTAGAAACGACCATTGCTGGTTTCCCCCAGCGTGCATCACCTGCAAAATCAGGGCTAGCAATGCGTTGTTCGTCGTGATTTTCTAAAAAGTGCAGCATGTGCGCTTCAATATCAGCCACTTGGCTTTGGGCTGCAAAAATAGTATTAGCAGCTTGCTTACCCTGCATAATGGCTTTTAATGTGTCGTAAAAGCCGACTTTGTCATACAAGTAATCCATTTTTCCTTGCTGAATATACACTCTGTACATTTGTGGGTTGTAAACTTCAGCCAATAAAAACGCATCGGGCTTTTGCATTTTTATTGATGAATTTAAAAAGCTCCAAAATTCAACCGGCACCATTTCGGCCATATCGTACCTAAAACCATCAACGCCTTTATCAAGCCAGTAAAGAGTGATATCTCTAAATTTATACCAGCTATTAGGCAGTTCCTTATTTTGCCAAAACGCATAATGAGCGCGATAATCTTGGTTTTCTAACTCTTTAGGTAATACAGGAAAGTCATAGCTGCCATCAGGCTTAACGCCATAATTGACTCTTACGGTTTCGTACCAATCGTTAATATCTGGCTTTGGTGCACGCGCACCATTACCCGTCCATTTTGCTGGGGTTTCATCAAAAAAACCGTCAGCTAAAGGGTGAGTACTCCCCCCTAAAACTAGATAGCTTTGTGATGTTGGAACCTGAAAAGACTGACCTGGTACATAATAAAAGTTATTATTTTTATCGTACTCTTTGCTGGTGTCGTCTTGTTCACCAAAGTCATTTATTCCCTTGGGTTTTGCTACTGATTTATAATTACGAGCCACATGGTTAGGTACAATATCTATAACCACTTTCATGCCATGCTTATGAGTGCGTTCAATCAGATCACTAAACTCACCCATTCTATTGGTCACATTTATGGCTAAATCTGGGTTTACGTCGTAGTAATCTTTTATTGCATAAGGTGAACCTGCACGGCCTTTAACTACATCAGGGTCATCTTGCGTAATTCCATACTCGGTATAATCGCCCACTAGCGCATGATGTAAAACACCGGTATACCAAACATGGGTTGTCCCCAATTCTTTAATACCTTTAAGTGCAGCATCGTTAAAATCGGCAAATTTACCTACACCATTTTGCTCTTTTGTACCCCAAGGCACATTCGCGGTCTGTGTGTTGCCAAATAAGCGTGTAAATACTTGGTATACAACAGGCTTTGTTAACTCATTTTGCGCCTGTTTAGGCGCTTGCTGTTGTTCGGTTTCATTATTGTCTGAGCACGCACTTGTTATAAGTGCGCTGCACAGTAATGCGGGTACATAAACTGATTTTTTCATTGTGTGTCTTTTTGTCAGTAGTGTTATAGCTTTATACTAAAGATATCTGCAGCAAGCATACAGTTGCTGCATACGTATTCACTTAAACATTCACGGCGTATTAATCACTAATACCGTAGCAGCCATTGGCTTTAAGTTAATACTGTTAGTTAGTTTAAAAGTGTGTTGTGTGAATAATGCCTTCGCATTGGCATTTTTTGGTATAACTTCTTGCATGTAATCAAGATTATGCTTTTGTTTTACTTTGTTTTTATTCATAAAAACTAATACTGTTTGCGTATCACTAACGCGAGCATAACTATACACACCATTGTTCGGGCTGAAATGAACGAGCTTACCCTTTGTAAGTGCCGGGCTTTGCTTTCTAAAGTTAAGTAGCGTGCTTATAGTCTTGTGCATATCGCGCTGCTCTTTACTTAAACCTATTCCAGTAAACGCATTGGCGTTTTGATTTTTAAACCCACCTGGAAAATCAATGCGTATATCACCATGATCTTTACTCGGCGTGTTATCTAATAATATTTCGGTTCCATAATATATTTGTGCAATGCCGCGCGTTGTTAAAAACAAAGTCATCGCCATTTTAGTTTTAGCTAAGTCTTGCCCAAGCTCCGTATATACACGGCTCATATCGTGGTTATCAGCAAACACCATAATGTTATTGGTGTCTGGGTATAAAAAATCGTTAGCTAATGACTGATATACTTTAACCCAGCCTGTACTCCAACTTTCATCTTCATTTAAAGCTCGAATTACCGCCTCTTGCAACGAAAAGTCCATCACACTGGGTAAGCTTGACACATACCCATCTTGATTAACTTTACCGCGCTGCCAATACGACGCTATTGCAGGGTTTGAAGTCCACTCTTCGCCAACAATATTAAAGTGTGGGTATTCATCCATAATGGCCTTGGTCCAATCACTTAAAAACGCTTTATCTGAATAAGAATAGGTATCTACACGAATACCGCTTAAATCTGAGTATTCAATCCACCAAATTGCATTTTGAATTAAATACTCATTTAATAATGGTTGGCGCTGGTTTAAATCGGGCATGCTAGCGACAAACCAACCATCGCTAAACTGGCGTTTATCGTAGTTACTTGCGTGTGGATCTTGAATTGTTTGGCGCGCATGGCTTGTGGCATTTTTGCCATTTTCAAACTGCCCATTAAAGTTAATCCAATCTTGAGTTGGTTTATCCTTCATCCACAGGTGCTCAGAACCAAAATGATTAAGCACCATGTCCATAACAAGCCCAATGCCCTGCTCTTTAGCCTTTATTGATAACGTTTTGTATAAATTATTTGATCCCATTCGCGGATCAACGTTGTAAAAGTCTGTGATCGCGTAACCATGATAAGAGTAATCTGGCATGTTGTTTTCAAGCACAGGTGTTAGCCAAAGCTGTGTCACGCCTAGTTTATTTAAATACGGCAGTGCATTAATTACACCTTGAATATCACCGCCATGTCGCCCGCCTTTAAAGCTTGTATTTTCACTCTCTAGCATACCTCTAACTGTATCGTTTTTTTCATCACCATTTACAAAGCGATCTGGGTTAATTAAATATAAAGCATCTGCATTTGTGAAACCTTGACGTTGCGCGCTGTGTTTATCTCGGGTAAGTAAAGGAAATTCAAAGCTATGTACTGGATCGCTACTCTTAAATTGAAGCGTTCCCGCTTTAGCGTTATCGCTAATATTTAAATGTAGAAAAGCATAATTAGGGTTGTCAGTGCGTGTTACGTTATTAAGTTCAACCCCTTTATACTGATCTAATTTAAATTCTTCGTTAGC
Organism: Pseudoalteromonas sp. NSLLW24; assembly: GCF_015864725.1. NCBI lineage: Bacteria > Pseudomonadati > Pseudomonadota > Gammaproteobacteria > Alteromonadales > Pseudoalteromonadaceae > Pseudoalteromonas > Pseudoalteromonas sp. NSLLW24. The sequence goes on along the minus strand of NZ_JADYWQ010000001.1, from coordinate 258,362 downwards.
TATATTTTGCTCATGCACTAGAACTGTAATGTTATTTTTATTCATGCCTACCCACCAATTGGCAGGCTCTACATTAAGTGCATAACTAAAGCTTGGTAAGCTACATGCGCTTACTAGTAAAAGTGTGTTTAAAAATCGCATTGTTATACCTTTTTAATGCTAGCTAAAAAATTCTGGTGAGTTGGTAGCTGCGCAACTGTTGAGTTTATCAATGTTTTTAAAGTAGAGAATAAATCGCTCAGTTGATCATCACTTAGTGAATCAACAATACTGTTATAGTCATCAGGGATAAGTCCTTGCCCTATCATGACTTGCTGCCAAGCAACCTCAGCGAATAGCTCATCGTCTTCCCGCACTACTTTGCCTGTTTGTTTAAATAAACTCAGTTTATGGGTAAGGGAATTTGGTATATCCATTTGCATGCATTGACGCCAAAACGGGGTATCTTCTCGCTCGGTGAGTTTATAATGCAAAATAATAAAATCGCGTATATGCTCTATTTCAATAACGCTTTGTTTATTAAACTGCGTTACTAACGCATCGCTAATGCCATTATGTGGAAATAGTTTAATTAAGCGTGTAACCGCAGTTTGAATTAAATGAATACTAGTTGACTCAAGCGGCTCTAAAAATCCACTTGATAAACCAACCGCGACCACGTTTTTATGCCACTGCTTTAAGCGCCGACCTGTTTTGAATTTTATAATCCGGGGCTCTGTAATTGGCTCAGCGGGTAAGCTTTTTAGCAGTAACTGCTTAGCATCATCATCTGACAAGTATCTACTGCAATAAACAAGGCCATTGCCAATACGATTTTGCAGTGGTATTTGCCATTGCCAACCAGCACTATGTGCAATCGATCGCGTATAGGGCTTAAGCTCATGAGTACTTTTTGTTTGTACGGCTACTGCACTATCGCATGGTAAGTAATGAGACCAATCAATAAACCCTGTATTAAGTGTTTGCTCAATTAACAAGGCACGCAGCCCGGTGCAATCTATAAATAAATCACCACTAATTTGACTGTCGTTATCCAGTGCTAGGCTTTTAACATTGCCTGTATCGCATTGTTCAACATGGCTTATTTTTGCATCTATGTGTTTAACACCGCGCGATATAGCCAACTTTTTTAAGTATTCAGCGTAAAGCGTCGCATCAAAATGATATGCGTAACTCAGCCCAGGTAGTTGGGTATTAGGAATTGTATTGAGGGGTGCAAATTTATGCTGTTTAGCCGCTTGGTAATTGAGTGAAAAATCCCATAAGTCGTCTTCGCAACCCGTAATTTGACCTTTTAACCAAAAGTTATAAAAATCGCAAAAGGGAAAATCTTTACCTAACGAGCCAAACGCATGCATGTAGCTATGCCCTGGCGTTTTCCAGTTTTCGAACTCTATACCTAATTTTATTGAAGCATTAGTGGCATTAATAAAATCTTGCTCGTTTATACCCAGCGCGTTATTAAGTTGCATAATGGGCGGTATCGTTGCTTCACCCACTCCTACCGTACCAATAGCTGATGATTCTATTAGTGTGATATTAATTACTTTACCTAACACTTTATTAAGCAGTGCTGCTGTTATCCACCCTGCGGTACCACCGCCTGCAATTACGACATGTTTTATTGGTTTCATATTATTGCCCACGCTTTAATACAGCGCTCAATAAACTTAATTAAGCGAATTGGTATTAATCAGTGTTTGATAAACTAGCTATAAAAAAGCCCTTGTAAAACAAATCACAAGGGCTTCTACACACAACTTTTATTATAGCTTGTAACTAAAGCCTAACAAGTAAGTACGACCGTAATCTTGGTAGTCACGTACTTGTAGAGCATTATCGCCAGAAAGTGACGTAAACGGTTCTTCAGTTAAGTTTTGTACTTGAAACTGAACAGATAAACCTTCAAGGCTTTCAATACCGGCCTCAGAGAAGTCATAACCTGCTTGAACATCCCAAATAGTTTCACCTAAAATATCAACTTGTTCAGTGTTAAAACCTAAACCATATACATCACCTTTAAAGGCACTGCGTTTGCGCATACTGGTACGTAATTGCATACCATGCATTTCGTAGTAAACTGTTAAGCTTTGAATTTTATCCGAAAGACCTGGTAGCTCGTAATCGTTACCGTTTTGATCCTCTATATCAGACTCTATTCCTGTATGGCTGGCAATTAAACCAAAACCTTCAAGAGATGGATGGAATATTTTAAATGGTAACGCTAGTGAAAGCTCGTAACCATATAAATCGCCACCGCCGCCATTTATTTTACCGCTGCCTGTACCTGATGCTGTTGCAGGAACTTCACCTGTTGAAGGGTCAGCTACGCCTGACATATCAATTGCATACGTGCCGTCAAAAATCCACTGAGTTAAATCTTTATAGAAAAACGCAGCAGAGAAGTAACCTTCATCGCTAAAGTAATTCTCGTAAGTAAAATCGTAGCCGGTTGCTTCTTTAGGTTCTAAATTTGGGTTACCACCCGATACAGACCAATAGTTGCCATTTTCATCAGGTGTTTGATTATATGAAGCATTAACTGATGAATTCATTTCATCTAAGCGTGCACGAGAAATTGTTTTAGCAGCACCAAAACGTATCGTTTGTTGCTCATCAATCGCAAGTGACAGGTTTAAGCTAGGTAATACGTGCGAGTAATCATGACTTATGTTTGTCGGTGATGTAACAACCACACCATCAACAGTACTAAATGCATTACCTTGTGATGATTGATCAGTTTGTACATAACGCACGCCCACGTTACCCGTTAATGCAAGGCCGCTTACTTCAGCATTAATATTTGCTTGAACAAATGCAGAAGTAATTTCTTCTTTTACAGTCCACGATTTAGTCGCATGACTTGTATTTGTTAAGCTCTCTGCCAGTAAGTCGTAATAACCGTCGTTAACTAAGCCATTTACGTCATAAGCAATCATATCGCCCATGCCTATAAAGCCTAAATCAACACTTCCGTTACGGTACTGTTCTGGCACATTAAGCATGCCTGGGCTATCAAGCGAAAAGCTAGATAACGTCATAAAGTAACCTTCTGAATCTTTTGTTTTCTCACGTTCTTTGTAAGACATACCAAATTCAATAGAGCTTATGTACTCGTTTTCTAATACCTTTGAAGCCGCTATTTTTAATGTTGACAGCTCATCTTCAATGGTCGGTGCATTAATAAAACCATCTTGCGCTTGGTTTTCATACTCAGTACCAGTTAAACCATATTTATCGTTAAGTGCAGAGCTTGCACCCCACGATAGCGGGCCACCTAACTGTATTAAACCATAATCGCTATAATCTAAGTCATGAGTAAAGCTTGCGCCGGTGTTTCCACCATTAAATGTATAACCTAAGTTATCTGCAACACCGCGAGCATCACCACGCCCTGTACCTGAGTAGCTCTCAACACTCCAGATTTTACGGTCTACTTGTGAGTAGCTTGCGTCAAACTCTACTGACCACGAATCGTCAATATCATATTTAGTATTAAAACCAAAAGCTGTAAGTTCCGCTTCGCGTTCTTCATAATCGTTTCGAACTACTACACGTTGGCCTTGTGTTACTGCACTAGTTATAAAGCCAGATGCTTCATCAACTACAACACTATTTGCATCAATACTACCTTGTCCCCATGCAAACGGAACTTCAATACCGCGTAGAATTTTTTCATCTGTAAAATCTACATATAACGCATCAAACGTCATGTTTAATTTATCTGTAGGTGCGGCTTCAAGTACAAGCATTGCAGAATCGCGCTCAAGTGTAGATGAACGTACAAATGGTTTAGCGCCACCTAAAATTGAATAATCGTTACCATTTTCAGTGAATTCTGGGTAGCCCCACGAGTTCCAACGTTTTTCTTGATTTGGTGAACTCATTGTATTTAAAGCAAAGGCAACACCAATTGTATCGTCAGCAAACTGGTCAATGTATGAAATAGTGCCTCGGTAACCGTCATCATTACCGTCTGGATTTAATTTACCAAAGCTGGTTTGCTCATACTGCCCATTTACTTGCACAACACGCTCGCCTTTACTTAAAGGGCGCACGGTTTGCATATTAATAACACCGGCAATACCTTCAGCATCAATACTTGCATTTGGCGTTTTATAAACAGTTACACCGCTCATTATTTCTGATGGATAAAGGTCAAACTCTACACCACGGTTATCACCAATCGATACCTGCTCACGACCGTTAAACGTTGTGCCACTTTCATTCTCGCCAAAACCACGAATAGAGACACGACTTGCTCGACCATCTAAGCGCTGGGCGGTTAAACCGGGTAAACGCGCAATCGATTCAGCAATTGAAGAATCTGGCAATTTGCCAATGTCTTCAGCCGATATAGATTCTACAACCTGTGTAGAGAAGCGTTTTGTGTTGATTGATTCTACAACACTGCCACGAAAGCCTTTAACTTCGATAACTTCTACATCATCTTTTTTTATTGTATCTTCTTGAGCAGCCTGTGTAGCAAAGCTTGATAAGCCTGCAGCTGTTAATGCCAAAGTTAATATACTTGGTTTGAACATAGACATAATGTTTTCCCGTTACCCATATTGTGATACCCGCGTTCAATGTTTAAGTGATAGTTAAACAAGGCGAGCTAATTTTGTTGTCAGGATGAATATTAACGCCAGATTTATTTTATTAACAACTTTATGCATACGTATTCAACAATTTCAATGTAGCCTAAAATTAACATATATTACACATATATAATTTTAACCACATGATTTTATTAAAAATAAGCAAAACAAAAAACACTGAAAGAGCATGACAGATTAAATCTATTTTGTAGAAAACTAATAGCCTTCCTACTTGAATGTAAACAAGATGAAATTAATTAGCGCTGTTATATAACTTTTAAATAATTGCACATTTACTAAGTGTTAAATTGGTCAGACCATTCCTAGTAAAACCAAGGGTATATTTCCTTTATAGTACAAACTGTTAGGTTAAATTTAACTAAAAAATGAATGAATAACATAATTGGTAAACATTAAACACACAAAACGAACACCGCTAAAGATGCGCTAAGCGCTTATTTTAAATAATTTTATTGCATTATTTTTAGTGCATACGTATGCAGACTTTTTACAGAATTAAAGGCTTCACGTATGCTTTTTGAAAATAACGTGATTAATCGTAATCACAATAAAGAATAGTCTAAATACTGTGTGGAATGACGGAGAAAAGCATGACCCAAAAGCAGTGGTATAAAGGTGCGGTTATTTATCAAGTTTATCCGCGTAGCTTTCAAGATAGCAACAACGATGGTATTGGTGACTTAAAAGGGATTATTAATCGTATTGATTACATTAAAAGCTTAGGCGTTGATGCAATTTGGATTTCACCTTTTTTCAAATCGCCGATGAAAGACTTTGGCTACGATATTAGTGACTACCGTGACATTGACCCGCTTTTTGGTGATTTAAACGATTTTGATGAACTTATTAGCCAAGCCCATGATCGCAATATTAAAATCATAATTGACCAAGTACTAAGCCATACATCAGATCAGCATCAATGGTTTACAGATAGCCGCGAAAATCAAAATAACGATAAAGCGGATTGGTATGTTTGGGCTGAAGCTAAAGATGACGGCACAGCACCTAATAATTGGCTGTCTATTTTTGGTGGTGGCGCGTGGCAGTGGGAACCTCGCCGTGGGCAATATTATTTGCATAACTTTTTAACCGAACAACCCGATTTAAACTTTCATAATCCTGACGTAAGACAAGCTGTACTTGATAACGTAGAGTTTTGGCTTAAAAAAGGCGTTGATGGCTTTAGATTAGATGCTATTAACTTTTGTTATCACGATGCACAACTTCGCGATAACCCAGCTAAACCAAAAGATAAGCGCCAGGGTCGTGGTTTTAGTGAAGATAACCCATACGCATTTCAGTATCATTACTACAACAACACTCAGCCAGAAAATATTGAGTTTATGCAAGACATTCGCACATTACTTAATAAATACCCAGGTACTGTATCGCTTGGCGAAATCTCATCAGAAGATTCATTGGCGACAATGGCGCAGTACACCCAAGGTGGCGATAAGCTGCACATGGGATATAGCTTTGAGCTCTTAACAAATGATTATTCAAGTGAATATATTAGAACTACGGTTCAAACTCTTGAACAACGTATGACTGAGGGTTGGCCGTGTTGGGCATTTAGCAACCATGATGTAGAGCGCGTAGCAAGTCGCTGGAGCGAAAATGGCGAAATAAACCCTCAGCAATGTAAAATGCTAACCGCCCTACTTGCTTCCCTTCGTGGCAGTGTATGTATGTACCAAGGTGAAGAGCTTGGTTTAGGTGAAGCATCTGTTGCCTTTGAAGACTTACAAGACCCATACGGCATTACATTTTGGCCTAACTTTAAAGGGCGTGATGGCTGTAGAACGCCAATGCCTTGGGAGCAAGTTGATTCACCTCATGCGGGTTTTAGTGATGTAAAACCTTGGCTACCTGTTGATGATGCACACAAACAGCAATCAGTCGCTGTGCAAACTAATGATAGCAACTCAATTTTAAACGCCTATCGTGAGTTTATGGCGTGGCGCAAAAGCCAAACTGTTTTACTAGAGGGTGATATTGAGTTTATTGAAACGCCTGAGCCTGTGCTTGCTTTTTATAGAACGCTTGGACCGCAAAAAATGCTGTGCATGTTTAATCTAAGCTCTCAACAAACAAGTACTGATATGCCAACATCAATCGTTAAAGAATACAATGAGCTTAGCCACCACAGCGCAAAATTAAGCCAAGACACACTAACACTTGAGCCTTTCGCTTGCTTTTATGCAAAGTGTTAATGACATCAATAATTACACTTAATATTACAGCTAAGCTCTAAACATAAAAAGCCCAAGTAAATTACTTGGGCTCTTTTATGCGTTTAATTTTTCTAATGACTTTGGGTTTTACTGTTTAAGTAGTCAGTTAAAGCAAATAAAACGCCTGACATTACAAACGTAACATGAATAGTCACTTTCCAAAGTAGCTCATCACTTGGATATGCGCCTGAGTTTATAAATACTTTTAATAACTCAACAGCAGAAATAGCGACTATCGCACTTATTAATTTCATCTTTAGACCTGAAAAACCAACTTTTCCCATCCAAGATGGTCTGTCTTCATGATTATCAATATTAAGCTTAGAAACAAAGTTCTCGTAACCGCTAAATGTAATGATCAGCAATAACCCCGCTAATAATGCCGTATCAACTAAAGTTAGAATACCGACAAGTAACTCTTGATTTGTTGCTGTAAATGTCGCAATACCCATTAAATAAAGCTGCTTAAAAAACTTTATTAACAACAGTACAACTGCAAATAGTAAACCCACAAAAAATGGGGCTAGTAGCCAACGCCCTTTAAAAATAAAAGATTCTAATGCATGCTCTACTTTATTAGCTTGGCGTGGTTTTTTATTAGGGGTGTGTGATGACATTGATTTGTCTTTTAATTAAAAAAAGCGACCTTAGCTTATAAACCACTGCAACACAATGCTGCGAAATCCTGACAAGTAAATTACTCATCTTCACGATAAAAAAATTTCGTTATCTTTTATTTCGTTTTCGTTTAAAAATCAGTATACCAACAGAGTTGTTCTGGATTGGGCACTACTGGTTTAAACCTAATCTTAAACTGGGTAAATCAGTCATCACACCATTTTTTTAGGAATAAACGAATGAAAAAAGCATTGCTAGCATTAATCGTAGCTCCACTATTTGCAGTATCTGCGACTTACGCGGTAGCAGACGATGCGCCAACAGCTTCAGCCGAAATGGTAAAAGAATACACAGAAATGTGTGTTAACTGGGCTAAAGATGATGACGTAAGCAATGAAGAGCTAAATGCCTACGTATTAAAATGCGTAAATGATGAGCTTGAATCTGAAGGCTATAAAAAAGTATCTTCTGTTAAGATTTAATCATACCAATTGCATTAAATTAGTGATCTATTTTAGCGCTAAGAAAATAGCTCAATAGCATGACATATAGTTGTTTTATATGAATGTTTTTTAACGCAGTGAGTGGGTTATTTAGTGCAATATAATGACCATTTTTTAATAAAACTGGTATCTCCAATACGCTTAGTTGAATGTACTGCTAATAAAGCCGTTGCGAAAACATTTAACTAGGCACAAAAAAACCGGAATAGACACAAGCTGTGCATTCCGGTTTTTTTATGGTTTTTTAAAACCTATAAAAAGTTATGAATAAGCGATAACGTGCTTATTCATCTTCTTTTTTAGCTTTCGCTTTAGGCTTTGCTTTAGCTGGTACCTTTTTTGCAGCAGCTTTCTTTTTAGGTGCTGCCTTTTTCTTCGCTTCTTCTGTCCATTTACCTGCTTCATAATGAGCAGTCCAGCCAGTAGCTTTACCGTCAACTTCAGTCATAACATACTGAGCTTTATTTTTACGGCTGTAGCGTACAACAGCAAGATTACCATCAGGATCTTTAGCAGGTGCATCTGCTAAGTAATAAAACTTAGGCGAGATACGGTCTCTAAAGCGTTTTAACTCTTCTACCTTAGGTGCACGTGTTTCACGAGACTTAGGAAAAGTATTTGCAGCTAAGAATATACCAGCGGCGCCATCACGTAATACGAAATACGCATCTGACTTTTCACACTCTAACTCAGTAATGTGAACAGGATCTTCTTTTGGTGGAGCAGCTTCGCCACTTTTAAGTAGTTTACGTGTGTTTTTACACTCGTCATTATTACAGCCAAAATACTTACCAAAACGACCCGATTTAAGTTCCATGTCAGAGCCACATTTATCACATTCGATAATTGGTCCGTCATAGCCTTTAATTTTAAAGGTACCTTCTTCAACAATATGCCCTTTACATGCCGGGTTATTACCACACACATGTAATTTACGGGTTTCGTCGATTAGATATGAATCCATTGCAGTTTCACAAATAGGACAACGCTTCATCTGCATTAACTTTTCAGTTTCTACATCTTCTACATCAGCTGCAACTGCTTCATCACCCGACACCAAGTTCATTGTTGTAGTACAACGCTCTTTTGGCGGAAGGCTGTAACCTGTACACCCTAAGAAAACACCAGTTGATGCCGTTCGTATACCCATCTTTCGGCTACACGTAGGACATTCAATATCAGTTTCAACCATCTCGTTAAGACGCATACCACCGTTCTCTGGCTCGTCTTTAGCAACAGTTAATTGCGTTGAAAAATCAGCATAAAACTTATCTAGAACTTGAGTCCATACACGCTCGCCTTCAGCGATATCATCTAAACGGCCTTCCATTTTAGCTGTAAAATCAAAGTTCATTAAATCAGTGAAGTTTTCAACCAAGCGATCGGTAACTATTTCACCCATTTTTTCAGCAAAGAAACGGCGGTTTTCTACACGTACATAACCACGATCTTGAATCGTTGATATAATTGACGCATAAGTAGATGGACGACCAATACCGCGTTTTTCAAGCTCTTTTACTAAACTTGCTTCACTAAAGCGCGCTGGCGGTTTAGTAAAATGTTGCTTAGGATCAAGTTCGATTAAAGTAAGGACTTCACCTTCTTTAACAGCCGGTAGTGATTGATCTTCTTCGTTTTTCTTACGTATTGCAGGTTGTACTTTTGTCCAACCATCAAAGCGGAGCACACGGCCTTTCGCTTTAAGCTGGAAGTCGTTAGCTGCAACAGTTAGTGTTGTTAAATCGTATTCAGCAGGTACCATTTGGCACGCTACAAATTGACGCCAAATTAGCTCGTACAGCTTTTTAGCATCGGCGTCTACACCTTCAACATGACCAGATAACACGGTAACGCTTGAAGGACGTATTGCCTCATGCGCTTCTTGTGCATTGCCTTTAGAGCTGTAGCTAATTGGATCTTTTGGTAAGTATTTAGCACCAAACTCGTTTGTTACATACTCACGACACATTTCAACGGCATCTTTCGAAAGATTAGTTGAATCAGTACGCATATACGTAATATACCCGCCTTCATACAAACGCTGAGCAAGCATCATGGTCTTTTTAACGCCATAACCTAAACGTGTGCTTGCTGCTTGCTGCATGGTTGAAGTAATTAATGGCGCACTTGGGCGACTTTTACTTGGTTTTTCTTCAACGCTAATTACTTTGTATTCTGCATTCTCAAGGCTTTTAACCGCTGCGCTAGCCTGAGCTTCATTTACAGGCTTAAAAGGCTTTCCTGCTTGTTTGGCTACTTCTAAACGTAACTCAGACTCAGTATTTTTAACGTCAGCGTGAATATCCCAAAATTCTTCAGGGATAAACGCCTTAATTTCACGCTCACGCTCTACTAATAAACGTACCGCAACAGACTGAACTCGTCCTGCAGAAAGTCCACGGGCCACTTTAGCCCACAATAAAGGTGATACCATAAAGCCAACAACACGGTCTAAAAAGCGACGTGTTTGCTGAGCGTAAACCATATCAGTATTGAGCTCGCCAGGTGTTTCAAACGCTTGCTGTATTGCGTTTTTAGTAATTTCGTTAAAAACTACGCGCTTATATTTAGCAGGATCACCACCAATGATTTCTTGAAGGTGCCAAGCAATTGCTTCCCCTTCTCTATCCAAATCCGTTGCGAGATATATTTGGTCTGCATTTTCTGCCAGCTTTTGTAATTCTTGAACAACTTTTTCTTTACCAGGCAGTATTTCGTAATGCGGATCCCAGCCTTGATTTGGGTCTATACCCATACGCGCGACTAAGTTTGTATAATCTCGTTGCTTTTTATACGCTGCTTTCTCTTCAGGTTCCATTTTACGAACTTCTGCTGGCGTTTTAATTGCCGGCACTTTAGCTTTGCTCGAACCTGAAGTAGGTAAATCTCGTACATGCCCAATACTGGACTTTACGATGAAGTCATTACCTAAATATTTATTAATTGTTTTAGCCTTAGCAGGAGACTCTACAATTACTAGCGATTTGCCCATAGTTGCCTATTTCTAACCAAATATTGAAAATGTGTTTTGCCGACATAAGCGGCGCGAATATTTATAGGTATATCTACAAACACTAGTTGTTACAAGCTTTTAATACAAACTTTTCAGTATTTACTGAATAAACGAACAATTTTTGTCGTTAAATTAAACAAACTAGTGTTTTTAGATTAATTGATGTGGAATATATAGAACAGAAACAAAAATGCCAACCTAAAGGTTGGCATTTTTTTAGTTTACAGGTTAAAGATCATCTTCTACCGGTATAGAAATAGAAGTTACAAGACCAGATGTTGCCTCTGTAGCAATAGTTAAACTACCAGAAGAACTCTCATTACCGCCCGTAAGTGGCTCTCTCTTAATCCCGAATGAAACTCCAATCGGTACAATACTGGTTGTGTTAGGAAATGTATAATTAGTAGTTCCTGTCAGCTCACCGTTATCTGTAGTTATTGTAACATCACTCCCTACAGGCATTGGGTTATTATATACATCTGCAATATATACAATTAAACTTAAGCTACTTGTTCCAGATGCAGTTTGAGTTAAATCTATAGCACTCACTTGACACATCAGTGCACTAGTTGGATCATTTTGCACTCGACGAACTAAAGGGCTAGTTAAGTCACTATTTACTCGCACTTCAGTCGCAGTAGCTCCAGCTATTGCAGCACAATCATCAGCAAATGTAACTAACCTGTAAAAAGCAGAATCTCCTGACATAACAATTTCTTGGTTTTGAAATACATTAACCATTTTACGGCTACAAATACCGGCAGTTTCATCTGACTCCAAACACAATAAACCGTTGTACAAACCATTTCCTGTTGTCCAAGTACCACTTCCATCAAAGTCTATAAAGTCCTCAAATTCATCACCGATAGAGGCATCTTTAGTACATGGTAAGGCTGTACCATCTGCACAATCTTTACCACCGTAAATACCATCTTCATTATGATCCACAAAGGCTTCAGGAATGTCGAATAAATCTTCAAAAAAATCTTCACTATCAAAATAGCCATTACCATTGAGATCTGAGAATGTTTCTTCACCAATAGCATAAGCAAGCACTGTTGCTCTTCCACCTAATGGTAAATCTACGCTGTAATCATTGTTTAAGATACCAAGCGGACAAGGTAACCCACTATCACACTTCTCTGAAATAGAATTTTCATATAAAGAATCAGTAAATGGGCGAGGATTGCTGCTCGTCCATTTAACACTACAAGCGCCATTGCTAGTTGTACAACTCGGTTCGATAACACCACCTTCAGTAATAAAGCTTATGGCCGTACCATCGGGGACTGGATTATTAAAGTGATCAGCTAAACGCGCATTTACTGATACCTCGGTACCATCAACATTCAAACCATGTGGGTTAAATTCAGAGCGTGACAAAGAAAAACTATTTTGATCAGCAATACCTGTGCTAATAACCAAAATATCAGATGGTGCTGTTACAACAACAACTTCGCCATTTATATCTTCTTGGCTTGATGCGATAACACGAACTGGCGTAGCAACTGCTCCCGACTGAACTGTTGTTTGTATTTCACCAGCGCTATTAGTGATAGCTGAAGTTGGAGTAATAGTGATACCACCAACTGAAGTTGATAAGCCAAAGTTAACAGTTTTAGAGGCTAATGCATTTCCGTTAGAATCAATAAGCTTAAACTTAACATTTGAAATTTCACTTCTATTTGCACCACCAGTGCCTTTCAATGAAATAACTGGTTCTGTAACTTCAATAAATTGTATAAAGCCAATATCTGCTGGAGACACATCTATTGTTGTAGTACCTGATACAGTATCACCACCGGTAATAACCGTTGCAGTAATTATATCACCACCTACACATGTTAAAGGACGGTATGTTGAGCGCGCAAAACCACCTATACTGGTTACTGACTCATCCATTACAGCTAAACCACTCGCTACACAACCTGAGGTAAATTCAACATTTAGTGGTGTTGTATATAGTTGACCGTCTTTAGTAATTTCGATAGAGATTAATGCAGTAGCTCCAGCCGATAATAACTCATTCGCTGCTAATGAACTTGTAAGAGTAATATCAATGTCAACAGCCGCAATTTGAAATGCTTTCGTTAAATTACTGTCTAGCACTGATACTGTAACTTCACCTGCTCCTACATCACGTCCAGGTACGATATCTAATATAGCAATACCACTAGAATCTGTAATTGCAGTACCTGTAGTAGGTGAAATTGTACCAATAGTTGTAGTTGCAGTAACTAGTGTTTGAGTAAGTGGTGTTGTTGAATTTTCATTAGTCACTTCAATAAATAAAATAGCTGAAGAATCACCTGAGATACTTGTTATCTCTTCACATAAATTTGCATCTCTGATTGTTTTAAAATCAACCGGACAATTTTGCAAAATTTTAAAATTGATATCCGCAGTGCTTTGATTAGGGTCAATAGCATCACCACGAGTATAAAACCCTACCGTTTCTGTAATAGCTTCGTACTGTGCTGTAACATTACCAGCTCCTTCAATTGTACCTGGTGTCAAATTTAGAGTGGCAATACCATTAGTATTTGTTAGTGCCGTACCCGAACTCGGTAAAAGACTACCTAAAGTAGAGCTAAAAGAAACCACTTCTCCCACTACTGGGTCACCATTTGAATCTAGGACTAGAGCTTGCACTAGGCCATTATCGTTAGCACTAATTTCACTTGTTTGTATTAGTGTTGTTGACGATATTAAACTTAGATCAATTGTGAAATTATCGGCATCACCTTGATCAGGAGAATCACCTGCAGTTGTATATGTAAAAGCTTCAGCTGTAAAACTTGTGTTATCGCTATCAATATATTCGGCCGTAATTGAACCGGCCCCGGCTTCTGTCCCTGCTAATAAATCAACCTTCGCAATCCCCAGTTCATTGGTCAGTGCAGTACCATTAGAAGGATTAATAGTGCCTAAGCCTGATAAATTAAATGCTACTAACTTATAGGCACCTGGCTCACCATTTAATAATAGTTGTGCCTGAGCAACAGCAGGGCTTAAAAAATCTACATTACGAGTGGTCGAACCATCACTTGCTAATAAGCTCACCGTAATTTCAGCCTTTTCAACAATGATAGATTCAAAGTCAAAGGCTTCCGATGAGTACGTAACACCATTATTTATGTAAGTTACAGATAATTCTGAAGCACCTTCAATATTTCCAGCTAGAAGCTCAATAGTAGCTATACCATTACTATTGGTTAAAACACTACCAGAACTAGGGTTTAAAATACCTATATTACTAGCTAACGAAAAGTTAACACTTTGTGAGCTAACTGGAGTACCGTCATTAAGTAGCGTTGCTCTTAGTTCAAGTGGCACTAATGAAGTAACCGTATTTGATTGAACTTCCGTTCCGTTTGAATACCCTTGCAAAGTTAAACTATAAGCTGGTTGGCTTCCTTCTTTGCCATCTGATTGAAACGAAAATGTAGCACTATAAGTAATACTATTTTGAGTGAAACTTGCTGTAACTTGACCAGCTCCTTCAATTGTTCCTGATGTTAATTCTACTTTCGCTTGTCCATTAGTTTGTGTAAGTGCCGAACTTGCATTTAAAGAACCCACATTACCCGATAGAGAAAATGTTATTACCTCACCAGATACTTGACTACCATTATTAGTAAGAGTAGCGATTAAATCGATTGGAGTATCCCCTGAAACTGAATTAGTTTCAGACCCATCCCCTTGAGAGAAGCCTTGTAATTGGATCACGTATTCATTATTTGGATTTATAGCTGCATCACCAGCTGAACTAAACGAAAAGCTTTCTGCATAAGACTCACCACTGACAGTATAAGTGGCTGTAATTATACCAGCACCTTCTATAGTGCCAGCTGTTAATATGACTGATGCTTGACCCATTTCGTTTGTTAAATCTGATGTTTTATCTAAAACACCAATATTATCTGAAAGTGCAAACGTGATACGCTCTGCTACAACAACTGAGCCTTCATCATCAAACAGTGTTGCTTGAATATTTAAAGGGTTAGCGGCCGTTACCGCTGTTGCTTCTGTACCATCAGATTGAGATAAACCTTTTAGCTCTATAGTGAAGTCGCTTTCAATATTTTGTTCTGAATCACCAGCAGAGCTGAACGAAAAAGTACTCGAATAGGACTCTCCGTTTATAGAATAAGTAGCGGTTACTTCACCTGCTCCCTCTGTAGTGCCTGCGGTTAACTCAATTGTAGCTAGACCATCAGCTTGAGTTAGTGCCGAAGATTGAGCAAGAGAGCCAATGTTGTCTGCTAGTGCGAATGTTATACGTCCACCTGAAATAATATTTTCATCTGCATCAGAAAGTCTAGCTCGTATATTTAATGGGAAATCGGCTGTAACAGCATTTGACTCACTACCGTCGACTTGAGAATAGCCTTGCACACTAATTGTGTATGCGTTTTCAACATCACTTGCTGCATCACCTGTTGAGCTAAACGAAAAACTATCTGTGTAGGTTGTGCCATCAACTGTATATGTGGCAGTTACTTCTCCAGCACCTTCTACAGTACCAGCCATTAGTTCAACTTCGGCTTCTCCATCTGCATTTGTAAGTGCAGATGTTTGGCTTAAAGCCCCAACCGTATCAGTTAAAGAAAATGTAATTCGCTGACTACCAACAAAATCACCATCGTTATCAGTGAGTATTGCTCGCAGGTTTAAAGGAGAATCTGCCGCAACAGCGTTTGACTCTGTTGCGTCTGTTTGAGAATATCCCTTTAATGAAACCGAGTATGTAGCAGGCTCTGTAGTGGAATCACCATCACTAATAGAGCCGTCTTTTTCAAGTGACCCACCGCCACCACAGGCTGTGAGTAAAAAACTTAGCAATGAAATGCCGAGCAGTCGCATTAAAGGCATGAACCTCTCCCTAGCGTTGTTATTATAATTAAAATTAATTTACACTTAATATTAACCTATAACTTAGTCTAAAATCACAGTTTTTTATTACTTTTTTGTGCAAAATATTTTTAAATAAATACTAACTTTTTCTGTAGTAAATATTTCCTTGCTGGTAGTCTATGGCAAATTTATAAAATGTAGATCAGGAAATATGTCAAAAATCCGTTCAATGAGTTTAACCACTCGCATCATGATTGGTATGGCGCTTGGGGTTACAGTAGGTTTTATATTTCAGGCTATATTAGCTGGTGAAGACGATTATCTAATACCACTTGGGTTATTCTCTTTGCCAATTAAAGCCTTTTTTGTTGATGGTATTTTCCATGTTGGTGGTCAAATATTCATTGCCAGCTTAAAAATGTTAGTTGTGCCTCTTGTTTTTGTATCGCTTGTTTGTGGTACCTGTAGCTTAAGCGACCCTAAAAAACTAGGCCGCCTAGGTGGTAAATCTATTGGTTTATATTTATTAACTACAGCTATTGCTATAACAGTGGCGATTACACTTGCCTTATTATTTAGCCCTGGTGAAGGTATAAGCTTGCCATCTAATGCAACCTACGATGCTAAAGAAGCACCTACCCTTGCACGTGTAATTATAGATATGTTTCCTACAAATCCTTTTGAAGCAATGGCCAAAGGCAATATGCTTCAAGTTATTGTGTTTGCACTTTTATTTGGTGTAGCAATGGCATTAAGTGGTAAAGCAGGAAAACGTGTTGCTACCGTATTTGAAGATTTAAACACTGTGATTTTAAAACTAGTTACGCTTTTAATGAATATTGCCCCTTATGGCGTGTTCTTTTTAATGGCAAAACTGTTTACAACAATTGAGCTTAACTTAATTGTGAGCTTAGCGAAGTACTTTGGCGTTGTAGTGCTTGCACTGTTATTACATGCTTTTGTAAACTACACATTGCTTTTAAAAATATTAACGGGCTTAAACCCGCTTATTTTCTTAGCAAAAATGAAGCACACATGCTTATTTGCATTTAGTACCTCGAGCTCAAGCGCAACTATGCCTATTACACTTGAAACTGCTACTAAAAAGTTAGGTGCTAATAACTCGGTTGCCTCATTTACTATCCCACTGGGTGCTACCATTAACATGGATGGCACTGCCATCATGCAAGGTGTGGCTACCGTGTTCATTGCACAAGTGTTTAGTGTCGATTTGACAATATCTGATTATTTAATGGTTATATTAACAGCAACACTTGCCTCTGTAGGTACAGCAGGCGTACCTGGTGTTGGTTTAATAATGCTGGCAATGGTACTTAACCAAGTTGGCTTACCTGTAGAAGGGATTGCAATTATTATCGGTGTAGATAGATTACTTGATATGACACGTACAGCAGTTAATGTAACCGGCGATTGTATGGTTACCTGTGTTGTTGCCAAGTCTGAAGGTGAGCTAGATGAGAGCATCTTTAACGACCCTAATGCAGCTAAAGACTTAGAAGATTATCATAAATCTATTGACTCATAAGCTACATTTATATAGCTATAAAAAAACCTTGATGCAATCCATCAAGGTTTTTTTTCGAGTAAAAATAATTTAACTGAATCCTGAAAAAGATTCTAATCTAAGGATTTAACGACTTAAACTTAGAAAGTAAGTTTATTCCCACTTTATTTACACCACTACTCAAGCCAAGAGCTAGCTTATCGCTCAACCCTTTTTTAACTTTGTATTTAATCTTATAAATTTGGCGCTCATGTTGCTGCTCTAGCAATGCATCATCACTTGTTTTTATAACATCTACCAAGCCTTTATCAATCGCTTGAGTTGCAAACCAATGCTCACCTGTCGCAACTAAGTTTATATCTAAGCTTGGACGTTGAGTGCTTACAAACGTTTTAAATAAACCATGTGTTTGTTCAATTTCTTCACGAAATTTTTCACGGGCCTTATCTGTGTTTTCACCAAATAAAGTAAGTGTGCGTTTAAATTCACCTGCTGTTATTTGCTCAAATTCAACATCATTTTTCTTTAATATTTTATTAAAGTTAGGTATTTGAGCTATCACACCAATAGATCCAACTATTGCAAAAGGCGCTGCAAGTATCTCGTCCGCGACACACGCCATCATGTAACCACCACTTGCTGCCACTTTATCAATTGCAACACTTAGAGGAATACCCGCACTTTTAATACGCTGTAACTGAGATGCAGCAAGTCCATAGCCATGTACAACTCCACCACCACTTTCTAAACGAATAAGTACTTTGTCTTTACTTGGATCGGCAATAGAGATAATGGCCGTTATTTCTTCTCGTAAACTTTCTACTTCGTGAGCATCCATACTACCCACAAAGTCAATTACATATAAACGAGGTTTAGGCTCATCTTTATCTGCTTTTTTACTTTTTGATTTAAGTTGTTTTTGATGCGCTTTAAGCTCTTTTTTGCCCAACGTATTTTGTAAAAAACTCTCTTTAAGTTCAACTAACTGCTCTGATATATCGTCAATTTGTATTTCACCTTTTTTGGCCTTTGGCTTAACCGCAGCGCCAACTATTAGCATTAAAATAACTGCTATAGCGATAACAAAAGTAACTGTTTTGGCAAAAAACAAACCGTATTCGTATAAAAATTCCAACTGGTTTCTCCATTTATAAATTTCAGCTAATTTAGCATGCTTTAAAGCAAAAAAAGCCACTTTTCAGTGGCTTTTAAAGGTTAATTATTTTACTGGTTATTAATCAGTCACAACCTCAGGGTTGGAAACTAATAACATCCGTCCGCGAGCAGCTAAGTAAGTAGCTACTTGCAACTGCATTTCTGCATTAGCGGCAGCACTGCCTTCAACAGTTGCAGCCTGTGCAGCATCTTGAGCTGGTGTTAATATAGAACCATGATGCCCTTTAGTAAATTTAACTAAGTAGCTTGCTGGTGTTTCACTCAATGCTTGCGAAGAACTTACTGTCTCAAGACCCATCAAGTTAGCTAATGGAATTGTGCCAGAAATAGGATTATTAGCTGCCATTGGTGGTATCACTTGGTCAGGCTTGTTATCAACACCATCACCCACAACAACATTAGTATAAACAGGAGTACCTAATGCTTTCACAGTGGCTGCGTAGTTCGTTGGATCACCACTATCTAGCGCTGTTTGCGCCGCAAAAGCAAACTGTGTAAATACACCTTGAATGTTAGTAAGTTTAGTCGTTTCACCCGCAGTGGTAAGTGATGCAATATATTCGTTGTAACCACATGTCAAGTAAGCTTCCATGTCTGGTATTAATGAGCCACAGTTAGAAACTGCATCTCCTTGTAAATATGCAGTAAATTCATCAGCCTCTGTTGTACCCGCTTGTGAAAGTACTGAACCTTGAATAAATGGACCAAACGCAGCAGATTCAAGTAAGAAGCTTGCTATACCGCCACCACCACTTGCAAGAGCTACCGTGTTTACATTAAATAGCGGATCAAGCGTTTCTGCCATTGGCGTATTAGCTTGAGCAATAAATGCTGGAGCAACAATAGAACCTAGCGAATGCCCAATGTAGGTAACGTCTTTACTATTGATAGTTGTATCGTTAATAAAGTTTAAGCCTAAACGAAGGCCTAATAAATCAGCAGCCGATTGACGTAAGCTATCACGTGCAACAAGTAATGAACTTAAGTTCATGTAACTAAGCACAGAACCCGTTGTTGCATTAAAGTCGTCTGTTCCATCACCATCAACATCTATTCCGCGCTCACCATGTCTTGGATGGTCAATAGCAACCGTTGCAAAGCCTTGAATAGAAAGCTGCGCAGTTAAAGCAAGCATACTTTCTTTTTGTGTTGTAATACCGTGCTGCATAATCACAACAGGCCATCCACCTTCAGGCATTGCGATAGGATCTAATTGTAACTGTGCACGGACACCATTAATTATCGGTAAAATAGGTTTAGTAACTTGCACTGGCACATTTGCCATGCTTTGTACTTTTGGAATTGAGTTGTATTTTGTCAAATGACGTGTGCTGTCTAGTCCTAAGTCACGTAATTGTCCGTCACTTAATGCAGAACATAAACCATCATTTTCACTAATAGGATCTGTCGGAAATGCATCGCCTGCAACGGCCTTATAACCAATTATTGCCACCGCGTTATCACACATACCTTGCCAATATGTATCACTTAAATCACTAATATCAGTACCCGTTGGCGTACCTAAATACATCGGTAACATAATGCTACCTTTTTGATATTGCACACCAGAGAAAGCAGCAGAGACTTCTACACCCTGAGAAGCAAATACTTGTTGTACATTTACCATAGGCTGTTCAGGAACTTGAAGCGCAGGAGTTGGTAACGCAGGCTGTTGCAAGCTTGCAGCTAGCAATTTTTTAATTGTCCCGAGTACCGGGCCTGCTGATTGAATAGTCATCGCACTAGAAAAAATAATATCTTCTTTTGCGATATCTCCTGAACTTACAACTACATTTTCGTAACTGTTAACAGCACCCTGCAAACCAAGTTGAGCTTCTGTAATTAATGGCGCTTCTTGTTTAACCAGCCCATAAGTAGAAGAAGGCTCAATAGAACGCCCTAATGAATCTTTAAGACCAGTAGTTAATACATTGATGTATGAGCTACCTGCCGTAAATGGTTTTAAAGGAATAATTGCAACGCCATCACCTGAAGCTTGAGTAACAAAGTCAACACCAAAAGTAAGCTCACCGATCAATTTACAAGCAGTACCGGCAGCTACAACTGAACATTCTGCATCAGTTAAACTTGCACCCATTACAACTTCAAAAATTCTTACTGTACCAGGGGTCCCAGCAGACGCTTCATCTAAACTCACATTTGGTGGGAATGTTAAATCGATTTTATAAGGAACCTGCGAAGACCAACCATCAAGTGCACCTAGTGCAAGTTGAGGGTTTGCATAAGCTGCGCGCGAAATAGACACATTGTTGTCATCTAATTCACCAGGAATATTAAGTGTACCGTCTTGAGTTCCACTCATTAATAAATCATTAGGTACCGATAAGATACCTGCTGCTGGATCAAATGTAACTGTTGCTGTTGGGATAACTGGTGCTGTGTCGTTTTTGACATCTGTTAACGTTTCTCCACCGCCACAACCTGCTAAAGCAGCTGTAACCGAGAGTGAAAGTAGCATTTTTTTCATATTGTTGGCTCCGCACGTATTTTATTTTTATAGTGTGTTTAATCAGTGTATTAAGTTAAAACAATGTAATCAGGTTATTAATGAGACATTAGACCAGTTAAACTTAACGTAAAGTTTCTATTTTCGCCACCTAATTTTACAATAAATTCGATTACTTCACGTTTCGCTATGTTAAAATCAAAAAAATTATATGAATTGGTACTTTTATGCACACATATCAAGCAGCTGAAAACGCACTTAAAGATAAAGTTATTTTAATAACAGGCGCCGGTGATGGTATTGGCCGAGTTGCAGCAATTACGTATGCAAAATACGGCGCTACAGTTATCTTATTAGGAAAAACAACTAATAAACTTGAATGTGTTTACGATGAAATTGTTAATGCTGGCTACCCTAAACCTGCAATTGTACCCATGGACTTAAAAGGCGCAACTAAACAAAACTACCGTGACCTTGCTGCAACAATCGAATATCAGTTTGGGCGCCTTGATGGGTTGCTTAATAATGCCGGTATTTTAGGGTCACTCGGTCCGCTTGAACATTTTTGCTCATCTACGTTCGAAAACATAATGAAAGTAAACGTGACTGCACAAGCAATGATCACTAAAGCACTTTTTCCTGTTCTTCGTAAGTCTGATAATGCATCGATAGTATTTACATCATCAGGTGTAGGCCGCAAAGGCCGTGAATTTTGGGGGCCTTATGCCATCTCAAAATTTGCAGTAGAAGGTATGATGCAAACATGGGCATGTGAAGTAGGTAAAACGAATATTCGTGTAAACTGTATTAACCCAGGCGCTACTCGCACTTCAATGCGAGCTGCTGCATATCCAGGTGAAGATAGAGACGCACTTGCTACACCAGAGGATTTAATGCCTACATATTTATATCTAATGAGTGACGATTCTAGTGAAGTGAATGGCGAATCGTTAGATGCTCAAGTAAAAAAGTAATTTAGAGTTTAAATAATTTAAACAGCACATTAAAAAAGCCGCAATTAGCGGCTTTTTTGTGTTCAATAAATAAATAACTAATTGATTATTTACGTTTAGTCGGCTTAACACGCTGATTGTGTTTTTTAACTGCTTTACGAATTTGGTTAATTTTGGCGCGTTTATCTTTGCGTTTTTCAGGCATAACAGAAAGCTTAGTTTGTGTTTCGCGACCTAATTTAACGGTTTTACGCAAGTAGTTTACTGTTTCTAAATCATACTCCATCCAACCACCTTGTGGCACGCGCTTATCAAGCTCTAGTTTACCGTAACGAATACGAATAAGACGAGATACTTCCGCATCTTGAGACTGCCATAAACGACGAACTTCACGGTTACGCCCTTCATTTAACGTTACGTTAAACCAACGGTTAACGCCTTCGCCACCCATAGGGGTTACAGTCGTGAATTTGGCTGGACCATCTTCAAGCTCAACACCACGTAGTAAGTTTTTAACCGTCTCGTTGGTTACTTCACCAAATACACGTGCAGAGTATTCACGCTCTACTTCATAGCTTGGGTGCATTAAACGGTTTGCCAGTTCACCATCGTTTGTAAAAAGCATTAAACCCGATGTATTAACGTCTAATCGACCAACCGCAATCCAGCGATCGCCATCAATACGAGGAAGTCGGTCAAATACAGTACGACGCCCTTCAGGATCTTTACGTGTGCTTAACTCACCTTCTGGTTTGTTATACATAATCACACGACAGATTCGGTCTGCTTTTTCTTCGATTTTTACACTATGTCCGTCAACACGAATCAAATCGGTTTCTTCAACACGGTCACCTAACTTTGCCACTTTACCGTTTACACTAACGCGGTTTGCGTCAATGTATTTTTCCATTTCACGGCGTGAGCCTACGCCTGCACGGGCTAAGACTTTTTGTAACTTTTCACCTTGTATAATACTCATTCGGATGGTTCTCTCACAGAAGGATCGCTCAATAACTGGTTAATTTTACTTTGCTGCTCTGTTGGCAACGCAGGTAAATTTTCAAGTCCAGTTAACGAAAAATAATCTAAAAATTGCTTAGTAGTTGCATATAAAGCCGGCTTTCCCGGAACCTCTTTATGCCCTACCACTTTAACCCACTCTCTTTCGAGTAAGGTTTTAATAATATTCGAACCCGTAGTAACACCCCTTACTTGCTCAATTTCGCCGCGTGTAATGGGCTGCCTGTATGCAATAAGTGATAATGTTTCCAGTAAAGCACGCGAGTATTTTGGTGCGCGTTCTTGCCACAAGTTATTTAACCAAGGGCTTAAACTACTGCATGCCTGAAACCGATACCCACTACCAACTTCAACTAAGCGAATACCACGAGTTTGAAAATGCTCTTGTATTGTATCTATTGCGTCATTTATTCGTGCCATAGAAATAGCTAAATCTATTAATACGATGTCTTTAAGGTGGCGTTTACTAACAGGCTTATCTGCAACAAAAATAGCTGCTTCAATGATCTCAACTAGTTGTTCATCACTAATTCGCCGACCCGCCATACACACTCTTAACAAATAAAAATACACAGCCATCTATTATGACAGAACAACACCAAACTAGGAAAATATATCTATCAAATAACTAAATTTAAAACACAAAAAAGCCAGTGACTAGCACTGGCTTTAATCTTACTTACTAAAATGGTAACTATTAGTTACTTTTAAAAGCTTCTAATGCATCATCTTCAGCTACTGCGTTACCGTATTTTTTAATGTAACCCATAAACTCGCTTTTACTGATGCGCTTATCTTGGTTTTTATCCATGTAACCAAAATGATTTGAAATATCATCATCGTTACCTTCAACTACCGAGATATAGCCATTGCTGTCGTTATCTAGACTTGCAAAGCTGCTTTCAATTTTATCGAATTTAGCAATTTCAGCTTTAAATGCCGACTCACTTACTTCAGAATCAGTGGCTACTTTGCCATTATTAAGCTTCATATAAGTGTTAAATTCTTTGCGGCTAATTTCGTTATCCATATTGGTATCAATATTTGAAAAATGGCCCCAAATGCTATCGTCATCAGCTTCAACTTTTGAGATGTAGCCATCGCTATCATTATCTAAACTTGCAAAGTCACTGTCTATTCTTTCAAGACCTTGATTAGATGAACAAGCCGCTAGGCTTAATGATGCTAAAATAGTGGCTGCTAATGTTAACTTTTTCATAAGACGTATCCTTCGTAATTAATTAAATGTCACTTTAACTAATACAAATCCAATGCCAATAATAGTTAACTTATAATAATCAATAACTTAATCTCGATCGGTATATTTATTAAACAGTTTCAATAAGTTAAGCTTGCAAGCTTTGCAAACAACCTTGTAATTTTTGCAAAAAAATACCCGGTAAAAACCAGGCATTTCAAATTTACTTATTATTATAGTTAAGCTAATAATTAGATTGCTGCGTTTTGGTAGCGTTTAACAAACTCAGTAACGTTTTGACCATTACATTTTAATGAGTTTAGGTTACCAATTTTTTGACGAACAGGTGCTAAACCTTGTTTTAAAGCCGTCATACATAATTGAGTTTCTTGTTGAGCGTCTTTTGCAAATACTTCTACTTTCTCAACTGATGCGTTGCTTAATGTCGTTTTTTTAGCAATATCACGAATATCTTCACCATTACATAAAATGCTTTTAGAAAAACGAGATAGGTAAACACCGTGCTGGGCAGCTTCTTTACGAGCAACGCTAAAGCCTTCGTTTGCACTTAGTACACATAACTTAGACTCAATTTTGTTATCTTGGCTAAAGTAAGTATTGCTTTGAGCTGACGCAGTTGCAGATGCTAGTAAAGCAGTGGCTAAAAGTAGTTGAGTTTTCATGAGAGATCCTATTTGAACGAGCTAAACAAGTGAATTTCGCGCATTATATATTCAATAAAGTTAAGTTCAATTGAATTTTTTATTTATTTAAATAATTAATATTGTATTCACAATGTTTAAACTTTACCCATCATTTGATCAACATTTGCGCAGCTATTATCTCAATTCAGTCATGTTATGTGCGCGTATTTACTGATACAATTTAATCTATTAAATAGAACCAATTTTAAGGTAAATTTTATGAAAGTGATTTCTTTCAATATCAATGGTCTGCGTGCTCGTCTTCACCAATTACAAGCAATTATCGACAAACATCAACCAGACGTTATTGGCTTGCAAGAGATTAAAGTTCACGACGAAGCATTTCCATTAGAAGATGTTCAAAAAATGGGATATCACGTCTACTTTCATGGTCAAAAAGCGCATTATGGCGTAGCTATGTTATGCAAAAAAGAGCCTAAATCGGTCTTAAAAGGTTTTGCCACCGATACAGATGAATCGCAAAAACGCATGATAAGCGTCACTGTTGAACAAGAAAACGGTCGCGACCTTACTGTCATGAATGGCTATTTCCCACAAGGTGATAATATTAATCACGAAACTAAATTCCCTTATAAACGTCAATTTTATAAAGATTTAATGACACACCTTGAAACCAATCACACACCCGATCAAGACGTCATCGTTATGGGTGATATCAACATATCACCTACCGATTTAGATATTGGTATTGGCGAAGTAAATGCTAAACGTTGGTTAAAAACGGGTAAATGTTCTTTTCAACCGGTAGAGCGTGAATGGCTTGCAACATTACTTAATTGGGGTTTTAAAGACACCTTTAGAGAGCAAAACCCCGAAACAGACGATCAATACTCATGGTTTGACTATCGCTCTAAAGGGTTTGTAGATAATCGAGGACTTCGTATAGATGTAGTGCTTGCAACCAATGAGCTTGCAGCACGCTGCATAGATACAGGTATTGATTACGAACTTCGCGGTATTGAAAAACCGTCAGATCATGCCCCTATATGGTCAACATTTAAGTAATTATTATGCTCAGCCTAACAATGCAGGGGCTACTTTGGGCTCTTGTAATTATTATTGCTCTATTAAGCTTTGATAAAAAAACATATAAAACATTGCTTAATACGCCAGTCCGTCAAACTGGCGTACTTGCGTGTGCGTTAGTGTTTGCAGTGCTTTGGCGAATAAAGGCTGGCATTTTAACTGGCCTTGATTTACACATACTAGGTGTTACGGCCGCGACATTAATTTTAGGCTGGCGGTTGACTATTTTAAGTAGCCTACTTGCCACAGCCCTACTCGCTGCCTTTGGTCAAATTGAACTTGAGCTGTTACCAGTACAACTGCTTATTGGTGCGTTTATTCCTATTTTATTGAGCTATCTTGGCTTTATAATTAGTTACCAATATTTACCTCGTCATTTTTTTGTTTATATATTTGTTTGTGCGTTTATAACCGCAGGATTTATAGCCTGTATAAAAATAAGCCTAGGTGCTTTATTTTACTTAGCTATAGGGCAATACAATTGGCAAGAACTTGCAGATAACTACGTTTATTTAAGTGCCATAATTTGGTTTCCTGAAGCAATGCTCAACGGCATGGCTATAACAATTATGATCACCTATCGCCCGCATTGGGTAAAAACTTTTTACGATAAGGACTACCTAGGCTCATGAGTCTTGAATATCAATGCCCGCTGTGTAACCTAGCACTTTTGAAAACTGATTCAACACTTCGTTGTGCTAACAACCACAGCTTTGATTTTGCTAAAGAAGGCTATGTGAATTTACTGCCTGTGCAACAAAAAAATTCAAAACAACCGGGTGATTCACTTGAAATGGTACAAGCCAGACGTGCATTTTTAGAGCGTGGGTATTATGGCTTCTTACAACGAAATCTTAGCGATATAATTAGTAATATAAGTGCAAATACAGTTATTGACTTAGGATGCGGTGAAGGGTTTTATACCCAAGCAATCGCGAATAAAACAAATGCTGTTGTATACGGTGTCGACATTTCAAAATCAGCGGTTAAATATGCAGCAAAGCGCTACCCTAATTGCCATTTTAGTGTGGCATCAATCAGCCAAGCCCCCTTTAAAAGCCAATTTGCTGATGTACTTGTTAGCGTATTTGCACCTTTATTTGAGCAAGAGCTTGAACGCCTAGCAAATCAAAACGCAACATTAGTGGTTGCAAGCCCAGGACCCTGTCATTTAAAAGAGCTAAAATCGTATATATATTCAGAAGTAAACGAACATACTGAAATAGCCACTCCAAAAGGGTTTCAAAAATCAGAGCAGATCCTTTTAACAGAGCATGTAGCGCTTAGCTTTACTGATATTAAAAACTTAATAATGATGACGCCATTTGCATGGAAATTTAGACCCGAGCACTGGACAGCACTCGAAGAAAAAGGTGAACACACTGTCACCTTATCGTTTTATATTACTCAGTTTACCAAAATAGATAATGATGTAACTCTCTAAAACTGCTCTTTAGTAAACGCCCTGTCCATTTTATCAAACATATCTTTAAGTAAATTGGCAAGCTCCATATAACGGGGCTTGTTTTCACTTAACTGCGTTTGATATCCATTAGCTGCCATTTTAGTGTACAGCTCGTTATACCATTTTTGCATCGCAGGCTCTAAAGGCGTTTGCGCTCGCTTACCCAACCAAAATAAACCTTGTAATGGTAAAGATATAAAAAATAATGCACTTGCAATGGCTTGCGGTAAAAAATCAGAACCCAAGTAATTTAGCTGAAAAAACAATGTTAGCATGGCTAAGATTGGCATTACTGTAATGGCAAGCTCAGTCGCTCTAATTACTCTAAACTCTAAAAACAAAGGCGCAAGCTCTTTGCGCATTGGCCATTTTTTACCATACAAACGGCCAGTTTGTAGTTGTGACATCACACTTTTTTGCATCATGACTCCTCACAGATACTGCTTTTAAATACAATGGAAAAACGAGCTATACACAAAGTGTAACACAAAATGAAGGAGTTACACTTTCTCAGTAAAACAGCTTAAATTTACCTTTTAATGGCGAACAATCCTAACTTAAACATCTTAATTAAGGTAAAGTATTTAACATTGCGTTAACCACTTTGCAGTTGAACACTCAACTGTCTTAGCTTTATTTAATACCGTAAGTGTAACGATTACGTACTAACGTTTACTTACTAAATTTGTTTATGGAAATTGAATCTATGCCAACAACCTCTCCTGAATCACAACACGTTTTAGTTTTAAATTGTGGTAGCTCTAGCTTAAAGTTTGCCATTATTGATGCAAACGATGGTCACGAAATTATTTCAGGCCTTGCAGAACGCTTAGGCGCTAAAGCGCCCTCTATTAAATACAAATTTAATGGTGCTAAAACAGTTATCGACTTAGCGACTAATCAAGCACATGCTGAGGCTATAAATACGCTTGTAAGCTTAATAAAAGATCACAAATTAGACGAGCAACTTATCGCAGTGGGCCATCGTGTAGTACATGGCGGCGAGCACTTTACGCGATCGGTATTGATTGACGAAAAAGTAATTGCAGGCATTACACAGTCGGCAACGCTTGCGCCGCTTCATGGGCACGCTAATTTACTAGGTATATCGTCGGCGCAGGCATCGTTTGAAGGTTTGCCACAAGTTGCGGTGTTTGATACTGCATTTCACCAAACTATGAATGAAGTTGCCTTTCTTTACGCTCTTCCATATAAGTTGTACACCGAGTTTGGTGTTAGGCGTTATGGTTTTCACGGCACAAGTCATTTTTATGTTGCAGGGCAAACAGCAAAGTTACTTGAGCAACCTATCGAGCAAAGCAATTTTATTAGTGCCCACTTAGGCAACGGCTGTTCTGTATGCGCTATTAAAAATGGTAAGAGTGTTGATACCAGCATGGGACTAACGCCTCTAGAGGGGCTGATAATGGGCACACGTAGCGGCGATATTGACCCTGGTTTATTTAACTTTTTAACCACTCAACTTGATTACACAGCCCAGCAAATAGATAACCTACTAAATCAAAAAAGTGGCTTGTTAGGTATTAGCGAGCTTTCTAACGATTGCCGTACCATTGAAGAAGCCGCTATAGCCGGTGATAAAAAAGCGATACTCGCAATTGAAATGTTTTGCTACCGACTTTCAAAACAAATCGCGGCGTATATGGTGCCATTACAGCGCCTTGATGCTGTTATATTTACTGGTGGTATTGGTGAAAACTCAGATATTATTCGTGAAAAAGTAATTACACAACTTGCCTTTTTAGGCATTAATTGTAATCCGCAAGCCAACCTTAATGCGCGCTTTGGTCAAGAAGGCGTTATTAGCTGTAAAAATTCACACGTCAAAGCAGTTGTAATGCCAACTAATGAAGAATGGGTTATTGCCCTTGATGCTGCAAATATTGTGAAGGAGCTTTAATATGGCACGTCGTATTATGTTAATTCCTGTTTCTACCGGTGTGGGTTTAACGTCGGTATCAGTTGGTTTAGTGCGCGCACTTGAACAAAAAACAGTTAAAGTTAACTTTTTCAAACCAATAGCTCAGCCACGTTCAGGTGAAACAGGCCCTGAAAAATCAACACAAATAGTTACTCAAGGCTCACCTATCAACCCACCAATGCCTTTTGCACTTGATTATGCTGAGCAAATGATTGGCGACGGTAAAGGTGATGACCTACTAGAGGAAATTGTTGAACGCTTTGAAAGTAAAATAAACGACGACGAAGTCGCTATTATTGAAGGTATGGTACCTACTCGTCGTCAACCTTATGCTGGGCGTGTAAACCGCGAAATTGCGCAAACACTCGGCGCCGAAATTGTATTTGTACTTACCCCAGGTAATTACACCATTACTCAAATAGAAGACCGCCTTGAAATTGCAGCAGGTAACTACGGTGGTATCGATCACCCTCGCGTACTGGGCTGTATTTTTAATAAAGTAAATGCGCCACTTGATGAAGAAGGTCGTGCACGCGCCGATTTAGTCGATGCCTATAAACCTGAAGAGCTCGAAAACGAGTTAAATCGTTTAGCATCCCTACCTATTTTTAAAAAAAATCCGTTTATGTTACTTGGTGCAATCCCGTGGGATTTTGACTTAGTAGCGCCGCGCGTAAAAGACTTAAGCGCATACTTAAAAGCCACGATTATTAACGAAGGCGATATGCTTCATCGTCGTCTGCGCCGGATTACTTTTTGTGCTCGTACGGTTTCAAATATTTTAAATTATTTTACGCCAGGCGCTTTATTAGTAACACCGGGCGATCGCTCTGACATACTTGTTGCTGCGTGCTTATCTGCTATGAACGGCACTAAACTTGGTGCTATATTACTCACCGGTGGTTTTGAGCCAGAGCCACGTATTATGGCCTTGTGTGAGCAAGCCATGCAAACCGGCTTACCAATACTCGCAACCGATGCAGACACGTGGCGTACATCATTACTACTGCATAACTTTAATATGGAAGTACCAAATGATGATGACCAACGTATCGAAAAAGTAAAAGATCACAACGCAGAGCATATCAATTCAAGCTGGCTAGATACTCTAGCTAAAAGTGTAGGTAAAACTCGTAAGTTATCACCACCCGCATTTCGTTACTTACTTACCACTAAAGCGCGTAAAGCAGGTAAAACCGTGGTTCTACCAGAAGGTAATGAACCTCGTACAATTAAAGCGGCTGCTATTTGTGGTCAACGCGGAATTGCTAAAACTATATTACTAGGCGATCGCGAAGAAATAATGCGTATTGCACAGCAGCAAGGTATTGAGCTAAACGAACATGTAAGTATTATCGAGCCTCAAAGCATTATTAATGATTATATTGCGCCTATGGTCGAAATTCGTAAAAGCAAAGGCCTAACTGCCGTAGTAGCACAAGAGCAACTACAAGATAACGTCGTACTGGGTACAATGATGCTTGAGCAAGGTAAAGTAGACGGTTTAGTATCGGGTGCAGTAAACACTACGGCAAATACAATTCGCCCACCACTGCAATTGATTAAAACAGCACCAGGGTCATCACTAGTATCATCTGTATTTTTTATGCTACTGCCTGACCAAGTGTTAGTTTACGGTGACTGTGCGATTAACCCAGACCCTAATGCTGAACAACTTGCAGACATAGCGATTCAATCTGCCGACTCTGCAGCTGCATTTGGCATAGAGCCGCGTGTTGCCATGATCAGCTACAGCACTGGCACTTCTGGTACAGGTGCCGATGTTGAAAAAGTACGTGAAGCCACAAAAATAGCAAAACAAAAACGCCCTGATCTAATTATCGACGGCCCACTACAATACGATGCAGCTATAATGGAAAACGTAGCACTTAAAAAAGCACCTAACAGCCCTGTAGCCGGTAAAGCGACCGTATTTATATTCCCAGATTTAAATACGGGTAATACCACGTATAAAGCAGTACAACGTAGTGCCGACTTGATAAGTATTGGCCCTATGCTGCAAGGTATGCGTAAACCTGTAAACGATTTAAGCCGTGGTGCATTAGTTGATGATATTGTGTATACAATCGCCTTAACTGCCATTCAGGCAGCTCAAACAGAAGCGCTAATTACTCATTAAACGTAACGTGTGCTTTTTATAGCCTAGCTATTATTTATTTAATAATTAACTAGTTAGGTTATTTATACCCTGCAACCCCCATACTTATCCACAGAAATTGTGGGTAAGTTTTTACCCCCTTCTTTTATCTACTTATTTACTGCTGAGTTAGTCGTTGTTACACCTTTAATTTAAAGCCAATAATCTATACTATTAAGCTATCAATATTGCTGTTCGCAGGCTTTTAATGTCAAAACAAACATTACAATTACACAGCACCATTTTATCTATACACAGTTTAGATGTAGATGCCGACATACCTGCGGCACTTTTAAAGCAATCTTTGTTTTTTATTTCTAAAACCCATGATGAACTTTCAATTGTATGCCCAAGCGATTTTGAAGTAAAAAGCTTGGATACCGAACCCGACTGGCAAGCTTTAGAGGTTGTAGGTCCACTTGGCTTTTCGTTAACCGGAATTATGGCTAATATTTCAGGGGTATTAGCGCGCGCTAAAATTTCTATCTTTTCAATCTCAACCTACGATACTGATTATATTCTCATAAAAAAACACACTGCAGAAAATGCTATTTCCGCTTTAAAAAAAGAGGGTTATAACGTGGTGGGAAACTAACTTATGAAAGCTCAAAAAATTGACTATTTAGCTCAAAATAAAACGCCTCTTAATGCAATAAATATAACCAGCCCATTTACAGGTAAAGTAATTGAACTGAAAGAGCATCCAGAACCTTTTTTTCGTTTTGGCACTCTGGGCCCTGGTATTATGGTGCAACTAACAAGTCATAAAATTTTAGCACCGTTTGATGGAACTTTATTACAAGTAAAAAATGCAGGTACTGAGTTTATTCTACAAGCTAATAATGGTCTAAAAGTCTTGATTAACTTAACCATTTTTGATTCGCAATCAATTACGCATACCCATATTGCGCAACTCAATGGTAGCAAAATATGCAAAGGTCAACGCCTTGCTTATTTTGATTTACGAGAACTTGATACTCCAATGCTTGCTAGTTTAATTTTACTAAACGGCCATAACCTTGGCACATTTCATTACTCGCATTCGCATGTAAATGCGGGTGAAGACACCCTATTAACTATTATTAAGAAGAACTAGATTTATGATCACTCTATACGGTATTAGCAACTGCGATACGATAAAAAAAGCTAAAAAACATTTAACTAATAACAACATCGAATTTACGTTTCATGACTACCGCAAAGATGGCGTAAATGAGCAAATGGTGAGTGAATTTGCAGACAAGCTCGATTGGGAACAACTCGTTAATAAACGTGGAACAACTTATCGCGCATTAACTGATGAGCAAAAACAAAGCCTAACTAAAGAAAGTGCTATCCCATTGTTGGTTGAACAACCTGCCATGATCAAACGTCCAGTACTGGTAAACAATGGCAGTTACCATTTAGGTTTTAAAGCAGCCCAATACGACGAGATTTTTAAATAATGACTAATGACGTAATTCAACTCGCCCAAGCGCTAATCCAACGTGAATCGGTAACGCCCGAAGATGCTGGCTGCCAACAAATGATGAACGATCGCCTTGCTGCGGTTGGTTTTAATATAGAATCATTATTTTTTACCGACACACTTAATACTTGGGCTCGAAAAGGCACACAATCGCCGCACTTTTGTTTTGCTGGTCACACCGACGTTGTACCAACAGGCCCTGAAAAAAATTGGCAACACCCGCCGTTTTCAGGATTAATAAAAGACGGCCTACTGCACGGGCGTGGCGCTGCCGATATGAAAGGCTCATTAGCCGCAATGCTTGTAGCAACCGAACGTTTTGTTACTAAACATCCAGATCATAAAGGCTCTATTTCTTTTTTAATCACTTCTGACGAAGAAGGACCGTTTATAAACGGCACAACACGTGTAATAGATACACTAGAAGCCCGTGGTGAAAAAATAGATATGTGCCTAGTAGGCGAGCCCTCATCACGCGATGTACTCGGTGATGTGGTTAAAAATGGTCGCAGAGGTTCACTTACCGCTTTTTTAACCGTTAAGGGTATACAAGGTCATGTTGCCTACCCACATTTAGCACAAAACCCAATTCATCTAGCAACGCCTGCACTTACTGAGCTTAGCCAAACGGTGTGGGATAACGGAAATGAGTACTTCCCAGCAACTAGCTTTCAAATTTCGAATATTAATGGCGGCACAGGTGCTGGTAACGTGATCCCGGGTGAACTAGAAGTACAGTTTAACTTTAGATTTAGCACGCAAGTAACGCATGAGCAATTACAACAGCGTGTAAATGACATTCTACAAAAGCATAACTTAAATTATGAATTAAGCTGGATAGTAAATGGCTTACCTTTTATTACCGAGCACGGCCCGCTTGTTGATGCCACAGTTAAAGCGATTAAATCAGTAACCGATTTAACCACGAATCTAGAAACTACCGGCGGCACATCTGACGGTCGCTTTATTGCACAAACAGGCGCTAAAGTAATTGAACTTGGCCCACGTAACGCCACTATTCATAAAATAGATGAATGCGTAAGTACCGATGATTTAATAGCCCTTACCGACATTTACGAGCAAATATTAGAGCAACTTTTAGCATAATGGATGTAACTAAACCAACACCAATAATGTGTATCACAGGGCAAAGTGATACACATTTAACTGATATACAAAATCATCGCTTGCACAGCGCTATTATTAACGACTTTTTAGCGCTGCAAAGTGCAGCAAAAAAAGCGGGATTTGAGCTTACTATTGCCTCAAGTTTTCGCGATTTTGATCGTCAATCAATTATTTGGAATAATAAGTTTTTAGGTATTCGACCTGTTTATAATAAACAGCAAAAGGTTGTAGATTTAACTAAATTAAATGATGTAGATAAATGCATAGCAATAATGCTCTACTCTGCATTACCTGGGGCAAGCAGGCACCATTTAGGCACCGATTTAGATGTGTTTGATAAAGCTGCGGTAAGTGATGATTATAAACTACAGCTAACACCTGATGAATACCTGCAAGGTGGGCCGTTTGCGCCTTTAAGTAATTGGCTTGATACTAACTTAGATAAATTTGGCTTTTATCGCCCTTACCAGCATGATTTAAGTGGTGTCGCACCTGAGCTTTGGCATATAAGCCATATTAAGCAATCGCAATTATTAGTGAATAAGCTTAGCGAACAAGTACTTTTTGAATGCATAAAAAACAGTGAACTACAGGGTAAGCAGGCAATACTTGATAACTTACTCGATATTTATACACGCTTTGTAACGAACGTTAGTCCGCCATAAAGAACTTGTTTAAGTGGTATCACACCTTCTTTTTATTTAAGATAAATACCAGCACAGCCCCTAATATTAACGAGCTTGCTACTATAAATTCCATTGTTACCTGCTCTGATAAAAACAAGACCCCGGCAACGGCTGCAAGTACAGGTACACAAAGCTGCACAACAGCAGCTTGGGTACTTTTAAGCAGTGGCATAGCCACATACCAAACACTGTAACCAATTCCAGACGCTATCGCACCCGAGGCACATGCAAGCAAAACCCCTTCAATACTCATATTTTTTAAATAACTCATACCAACAAGTAATAAAATAGGGATAGCCACTAAGCTTCTTATAAAGTTAAACCCGGTAGTACGCAGTGGCGATACGCACACTTTACCGCGAATACTGTAAATACCCCATGCCACACCACTGAGTGCCATGAGTGATGCACCTAATAATGAAGGTACAGCAGCAGATGGCAGCATTAAATATACAAACCCACCTAGCGCCACTATAAACGCGCACCACTGAAGCACACTCAACTGCTCTTTTTGATATATACCCCAGCCAATCATAGTGAGTTGCACGGCTGAAAACAAAATCAGTGCACCGGTGCCTGTATCTAGCTCTACGTATGCAATCGAAAAACAAAGTGCATAAACTAAAAGGCTTATACTGCTTCGCCAGCTTCCTTTATCACTTAAAATAGCGGGGTTAAATGTGCCTTTTCGTTTTAAATTATGAGTATAGATAGCCATTATAATACCCAAACACGCAGCACCACTGAGTAAGCGAATAACTGTAAAGTTCCAAGCATCTATATAGCCTTCGGCTAAAGCCATTCTGCAAAAAAGAGAATTTGCAGCAAACGCAATTAAAGCAATGATTGTGTACAACGTAGCTTTCAAAAAAATTCCTTAGCAATAAAAACAAATTACAGCGTTATTTCAATTAATTAACCTACTAAGCTAAAAACATTGTCATAAGCGCCTATAAAACCGCTTAATGAGCAGCACATTTAAACAGGATTGGTATAACTGTGCAAAGAGAGTATTTAGTTTTTATAAATTAGATCATTTATACTCAAATCTTAGCCGCATTTGCAAAATACGGTGTCTACAACACAAGATATCCTTTTAGTATTTTCCGTATTCGACTTAGTGAATAGCAATTACTTCATTTAAAAAATTCATTTATCATTACGCTTTAGGGATCATTGTATTCAATAAGACCAATAAAGTACCTTAAGCATTTCAATATTGTTACCCAACAAGAAAATTCACACTTTGTTCACCAATGTCATTTTATATTTCTTTATTAGCAGGCAGTTTTACTCTACGATTTTTTACAATATTTCACACATTTAGCTAAAAATAATATGTTAATGTATGCAGGTAAATTAAGAGGAGTGCGCAGTGCGCCTAAGTATAATTTTAAGCTTTTGTTGTATTTTAAGTGGGTGTAGCACAATGGGCTTTAATGACCTATTTAATGACTATGCCACGCAAATGACACCAATAAGAAATGCGATCGAGAAAAACAATATCGAAGAAGCGCAATCCCTTATTGCCAATAATAGCACCATGCACAGCAGCTACTTACTCAACCAACTTGAGCAAGCTCGCTTAAACGACTTAGCCAATACGCCACAAGAGGCACAAAGTAAATTTGAGAACGTGTATACGCAAATGCAAAAAAAACGCGAAGCCGCCAAAATACAAGTAAGTGCGGGGCTTGAGCAAAGCAATGCGTTATTTACTAACGACTCAGCCATAACTTATGTACCACCGGCTTACGAAATGAGTATGCTTCATAGTTATAAAGCACTTAACTACGTGTATAAAAATGATGTAGAAGGCGCTTTGGTCGAAATTCGCCGTGCTAATAAAGTACAAGTTGATGCACTAAGCGAAAATAAAACAGATGGCGACTCAACAGTTAAGGAAGCGCAGCAGCACTACCCTAGCATGGGCAATGTAACCAGAGATGTAAAAAATGGCTTTCAAAATGCCTACACATTTTATTTATCTGCTTTGCTTTACCAAAGCGCTAAACAGTATGACGATGCTTATATTGATTATAAAAAAGCACTGGCTATACAACCTAACAATATTTATTTACAGCAGGACGTAATGCGCTTTGCTAAAAAACAAGGGTTTGACCAAGACCTAAGTGAATTTAAAAAACGTTTTAGTGATGCACCCACTATTTCTGCAACACAAGGCGAAGTAATTGTTTTATTTGAACAAGGCTTAGTACCAAAACAAGATGAATTTAAACTGCGCTTGCCAATTTATTCGTCACGCGGCGATGCACGCTTTTACAGCCTTGCAATGCCAGTATATAAAGATAATGCCTATGTGCGCCGTCTTAATAATATAAACATAGATGCACAAAGCTTAGCGCTGAGCCCATTAGTACACATTGAAGCACTTGCAGCAAAAACATTAGAAGATCAAATACCTGCAAAAGTAGCTCGCCAAGTGCTTAGGTTAGTAGCTAAAGAAAAAGTCCGTGCAGAGCTTGCACGCAGTGCCGGTGACGTAGGTAATATACTTGCCAATATTTATAATTTGGCGTCTGAGCAAGCTGATACACGCAGTTGGCTTACGCTTCCAAATCAAATAAGTGTTGCAAGGCAAAGCCTAAATACAGGTGAGCATTCTCTGCATATAGGCACACAAGCACCTATAAATTTTACCGTTAGTAAGCAAGGGTTAACGTTAATTTACTTAACCTCCATTAATAGCTACTTTAATTATCACGTAGTTCAACTTTAGGAGCCATCATGAAATACATAGCGCCATTATTAGCAGTTTTAATGCTCAGTGCATGTTCCAGCAAACCGGTTACATCGGGTATTTCTGTTGAACAAAATAAAAATCAGTTTAATGAGCAATTACGTGTAGATAACCCAGAGCTCGGTAAAAAGCTGGCCATTACTGATGTTAAAACACGTCAAACCAACCAGTTAACCGATGTAGTAGTGACACTTTCGAGCCAGTATAAAAAATCACAGTATTTGCAGTATCAATTTAATTGGTTTGATAAAGACGGCTTTGTTATTAAAGGCAATCATTCACCTTGGCAAGCACTCACCTTATTTGGTTTTGCAAAAACACAATTACCGGGCTTAGCACCTAGCTCTGATGCGGTTACCTTTTCTTTAGCAGTAAGAGAAGTGTCTACCGAATCACAAGAATTTAAAGATTAAAGGAAACAACCATGATAATCAGTAACAAATTTAAAACAGCATCAACTTACGCTTTAGTTGGCTTGAGCGCTTTAGTATTAAGTGGCTGTGCTAATAAAGCCGTAGTAAGTTATGGCGATGCACAAGCAGTAGAAACAACAGATATTAATTTTGGTTCTACCGACTTACAAAAAGTAGCGAGCCAAATGACCGACTCATTACTTAGCTCACCTGTTGTTGGCACAATGACCGCTAATAAACGCCCTGTAGTATTTGTTGAGCGTATTAAAAATAAAACCAGCGAGCACATTGATACAGAATCAATCACCGATTCAATCTCAACACAAATGCTACGCAGCGGTAAGTTCCGTTTTGTAGATATGACCCGTGTTGAGTCAGTACGTGAGCAATTAACGTTTCAAAACGAAGATGCCCTGGTTAATCCTGCAACAGCCGTTGCATTTGGTAAACAAATTGGCGCGCAATATATGTTATATGGAAACTTATCAAGCATCGTTAAATCAAATGCCGATAAATCAGACGTATACTATAAATTTACAATGCGCTTAATGGATATGGAAAGCGGCCTAGTTGAGTGGGCAGACGAAACTGAAATTCGTAAAACTAAAGAAAAATCAACCTTTGGCTGGTAGCTAATACCAATCTGCTTATATATGGGGTCTATTTAACGTTATGAAAATTACGCTAGTACTAGGCAAAAATTTTTGTATTTAGTTGTTCTAAATAAAAAATTTTTACCGACGTTATAGCGCAATTTAATTCGTTAAATTGATCAAAGATTTATGCAGGTTGGTATAAAAGGAGCAAGTTATGAAAGCAATTACTGTAATTATGTGCGCTTTACTTACAATAAGCGCGCCTACGTTTGCTAAATACGAGCGCAATAAAGCAGTCCCTGTGCAGCAAGTTTTATTTGGTGACGTAAAATCGGTACGCAATATTACCGAACAAGAAATCATTCAAGACAAAAACAACGGCTGGAAAACCTTCGGCGGTGCATTACTCGGTGGCGTAGTAGGCAACCAGTTTGGTGGTGGTAGCGGCCGCACAGTAGCAACAATATTAGGTTCGGTAATTGGCGGCAGTGTTGCACATAATAGGCAGCAGCAAAGTCATTATCAGCAAAATCACTTTGTAGAGTTATTAATACAAGTTGAAAATGGCGACCAGTTTATGGTTGTTCAAGATCAGGACCAATCAATGCGTTTTAGCAAAGGCGATAACGTAAGATTAGTGTACTTGAACGACAACACAGTGCGTGTAGATAAAGCGTACTAGGACGTGCTGAACTTTGGTGGTTGAATTTGCAGCAGAATGTTTGGTATTTAGACAAGGCAGAGCCTATGAACTGTGGTTGTTCCCTATTAATAGGCGATAACGCAGCATAAATGCCAAACATGCGCTGCCCGAAGGGTTCTGCCTAGCGGCAATTAACTCTTTGTTGCTCGGTTTTTACTTATTCTTACATGGATGTAAGCCAGTAGGGTAACGCAGGAGCAGTTACCGAGCCCACTAGGTTACAAACCTCGCGTCGCGATTTAATCGCCCCTAGATTGAACAAATTTCAATCCACAAAGATCTACACGCCCTGTTAATATATTCATGACTAAAGTAAAAAACGAGCCAAATTTGGCTCGTTTTTTTATTATTTTTTAATAACTATACTTGGCGATAGTCTTTAAAAAACCGCTTCATTTTTAACATCGCATCCGATAAATCATCTTTGCTTGGTAAAAAGACCAACCTAAAATGATCAGGATCTGGCCAATTAAACGCCCTGCCATGTACAAGTAATATTTTTTCGGCTTTTAGCAAATCGTACATCATCTTTTCATCATCTTTGACGTTAAAAAGTGCTGTATCTACTTTGGCAAACGCATAGAGTGCGCCTTTAGGTTTTTTACAACTAATGCCTTCAATATCATTTAATCCGCGCCATGCAATATCACGCTGCTCATACAAGCGACCACCCGGGTTTATTAGACTATCAATTGATTGCACGCCGCCCAAAGCCTGTTGAATCGCATACTGTGCAGGTACATTTGCGCACAAACGCATAGATGAAAGTATTTCTAGGCCTTTGCGTAAATCATCCATTACCGAGGTACGACCGCTTAGAACCATCCACCCCATTCTCAGCCCCGCTGCACGGTAGGTTTTAGCTAAACCATTAAAAGTAATAATAGGCACATCGTCGCAAAGTGAGCCGATTGAAGTATGCGTTATACCATCGTATAAAATCTTTTCGTAAATTTCATCGCTCAATAACAGCAGTTTATGTTCACGCGCTATATCAATTAATTGCATTAACAAATCATCACTGTAAACCGCACCAGTAGGATTATTAGGATTAATTAATACCAGAGCTTTAGTTTTAGACGTGATTTTACTTTTTATATCGGCAATGTCCGGAAACCAATCTTGCTCTTCATCACATAAATAATGTACCGGATTACCACCCGATAACGTGACCGAAGCAGTCCAAAGTGGATAATCTGGAGCAGGAATAAGCACTTCGTCACCATTATTTAATAGCGCTTGGGTGATCATCTGAATAAGTTCGCTTACGCCATTACCAATATAAATGTTATCTACATCTAAATTATGTAATCCACGTTGTTGATAGTGTTGATAAATAGCCACGCGAGCTGAATAGAGGCCTTTAGAGTCACAGTAACCTTGGGCTGAATATAAGTTGCGGATAATATCTCGGTGCATATCTTCTGGCATATCAAAACCAAAAGCAGCCGGATTACCTATATTCAATTTTAATACTTTTTGACCTTCGTCTTCCATTTTTTTAGCTTGCGCTAAAACCGGCCCACGAATGTCATAACATACACCTTCTAATTTGTGACTCTTTTTAATATCAGACATTTTTACCTCTTTAGGGCGTATTGACTTAATGGATTAAATTTGTTCAACCTAGGGGCGATTTAATCGCGGCGCGAGATTTGTAACCTAGTGGGCTAAGTAAAAATTGAGTAACAAAGAGAAAATAGCCCCTAGGAAGAACCCTCTGGGCAATGCGTGTTTGGATTTTATGTGTTGTTATCGCCTATTTATGTGGAAAAACCACACTGCATAGGCTCTACCTAACCTAAAAACCAGACACTCGTTGCAAATTCAATCCCGAAAGATCAACACGCCCTAGTGAGTCTTTAGACTAACCTAGTAAAGGCGCAAAATGCCAGTGTATTTGATTACTTAGTACTGAAATAAATTCACGTTTAGCTTATATTTTTAACGAGATGCTAACCATTCATTTAGCTTAGCTTGAGAGCCTGTTACTTGAGTCATTAAGCTATTAGATGCGTCGATGGCTTCAGCTAAGTTATCTAGGTTTAAATTTTGTTCAATAACGCGAGATACTTCAGCAAGGCTTGAAGCACCAAACTGCGCAGCGTTAGATTTTAAGCTATGAGAATGACGAATCGCCGCTTCTCTGTCTTTTCCAATGGTTGCTAAAACTTCAGAGCCTAAACGCTCAAACTCCGAGCAGCAAAAATCAAGTGTATCAGCAAACTGCTCACCCAATAACGATTCCATACTCTCTAATGCTGATGTATCAATATTTATTTCTGTCATATTTTAAGCCCTTAAAACAATCCATGTAAATTACAGTTTAATAGTACTACTTTATATTGATGCGTAAAAAAAACCAACTTAATTACCTTATAAATGTATAATTGTGAGGATCATACTGGCAACAAAAAGTTTATTAAATGGCACGCACACTTTGTAATCATTGTAACTTTGCACTTAACACCTGTATTTGCAGCGCAATTACAAATATAAACAACAAAGTTAAGGTTATTATTCTACAGCACCCAAGCGAAGAAAAAATAGCAAAAAATACCGCTAAACTACTCAATTTGTGTCTAACTGATTGCCAAATAGTCAAAGGCGAAAATAATGACGACTTTTCTATTCTTAAATCACTGCCAGTAAGCTCAACTGTTTTGCTCTACCCTAACGAACACGCTGTAAATTTAGACGATAGCGCTGAGCAATCTAATATAAAAAACATCACCCATTTAATCGTGGTTGATGGTACATGGAAAAAAGCCTACAAAATTTTGCAGCTCACCACATTGCTAAATCAATTCAAAACGGTCAGTTTTAAACAGTTACCTAAAAATCGTTATGCTATTCGTAAAGCCCCTAGGGCCGACAGCCTATCCACACTTGAAGCCGTAGCGCATAGTTTGTTTTTAATAGAGCAGTTAAATCCTGCACCACTTTATAATGTGCTTGATGAATTAATACAAAAACAAACCCAACACATGCCCGAGCACGTAAAAGCACGTTACTTAGATTAAATTCGTTACTATATGAAACTTGCAATGCGTAACTACCCTAACAGACTAAAACGTGGCTTTACTCGCCAAGGACCCGACTATCGCTTTGACGACCAAGTCGACTTTAGCGATATAAGAGATACCTTCGGCTTTAGATCAATGGTCGTCGGTAAATGGGTAACTAAAGAAGAGCGCTATATTAGCGCCAATTTAATTTACGATGCACTGGCCGACCTTGCACAAATACTGCATTTACCGCCCAAAGCTATTGGCCTGCGCGGGAAGCTTAATTTTGCATTTGGTCATGGTGGTCAAAAAGGTGTGCAAGCGCATTATAATGCAGCCTCTCAAACACTTGCTCTTGCAAAAAATGCAGGCGGTGGTGCACTTGCTCACGAATGGTTCCATGCGTTTGACCATCATATAAGTGAGCATTTATTTGCAGCAAAACCCCGCTTTGGCTTTGCCTCAAAATTATGGCTTTCAAACACGCCTAATTTATCGCACCCACTTAATAATGCTTTGAACAGTTTTTATAAAAATGTATTTTTAGATGAGCAAGGCGTTGATGCAAATAACTTTGTACAAACATGCATAGAACACGATAAAGCTCACAATATGAATTATATGAGTATGCCAGAGGAGCTTGCCGCACGTTGTTTTGAAGCCTGTATTGAGCAGCATTCAAATATAAAAAATAGCTTTTTAGTGGGGGGCTTACAAAGTAGTAATTTAATATACCCAAATATTGGGCATATTAATAAAGCAAATGAAGCGCTTAACCAGTACTTTGAACTACTGGGTTATGCGCTTCATAAAATGGATTAAATCAGCTCTTAAAGTGATGCTTAGCTAAACCATTACCTGTACTAATGGTTAGCGAACTAAATCTAGTAATTTGTTTGTGCTCTGAACATTACAATAACCAAAGCTCAATGCAGCCATAAATGCATGATGAACATTATGTGCAGATACTACCACCCCATTAAATTCAAGATCTAATGTAGCACAAGCATCATGTGCTACATGACATTCATAGCCAAAATCTACTGCAGCACGAGTAACAGCATCAATACACATATGGCTCATAGCACCAACAATAATCAACCTTTCAACGTTGAGCTCTTCTAGTACTCTTTGTAAATCAGTATCGCGAAAACTATTTATTTGATGCTTTAAAACGACCGGCTCACCTTCAATTGGAGTAACCGTAGGATGGATTTTCGCACCATCAGAGTTAGGCACAAAGAACGGAGCCTCGTCAGAAGGAAACTCATGACGAACATGAACTACAGGCATACCATTATCACGAAATTGAGCTAGTAGTATTGCTGTATTTTCTGAGGCTTTTTCAGTTCCAGACAGAGGCCATTTAGCTCCTTCGAATGTAGAGTAATAATCGTTTTGTAAATCAATAAGTAGTAATGCTATGTTAGACATAATAATCTCTCTTATGTTGTTTAGGTTATCTGTTGAGACTATTATGCAAAACATCAACTCATTACACCGATGGCGAAATAGCCATAAATCAGTTTAAAAATGACAAAGCATGTTCAGATCACAAT
Source organism: Pseudoalteromonas sp. NSLLW24 (assembly GCF_015864725.1). Lineage (NCBI taxonomy): Bacteria > Pseudomonadati > Pseudomonadota > Gammaproteobacteria > Alteromonadales > Pseudoalteromonadaceae > Pseudoalteromonas > Pseudoalteromonas sp. NSLLW24. Next base: position 214,538 of record NZ_JADYWQ010000001.1, on the reverse strand, counting down.
TATCGACTACCCCAACGCCCTACAAAGTGCAGTACAAGGCTTTAAAGAGTTATTTTTTTTGGCAAACAGAATAGTTATAGAAAGCCAGCTTGAAGTTCAGTTCTCTGTAAAGGTCATTCAGCCCGGTATAGATTTAGATGGGATGAGCCAAAATGATATTATTATTCTCCCACCAAACTTAGATGGTGATTATTACTACACGCCTCAACCCAAGTTGTTGCAATACCTCAACGAGGCTCATCAAAAAGGGACTATATTATGCTCTGCTTGCGCTGGTGCATTTATACTTGCCAAAACAGGCTTATTAAATAATCGTGTTGCTACAACACATTGGCAATTAGCTGATGTCATGGATTGATCTAGGGCTAGAAATCGTGGCTCAATTCACAAAACCACACGTTATGCGTACACTTGGAAAGTTTCTTATCGTTGATACGGGTAAAAGAGAACAACGCTATTACGGTAGTTTTTCGCCAAAACTTAATCACGGGAATAAACAAATATTACTAGTTCAGCATTTCATTCAAGCAAATTATAGTAAAACACTGAATGTTTCTGTACTAGCTGCTTTGGCCTGTATGAGCGAGCGAACATTTCTTCGACAATTCACCCATGCCACAACATTAAAGCCGATACAGTATATTCAAAAAATAAGAGTGCAAAAGGCATGTGAGCTATTAGAATCGACCACTCACAGTTTTGAGCGAGTGGCTCTGAATATTGGCTATGACGATGTAAACAGTTTTCGCAAAGTATTTATTAAGATAATCGGATTAAGCCCTACGGCGTTTAAAGAAAGATTTTTTTGAATAGATAGTACCAAAGGGAAGAATCATTAATTACCGTTGTATTCTCACTTCACTATTAAAATAAATGGCTATTATTGTAAATATTGAATTAAAGGTATAAAACTTTCATCTTTATACTTAGCAAACTTGTTGCACACGCTTAATAAAGCAAATGAAGCGCTTAACCAGTATTTTGCACTACCGGGTTATGCGCTTCATAAAATGGACGAATAAAAGCTTTATTTAGTGGTTACTTATCGTCACTAATACGACTTGCTACTGCGCTGCTTTGATCTTTATATTTTGCATCTTTACGAATATTGTATGGGTTTTCACACGGGCCCGATAACATTTCAAAGCTCATAGCCCCAATTTTCATCAGTGGGCGAAGAGCGAGTGGTAATTTACCTGAGTTGTAAAACTCTAAAACAATATTACCGCTCCAGCCTGGATCTATTCGGTGCGCAGTTACATGCACCATTAAACCTAAACGTGCTAGCGATGAGCGTCCATCTAACCACCCTACTATGTCTGCTGGCAGAGTTACTTTTTCGTGCGTTATAGCAAGTGCAAGTTCACCTGGGTGTAAAAAGAATGCTTCACCTTCATCAAGCACTATTTCTTCACTCATGATTGATTCCATGGCTTTATTTAGCTGATCTTTTGGACCACTTAAATCGACGTATGCCGCGTTGTGTGCATTAAAAGTTCTGAATTTATTACCTAATCGCAAATCGGCAGTTACGCCTGAAATCATGTCACTTGTTGGCGCAGGCTCAATAACAATGCGACCATCGCTTAGGTATTCATTAATATGTGTGTCTGAAAGTCTCATTATTTACTAATCTTCTGTAATCACAATTTCAATCGCATTGTGATGCTGTTGATAATAAAGCGTGCTGGCTATAAGCCTCGCTGCTGCGCTGTATGTTTTGCTTATTGCCGCGTCGTTATCGTTGGCAATAAGTTTTCCTTGCTCAGAATACTCGCGTATATCTATTGCAAGAGGAATATGACTAAGTACGGGTACGCCGTGCTTGTGCGCAAGTTTTTGTGCGCCGTCTTTACCAAATACGTGGTTAGCTTCGCCGCAATGGCTGCAAATGTAATAACTCATGTTTTCAATTAAGCCCAGCACTGGCACGTTTACTTTATTAAACATAGCAATGCCTTTTTGCGCATCGGCAAGGGCTAAGTCTTGCGGCGTAGTGACAATAACAGTGCCGCTCGCGGGTACTTTTTGGCTCATTGTAAGTTGAATATCACCAGTGCCCGGTGGCATATCTACAATTAAGTAATCAAGCTCGCCCCAATCAGTCTCGTTAAGCAATTGGCTAAGCGCGCCTGAAGCCATTGGCCCGCGCCATACGGTGGCGTCATCGCTTGGGACTAAAAAGCCAATTGACTGCGCTTTAATGCCGTTTGCATCAAAAGGCTGTAGCTGTTTGTTATCTTTAGTGACGGGCTCTGCGCCCACCAAGCCTAAAAGCATTGGAATAGATGGGCCATAAATATCAGCATCTAAAATACCCACCTTTGCGCCTTCGTTTTTAAGGGCGCCCGCCAAGTTAACAGCAGTAGTCGATTTACCTACTCCGCCTTTGCCTGAGGCAATAAGCACAATATGTTTAATCGCCTTAAACTTAGCTGCCTCTTTAATGATAACCTTGGCGCTAATTGTTACAGACACATTTAAGCTTTCACTTACGTGTTGCTCAACTAAAGGCATTTCTGATTGCCCAGCAAATGGCAGGGTTAATTTAATGTGTAGTGATTTATCGTCATTTTGAGTAATAGTATCAATGAAGCTTTCGTCAATACCGACGGCAAAAGCCGCACTACGATATGCCGCTAAGGCAGTAATAATCGGTTGTTTTTGCACCGATTTAGAAGAGAATAGTTTCGACAGTCCAAACATAGCAATTAAATAGCGTTTCTTTGATGAAAAGTGCCACGGAATTATGTAACATTCAGGGCATTAACACCAGTCAATTAATAAAAATCCATAAGCTGTGCGCACTCTAAGCAGATAGCTTGTAGATAAATTAATGATAATTGCCGTTTGTATAATAAAAACGGCGTTTTATCCTCAATTCGGAATGATTATGACGCAGCGAAAGATCCTGATTACCAGCGCATTACCTTATGCAAATGGCCCTACTCACTTAGGTCATTTATTGGAATATATTCAAACTGATATTTGGTCACGTTTTCAAAAACTACAGGGCCACGAAGCTTATTATGTTTGCGCAGACGATGCCCACGGCACGCCAATTATGCTTAATGCGCAAAAGCAAGGGATCACGCCTGAAGAAATGGTAAAACAAGTGAGCATAGAGCGCCAACGCGACTTCGCTGACTTTAATATCAAATTTGATAACTACCACAGCACGCATAGCCAAGAAAACAAAGAATTAAGCGAGCTTATTTATAACCGCCTAAACGATGCCGGTCATATTAAAAAGCACACTATTTCGCAATTATTCGATCCGGAAAAAGGTATTTTCTTACCCGATCGTTTTGTAACAGGTACTTGCCCAACGTGTAAGTCTGAAAACCAAAACGGCGACAGTTGTGATTCGTGTGGTGCTACATACAGCCCTACCGAACTCATTAATCCGCGTTCTGTAATGTCAGGTGCAGAGCCTGTACTTAAAGATTCTGAACATTACTTTTTTGATTTGCCAGCATTTGAAGGCATGTTAAAAGAATGGCTACACTCGGGCACTATTCAGCAAGAAATGGCTAACAAGCTAGACGAATGGTTTACCGATGGCTTGCAACAGTGGGATATTAGTCGTGATGCGCCTTACTTTGGTTTTGAAATTCCAAATGCACCGGGCAAATATTTTTACGTTTGGCTAGATGCCCCTATTGGTTACATGGCAAGCTTTAAAAACCTATGTGACAAAAAAGGCATCAACTTTGATGAGTTTTGGGCTGAAGGCTCAAACGCTGAGCTTTATCACTTTATTGGTAAAGACATTATCTACTTCCACAGCTTATTTTGGCCAGCAATGCTAGAAGGCGCTAATTTTAGAAAGCCAACTAACGTATTCGCTCATGGTTTTGTCACTGTAAATGGCGAAAAAATGTCTAAATCAAAGGGTACGTTTATTAAAGCGCGTACTTATTTAGATAACTTAAACCCAGAGTACTTACGTTACTACTACGCAGCAAAATTAAGCAGCGGTATTGTTGACCTTGATTTAAACCTAGAAGACTTTGCACAACGTGTAAATTCAGACCTAGTAGGTAAAGTAGTAAATATAGCGAGCCGTTGTGCTGGCTTTATTACTAAAAAGTTTGATGGCAAGCTAAGCAGCACAATTATGCAACCAGAGCTATTAGCAGAATTTCAAGCGGCTGCACCGAGCATTACAACACACTATGAGAACCGCGATTACAGCCGCGCAATTCGCGAAATAATGGCGCTTGCCGACAAAGCAAACCAATTTATTGATGGCGCAGCACCTTGGGTATTAATTAAAGACGAAACTAAGCAACAAGAAGCACACGAAGTGTGTTCTCTTGGTCTTAACTTATTCCGCGTTTTAATTACTTACTTAAAACCCGTGTTACCAGAAATGGCCGACAACGTACAAGCGTTTTTAAATGACGACCTTGCATGGAACAGCGTTCAAAATGCGCTAGTAAGCCACCCTATCAATAAATTTAAACCGTTAATGCAACGTGTTGAAATGGATAAAGTAAATAAAATGGTTGAAGAATCTAAAGAAAGCTTAGCGCCAAAAGTAACTATTGACCCTAACAGCCCACTTGCAAAAGAGCCGATTAGCGACGAAATAGAATTTGATGACTTTGCAAAAGTAGATTTACGCGTAGCTAAAATTGCTAAAGCTGAGCACGTAGAAGGCGCCGATAAACTACTTAAGCTAACACTTGATTTAGGCGGCGAAACTCGCCAAGTATTTGCGGGTATTAAATCGGCTTACGCACCAGAGGATCTTGAAGGTAAGTTAACCGTTATGGTTGCTAACCTTAAGCCTCGTAAAATGCGCTTTGGTATGTCTGAGGGCATGGTATTAGCAGCAGGTCCTGGCGGAAAAGAAATTTATATTCTAAACCCAGATGACGGCTCAGAGCCTGGTATGCGCGTAATGTAAGCTAACGCTTAATAACCCATCTAAAAACCGCTGATACTGTCAGCGGTTTTTTTATAAGCTTCCCTATTTGCTTTATAGGCATTATTTAAATAATATCAGTGTATTAAAATATTTTTTAGATCAACAACCATGACCAGCAACCTTGATACCCAAAGACTAAATACCAGTGCGCTAATCAAGCAATATAAGTTACTCGCAATCTTGCGCTTAAAACAACAAAGCGATGTAGCTCCATTAATTGACTGCTTAGTTAATGCGGGCATAAACGCACTCGAAATCACTTCAAACACACCTGGCTTTGAGCAAGAAATAACAAAAGCACGCGCTGCTCATAAAAATGCCTTCATTGGCGCAGGTACAATTCTAAATACAACACTTGCTCAGCAAGCAATTGATGCCGGTGCACAATTTATTGTAACCCCTAACACAAATAAAGCCGTTGTAGATCTTGCTCACCAGCATGGTTTACCTGTACTTATGGGCGCATTAACACCTACCGATGTTGCAAATGCGATTGAATATAATGCTGACATTATTAAGGTATTTCCTGCTGGCAGTATGGGCGTTGGTTACTTTAAAGCATTAACAGGACCATTTTCAGACGCGCAACTAATGCCTGTTGGTGGCATTACTTTGGATAATATATCTCAGTGGTTTGACGCAGGTGCTTGCGGCGCGGCAGTCAGTGGTGATTTTTGTAAAATAGTTAATACCGAACAAGAACGTGATGCACTTACTAAGTTAGTACACAGCTATATAAGTAAACTGCCTAAATAGGCAGTTGTACTTTTATTTATAAAACAACCCAGATATAGGCTGATTGTATTTGATGCGTATTGTAAAAAATTAGTCACTGCATTAATTTAATGCCTTTAATACACGATCTTTTCTGGGTAGATAATAGTTATCGTAATCAAGCGACAAAATGACGCGCTCTGCTTTTCCTAATAGCTCATCACGCGGAATTAAACCTATTACACGAGAGTCTGCACTATTATCTCGGTTATCGCCCATTGCTAAATAGTAATCATCAGGAATTGTTATTTCGTCAAACCCCGATAAACGCGAAGGAATATTCGCCACTCTTATCGAATGCTCTAATCCGTTTAAATCTTCAATTTTATCAAGCGAGTCTATGTTGCTGCGCTGATCTGCATAGTTAAGCTTTTTACCATTAATAATAAGCTCATTATTTTCAAGTGCGACACTATCGCCAGGTACCCCAATCACTCGTTTAACTAAACGATTATCGGCAGCTTGTGAGTCAAACACGATAATATCGCCTGTTTGCGGATCACCTAATTTAAAAACCGGTATGTGCGTAAAAGGAATACGTAAGTCGTAAGCCATTTTATCGGTAAGTATTCTATCCCCTTCTTGAATAGTCGGTTTCATTGAGCCTGTAGGCACTTCGTACCAGTCGGCAACAGCGCTTCTAAATACGCTCATTAGTGCAATAAATACGATGAGAGAACGGTTGTTTTTCCAAAAATTATAAACTGGTTTCATGCCTAATCCCTTTAATTTAACACGTCTTTAGTTAAGTAAGTGTTTATATGACTTTACTAATAAGCAGCAGTTCAATTAAGGATGTAACAAAACATGTTTACTACTTAATTTTAATTGATCGATTAAATTTTAAGCGCCGTAACATTTAATGAAACCAACGGGTATTAACTTAAAGGAAAATAAAATGTTTAAGAAAATTACTACTGCATTATTGTTTACAACAGCAAGCCTTGGATTTACTACGGCGGCTTATGCTGATCATCATGGTATGAAAAAAGATGTTGTTGAAGTAGCCGTTGAAAATGGTTCGTTCACTACTCTTGTTGCCGCTGTTAAAGCTGCAGGTTTAGTTGAAACGCTACAAGGTAAAGGACCATTTACTATTTTTGCACCAACAGACGCTGCATTTTCAAAACTGCCTGAAGGCACTGTAGAAATGCTACTCAAGCCTGAAAACAAAGATAAGCTAACGGCGGTATTAACTTACCACGTAGTGTCGGGCAAGGTTATGGCTGCTGATGTAATGACAATTGATAAAGCAACAACCGTGCAAGGTCAATCAGTTATGGTCAAAGCTAGTGATATGGGCGTGATGATTAACGATGCAAACGTTATTAAAGCTGATGTAGAAGCAAGTAACGGCGTAATTCATGTTATCGACACCGTATTACTTCCAAAAGAGTAGTCATAAAAGAATAAGCCAAATAAAAAAGCATAAGTAAATACTTATGCTTTTTTATTGTTTTATGTTTCATCACATAAAAAATTACTGATTTAGTTTTTCTTTCGCTTCTTTTACTTTTTCAAAATCTAAACCAAGTTCGTCGGTTGCTTCTTTAATCAAGTGTGGTTGCGTCATCACCACTGCCATTAGTTGCTGTAGCTTTTCTGGCGGAATACCAAGCTCTTGAACAAGCGCCATTGCCATCATTGGGTTTTGAGTAAACGCTTCAAACAATGCTTTTACTTTTTCGTCGCTTACATTGTGCTCTTTAAGTATTGCTAGTATTGGATTCATTATTAAACCTTAAGTGTTTTTTATAGGGCTTAGTATATGGGCTAAACCCTAAAATTAAAGAGTTACTCTACAAGTAAAACAACTTTACCAGCATTTTCATTACGCTCTAAAATAGCATGAGCTTCGTTTGCGTCGCTCCAAGGCAATGTTTTGTACAGGTTAAAGTCGTACTTTTTAGTGGCAATATCATTGTAAAAACGCGCTACAAAGTCGTCGCGCACCTGGCGTTTAAACTCAATACTACGATTTCTAAGCGTTGAGGCATGAAACGAAATACGTTTGCGTAAAAGCGCGGCAAAATCAACTTCTGCAAAACGTCCATCTAAAAATGCAAGCATTACAATTTGGCAATCCATCGCTGCAATAGCGGCATTTTTATTTAAGTAACTCCCCGAAACAGGATCTACAATTGCATTTGCTGTTAACTCATTTGCTTTCATATATTCTACAAAGTCGGTGGTTTTGTAGTTAATTGCATGATCGGCACCGAGTTCTTTTGCGTGTCGGCATTTGTCATCCGTACCTGCGGTAATAACCACGGTAGCACCTGCGCTTTTAGCCATTTGAATTGCTGCACCGCCCACACCACTAGCACCTGCATGAATAAGCGCTGTTTGCCCTTTTTGCAATTTACCAAGCTCAAATAACGCGCCAAATGCTGTTAGGTACACTTCGCTTATTGCTGCGCCTTCAGCCATTGTTACATCATCGGGTAATTCCATAAGCTGCTTTGCATCAACGGCTACATATTCACTGTAAGCGCCACCAGAACACAAAGCAAAAACACGTTTATTAAGCCAAACTCTATCAACTTTACCACCAATATCGCTAACAACACCGGCACATTCTAAACCTAAAATAGGGCTATCTCCCGCAGGGGCCGGGTATTTACCTTGGCGCTGCATACTGTCTGCACGGTTTACACCTATTGCTGCAACTTTAACAAGTACTTCATGGCTCTTTAAAACCGGTTTTTCGGTTTCACTAAATGCAAGATTACCATCTTCATGAGAAATATATTTCATTGTTGCTCCAAGTTTAAAAACTGTAATAACATATAGATGGGGATGAACACAGATTCAAACAACCTCAAAAGCGCCAACTTTGTTTGTAAGGATAAACATCGGGTAGATAACCATTGTGTACTTGTTGCTGACAACCTTGCCAAAACGTCGCTAAAAACAAGTTACTGTGCTCATTATTAAAATAATTAAACGCAATCTCGTTGGCGCTAAAAAACACCTTAAATTGGCTCGGAAATATATCGTTTTCAGCTATATCAAAATACGAGTTACTACTTAGCTCTTCAAGTGCATTTTGGGTTTGTGGCACCTCTCTAAAGTTGCAATCGGTTAGTGGGCAAATTTCGTCAAAGTCGTAAAACACCACTCGCCCCCATCGCGTTACGCCAAAGTTTTTCATTAGCATGTCGCCCGGAAATATATTAGCACCGGCTAATTCTTTAATTGCTTTACCGTAATCATGCATAACTCTCTCTAAGGTTTTGTTATCGCATTGGGTAATATATAAATTAAGCGGGGTCATTTTACGCTCAACATAAACGTGCTTTAAAATAAGTGCCTTGCCAGATATAACCATGCTGCTGCCAATTTGGCTTTTCATCTGCTCAAGCAGTTCATCGCTAAAACGGCTTAAATCAAACGCTAAATATCTAAATTCGTGTGTGTCTACCAAACGACCAACCCTATCGGCTTGTTTTACAAAGTTATACTTTTCTTTCACTTGTGCTTTGGTGGCTGTTTTTGGCGCACTAAATTTGTCTTTAATTACTTTATAAACGTAATCTAGCCCTTCAATAGTAAATACCAGCATTACCATACCTGGCGTCCCTGGTGCTGTGACATACTTGAAGTTGGCTGGGCTATTTTTAGTCGTATCAACCTTGTGCCGATAAAACTCAGTTTTGGCGTGCTTTATAAAACCAATGGCGTTAAATAACTCAAAGCGTTGTTTATGTGGCATTAACACACTTAAGTAATCTACATAACGAGCGGGCTTATCGGTATCAACCATAAAATAGGTGCGTGCAAAACCAAATAATAAACTTAATTGATCGGCGCCCATCATTACAGCATCAAGCTTTAATCCCTCATCGGTATTTAAAATAGCGATAGCAAAAGGCATATTGTCGCCATTTTTAGCAATGCAGCGCCCAATTAAATAACAGGCTTTGTTTCTAAAAAATAATGAGTTGGCGTATTCAATATACCCATCGTTTAAATTTATAAGTTCGTACACCTGTTTGCATTGCTGCTTAGCGCCTTGCATTAACGTACTTTGTAATGTGGCTACATCGCGTTCTAAATGACTAAACGGCACTCTAAATACTTGATTAGTGATAAGCGTTTTAACGGCGTTATTAAACCCATTATGTAGCGATACCCTGCTCACTAAGCTTTCATAAGAGCGCGGCTCACTACGATACTTTGCTTTTAATACAAACAAATGCACAGTACGAATTTTTTTATCGTCCCAAATTGCGCCAAACGTTGAGTTAAAAAAGGTATGCGCAATAGGTTTATTTTCGTGATTTTCTACCATATCGCCGTAAATATTTTTAGCTAACTGCCACGTTTGCGGGCAAGTAAGTTCAGCATAAGCAATAACTCTCACGGCTTCACTCACGTTTTTAACTTCGCGCTCATACACCTGTAAACGTTCACGCATAGCACTTTGTACACTGTGATACTGTCGTTGTTCAAAACGGCTTTGTGCACCCAGTGTAATATTTAAAAATTGCGAAAACATCGCCTCAAATCCAGCAAAAACAGATCGTGCAAGCTTACTGGCTACAACGTGTTGTAGCGCATTATTAGATTGATTTGTTAGCTTATTTTGCATAAATACAGCACTTATATTGATGCCAGTTATGGCGGTTATTTTTTATTAATGGTTTACACCTTAGCAAGCAGGCTTTAATTTAGATAATTAATAAAGCATATAAATAGAATTTATTGGGCGTATTGACCTTTCGAGGTTAATTTTGCAGCCGTGTATTTGGTTTTTAAGCAAGGCAAAGTACATGTAGTGTGGTGACTCCCCATAAATGTACTTTAACGCTGCATAAAGGCCAAATACACACTGCCCATAGGGTTCTTTCTAGGGACGATTAACTCTTTGTTACTCGATTTTTACTTAGCCCACTAGGTGGCAAACCTCGCGCCGCGATTAAATCGCCCCTAGATTGAACAAATTTCAACCCTGAAAGGCCAACACGCCCATATGAATATAAGAAATGTCGATCTTAACCTTCTCGTTTACTTAAATGTGTTAATAGATGAAAAAAGTGTGTCAAAAGCTGCAAATAAACTTGCTCTTACGCAACCAGCTATGAGTAATGCGCTAAAACGTTTGCGCGATTTATTTGACGACCCGCTACTTGTGCGTGCCGCAGGCTCTATGACGCCAACGGCAAAGGCACTTGCATTAAAGCCTGAAGTTGAGGCCCTATTAAAAATGGCTGAAGCTATTACGCAGCCTAGTGAGCAGTTTAACCCTACAACCGCTGAAGTTACGTTTAGAATAATGGCAAACGACTATATAGAGTCGACCTTAATAGCCCCTTTTATAACGGCGCAGCTTAGTAAAAACCCCGGTATTAATTTTGATGTATTGAGCCCAAGCGACGTAAACCTACAAGATATGGAAAAAGGCACTATTGATTTAGCTATAAACCGCTTTAACGGTCTCCCTCGCTCGTTTCATCAGGCCAGTGTTTGGCGCGATAACTACTGTTGTTTAACGCATCCTAAAAATACATTTTTACAACATTCAGGGTTAGACGACTACTTACAAAAAGAACATATTTGGGTAAACCGTGCAGGTTGGGGGCCGGAGGCCGCTGTTACTAATAAATCAGGTAAGCAAAAATTAGGCTGGGTAGACGAAGCCCTTTGGCAACTAGAACAAACCCGTAAAATACGTGTTTTTACTCGCCACTACATGGTCGCAAGCCTGCTTTGCCAATCAGAGCAACTTATTGCCACCCTACCGCGCAGGCAGGCTAAATTGTTAACCTCTCATACTGATTTAGTAATCAGCCCTGTACCATTTCAAATAGTGCCTATTGAGGTAAAAATGATATGGAGCCCGCTACTACACCACGCGCCTGCACACCAATGGTTAAGGCGTGAATTATTAGCGTTTGCTAAAACGATTGCAGATAGGTAATTAAGAGCAAACCTTTGATTAGTACTCAAGAGCCTAATGCGAGTGCCTGTGCTATGTACTGAATCATCTTATTTTGAGCTAATAGCTTGGTTAGCATTTTAAATACATTGAGTTAAAAACTATCTAATGAAAAAGCTAGAACTCAAATACAGTGTTCGCTGAAGAATTGAATCAAAATAGGTACTGCGTTATTCTTAATTAGTGATATAAAGTCAATAACTTTAGATACTCGTTATCAATAACCTAAGACATATTAAAAAATGGAATTTTATGTACCAATACCTATATTTGAAGTGTTCACTTATAATGAGCAAGGTCACCAAAATTAGCTTTCTTCCTTTCTCTAAAGTTGAAACTGATAATTTAAAAACCCTCTTATTTACTGCACGATTTTTTGTTTATATAGCTCTTGCATACTTTTTGAATGGGTTAGGTACTTTTTTATATGATGTTCATGAAGTTGTTAATTTATACAACTTTGAACAAACTTGGAGCGTAATATTTACAAATATTCATCAGACTCTACTGTTGAAAAAATTATTATGGGAGATGTTATTTAGCGCTGCTATATTAGCGACTGGAGGTATATTGGCTGCAATAGTTTCATTCGAGTTTAAATATGAAAGTAAAAGTGACTAACCTCAAGTCTTTGCTACATTAAAATAAACTTAATCGGATTATAAAAATATCATTAAATAACAACAACTTAAAAACCTTGCTGTGTAAGTGTTATTTAAGAGCCTTTTAAGGAAGATTATTATAAATATTGATTACTCTGCTTATTCACTTAGTGAATTAAACGAAGCAATTGAAAGTATTGACTCACATAAATATCCAGAGAACTACAAACGCCTTAAAGATGAATTAGCTAAACCAAATCGTAACGAGCCAAAAGCTGCGCAACAAATAGTAATAGCTAAAAAGAACACTAAGAAAACAAGTAAAGCGCTCCTGTGTATTGTTTTAGGTTTGTTTATTCTTTTGCGCAGCTATTTTAATTACGAAAGTGGTGTCATTTATAAGAGATACAATGAGCCGGCAGTGGCATCTTTAGAAAATAACCCGAAAAAGTTTTATTTATTTCTTTTTTTCACAATTAGTGCCGGAGGTTTTATTACGGCATATGGTATTCATGCTTTATTTTCTAAAAAAGAAGACAATGATAAACAAACTTAATAATAAGAATAACGATACTGCAAATAAAATTTTTGCTGTCTTTCAAAAATCCTATGCTATTGAGGCTAAACTGATCGGCGCGCATAACTTCCCTCCTTTAGCGCGTAATATTAAAGGTATAAAAAAGTCAGAAACAACTTTTTATGGCTACAGCGAAAAAGAATGTTTAGTAGCTGTTATTGAAGTAGATACAAACAACGAGTGTTTAGATATTTGTAGTTTAACCGTTGATCCTAGTCATTTTAAAAAAGGTATCGCAAGTAAGCTAATAAGTTATGTTTTAGCAATGGATGATTTTTCTCATGCAATAGTGGAGACTGCGGTTGCTAATACTCCTGCAATAAATTTATATAAAAAGCATGGCTTCGTGGAATTTAAAAGATGGACTCCTTCACATGGTATTGAAAACCTGGCTATGTCGGTCGTAATTTAAATCAGTATTTCAAAATAGGTAATTTATAAATGGATAGTGCATCAATAATTGCGTGGAGTGTTTTGTTCGGCGGCATAGGTATTGGCTACCTTACTTACGGGCGAAGAAAAAAAGCCGTAGTGCCACTTTGTATTGGTTTGTCATTATTGGTTTTTCCGTACTTTATGACCAGTGTTAGCATGCTGTTGATTGTAGGCGGTATTTTAGTGGCTATTCCCTACTTTATTAAAATTTAACATTACTATTGTTATTGCTATTGTGACGGCTAAATAAAATACACGCGAAAAATAAAAAAGCGCCACGGTATTCAACTTTGGGAAAATACCGTGGCGCTTTTGGAAATCGTCGATATAGGAATCTACCTACAGCGTATTATTAGCAAGCTTAGTACCAACTTCATAAAATAATTAAAATTCAATAAAAACAATTAACTAAGATTCCTTCTTTATTCCTCAACTCCTCCCCTTGTTCCATTTTTGTGCACACGTTCACCGCATTGCACCAAATCAATTAGTATTATTTAGATATGTTTTCTATTTTTTATTTAGTTTTAAAACTTACTATTGATAAAATCAATATCAGTTATTGAAAACAACAATTTTATTAATATTACACTTAGCGCTAGAGTGAAGTTAAGCCAACAAACTAAGAGTAATTATTATGACAACAGCTTCTTTCACACGCCAAGACGGATTATTCATCGATGCTAACTTGCATCAGTTCATTGAAGAGCAGTTATGCACTAAAGCTAACACCACTGAAACTTACCAAGCGTTAGCTACTTTAGTTGATGAGTTTGGTTGTAAATGCCGTAAAACAAAGCATCAACCAGATGATGTATTAGAAGTTGATACATTATTAAATGCATACCAACTTAAAAATCATCCACTTTGCCATGTTGATGCACAAACTACGGAAGCCGTTTTAGACGAATATTGCTGCCAGGTTCCTGCAATTATTGTTGTTGCGTTAATGGATACGCTTAGTGGTACACAGTGCGATGAACCCCAAGCACATGAGATTTACCATCGTGCAGCGCAGTTAACCAACCGCCCTTGTATGCACAGAGTAAAAACTGCCTCAGCAGCTTAATAATGAATGTATTTAAAAGTGCTCGATAACCTTCTTTGCAAAGCCAGTACAAGTTAAGGTTGTCGAGTTATGAATACTTGAGTTATCGCTCTGCTCTTGCGCTAAATCAAAGGTTACTTCACCGCTTTTAAATGTTTGCTCTAACGCATTTTCTATGAGTAATGCGGCCTCGTCCCACCCCATAAATTTAAGCATTAATACCGCACTTAAAATACTACTACTGGGGTTTGCTTTATTTTGCCCTGCTATACGTTCAAACGTGCCATGTGTAGGCTCAAAAAATGCGACATCGTTATTTAAATTTGCAGCGGGCATTATACCAACACCACCAACTTGTGCGCTCAGCATATCCGCTAAAAAGTCACCATTTTGGTTAGTAGTCACCACTACATCAAATTGCTCTGGATGCATTAAACATTGTTGCAGCATGTTGTCAGCTATGACTTCTTTAATAATTAAGGGCGCTTGGTGTGCTCGCTCTATTTGCAACCAACGCCCATTTTCATGTGCAGTGGCATTAAACTCGTTTTGTGCAAGTGCAAACCCCCAACGCTTAAATGCACCATCGGTAAATTTAAGTACATTACCTTTGTGTACTAGCGTTAATGATTCACTATCGTTTTTAAGTGCATAGTTAATTGCAAAGCGCATTAGTCGCTCAGAGCCTTCTTTAGATATATTTTTAATACCAATTCCGCACTCTTGTGAAAACCTTAGGCGGGTTACGCCCATTTCCTCACATAAAAAATCGAGCATTTTTTCGCTTTCTACACTGCCTGCTTGCCACTCAATACCTGAGTACACGTCTTCGCTGCTATCACGAAGCACTGTTATGTTTGTTAAAAAAGGGTTTTTTAAAGGAGAAGGGAGTGCACTAAAGCCTTTTATAGTGCGCATATTTACAAACAAATCCATTTCTTGCCTGAGTGCGACATTAAGAGATCGAAAACCACCACCTAGTGGTGTGGTTAACGGCCCTTTTATGGCAATTTTACAGGCACGTACCGCGTTAATTGTTTCTTGTGGAAACCAATCACCGTCATACAGCTTTGCGGCCTGCTCGCCATTATAAACCTGCATCCAATGAATTTTCCGTGCGCTTTTATAGCAATGCTCAATTGCACTATCAACAACGTGGCGCATTACCGGCATAACATCTAGCCCCACGCCATCGCCATCAATAAAAGCAATGATAGGTTCTAACGGTATTTGCCAGTGTCCTTGTGCATCAATAGTGATATTTTGGCCGTGCTCAGGAACTTGAATATGCTGATACGTCATGGCTAAACCTAACTTAAAATAACGATTAATTGATTAAACCATGCTTAGCTAGGAGTGTCTGTATTTGTACTTTTATAGTTACTATCATTTTAAAAAATAAAGAATTAGGCGTGATTATTTATCCATTTAGTTGGTCTTGTATATTAGAATTTTCGTACCAATTATTAAATTACAGTGGAGCATTTTAATGAAATTCTTTTTTGTACTGCTACTATTAATCAGCTCTTTTAACGCATTAGCCGTTGAAGTAGTCATACATAACCTTAGCTCGCTCTCAAGTAATGCTCAAAATACGGTGTCTATATGGGTTAATCAAAGTGTTGAAAAAACACAAAATACACTGGGACCTTTAAAACAAACCACATTGCCTATTTATTTAAAACCGCAATACTTTGCTTTTGAGCCTGTACCGTGGGCTACAGTTAAGCGCAATAACCCCGATGGGCTTGAACTACATATAGATCGCTATGCCAGTTTAAATGCATTCACTAAAGATTGGACGCTATACCATGAACTTTCGCATTTATATTTGCCGCTACTTCCCTACTCCGGTTTTTGGCTTAGCGAGGGTTTTGCCAGTTATATGCAAAACGTAATAATGCGTGACAGCGGTATAATTACCCAGCCGCAATTTGTACAACGTTTAAATGCAGGGTTTGATCGTGCCCGCATGCAAACTAAAACTAAAACACAGCCACTTAATAAGCTCTCTGCCGATATGTGGAAACAACGAGCCCAGCAACGTGTTTATTGGACGGGTGCGGCTTTTTTTGCACAGGCCGATTTGGAGCTACAAAAACAAGGTTTATCTGTCGCGGGTATAATAAAACAGTATCAAGTATGCTGTAGACCCGCTCGATCTAGTGCGAAAACCTTTATAAAAGAGTTAGATAAGCTATCCGGTAGTAGCGTTTTTACAGCGCTGTATGCAAAATATAATACCCGCACCGATTTTCCTGATATTAGTAAAGAGCAGCTAAACACGCTTTAACGGCTGCTCTGTTTTATATAGTTACTATATTCAACAAGCCCTTGCGCGTTAAAATTGGTTGAGTACTCGTTCATAAAACCATGCAAAAAATTGGTTTTATAGCACTTAACATCCGCTTTGGTGCTTAAAGCTTTAATAACTTCATCAACATTAAAGTGACTCTCACTTTCTGGAAATATGAACTCACAGGGTACTTTTGCGCTTAAATTTAAATTATGTCTAATTTGCGACGGATAAAAGCCAATTAACTTTTTAAGGTGTGTATTGCCTGTTAATAACTGTGCCCGCCATTCTGCACTTGCCCCTGCACTAAAAGCAATACACGTCGTTGGCAATTTTAAACTCTCAAAGCATTTTTGAAGTTTGTCGGTGTATTTATCATGGCCACAGTGCTGTATGGAATTATTGTAACTATCTTGTTCACTTTCAATAGCTTGAAACTTGTTATTGTAAGGGTCAATAATCACTAGATTTGAACTAATTGCCTGTGATAACTTCCTTAAAGCAGGGGTTAAACCATAAATATCACTCACTATTAGGTAATTCATACTTATCCTTTGGTAACTAAAAATGGGCTTTGTAAGCAGTTGATAAGATTTATTATAAATATTTTTACAAAAATAGCTTGCACACAATTTATATATAAGTTACCTTCCCTCTCTGGTTTAAAGAAACCGCCGCGGTTAACCATTTACCCTGATCCAGTAAGCCCCGCAAAACGTATATTTGAAAGCTAAGTTATTGTACGGCGAGAACCCCTTGAATAATACCGAGATGATTTTTTACTATCATCGCAAAAGTGTCATAAAGATCGTCAACACTGTAATGAAGCTAAACACAACATCGTTAATTTATTAACTGCAATTTGCTATAAAAATATAGCGCAGAATAAATAACAAGAATAAAGTGAGTTTTATTATGTCTTATAAATATAATGGGTCTATGATCCAAATCGCACATCCAGTGCAATCAATTTCAGTAAACAAACATCGTGTAATCTTTAGTGATACACAAGGTTTAAAAAATGCATTGTTTCAAAAAGCGAGTGATGCACGCCAGTTTGTTAAGTGGCTAAAAGCTAACTAAGCAACACATAACTTTAATTGCCCTTTTATTATTGCAATTATTGATAAGATATTATGCCAGCCTCGTTGCTGGCATTTTACTTTTTAGCTCTTTATTGGTTACAATAGTTTTACAATAATAATTACTGGCAGCTGTTGTAATGCTCCGTATATTTTTAACTTTCTTACTTTTTTTCTGTCTGAGCTCAATAGGCAATGCTAGAACCATAAACTGGCTAGCGCACGACTTTGCACCCTATTATATTTTAAATGGTCAATATCAACACCAAGGCCGTGACGAAAGCATAATTTCATTACTTGAAAAACAACTTCCTAATATTACCTTTAACCGCATGCTTATCCCTTCAGGTAAAGTAATCCAAGAGCTATCTAATACTTCAAATAATGTTTGTGCGTTATCGCTTTATAAAAATGATTACAGAAAAGAGCATATTTATTTTACAGAGGAGAGCTCAACAACGGGCCTCTCGCCTTCAATAGCAATGCACAAAAGACTCGCCAAAGCGCTAAATATAGCGGAATCAAAAGAAGTATCACTATTAGATTTAATACAAGATAAAAAACTAACTCTTGGGATCTCTATGAGCCGCTCTTATGGCCAAGAGATAGATACATTGATAAACAGTACGCCTAATATAGATTTAGTAATTAGACCCACTCGCGATAGCCTAGCGAGCCTCACATATATGCTTAACCTAAAACGAATTGATATTTTGCTGGGTTACCCAAGCGAGCATTACTATTTAGCTAAATCAATGCACTTTGAAGAGAACTTAACGCAGCGTCCATTAACCGAATCACCTGCGTTAAGTTATGGTTTTATTGGCTGTACTAAAAACAAGCAAGGCGCAGAAGACATTGCTATTCTTAATGAGCAGCTTAAAGTTATTAAAAAAACGCAGGCTTATAATGATTTACTCATGCGCTGGTTGCCCGAGCATTTAAGGCCGCTATTACAGTCACGTATTAATAGCGCAAAATAAGCAAATTCGAAGTCGCTTAATTTGAGTTTCTGTTAAGCAAAAAAAACGCCACAGTAAGTGGCGTTTTTATATTTAATAATGGTATTACTGACGAACGCCTTCTATTGATAAAATAATATCAACATGAGTAGATGCAGGTCCTAAGTTGTAATCAATACCGTAATCGGTAAGTTTAAGGCTGGTTTCGCCCTCAAAACCTACGCGGTAGCCGCCCCACGGATCTTTACCTTCGCCCACTTTATCTATTTCAAAGGTAATAGTGTTTGTTACGCCGTGCAGCGTAAACTCACCGGTTACATCAGCCTCTTCGCCGTCTTCATCAAATTTAATACTCGTGCTTTTAAATGTCGCTTTTGGGTATTTATCTACATTTAAAAAATCTTTACCATGTAAATGCTTATCGCGCTCTGCATGGTTAGAGTCAAGACTTGTGGTATCAATGTTTACCATAATTTTTGACGCATCAGGGTTTTTAGCATCGTAACTAAATGTGCCGTCAAAAGTATTAAAACGACCATATAACCAGCTGTAACCTAAGTGTTTAATTTTAAAGTTAACAGATGCATGCCCGCCTTTTGTATCAATTACATAATCAGCTGCATTGGCGGCTGTTGCCGATAACATCATTGCAGCCGAAACGGCTGTGCTTACTAATAATTTTTTCATTTTAATCATCCTTTAATGGTTTGATCATTCTAATTAAGGTTTTATCTTTATCGATAAAGTGATGTTTTAACGCCCCTAGTGCATGCAATACTGCAAACCCGATTAATGTGCACGCGCCGTAATAATGTACTTTTCCTGCAATATCGGCTTGGTCATCAAAGGCAAAATCAAGCGCTGATACATTAAATAAAGTAAATACTTCTATTGGACGCCCGTCTGCGGTTGATATTAAATACCCTGCAACAACAATAACAGCCAAAATAATATACATAGCAATATGCGCCGTATGCGCTAATTGGTTCATGCCTTTACTCTCACCTAATGGCTTAGGTTGTGTAGATAAAGCACGCCATAAAACTCTAAATAAAAATACGGCCACAAGCGTAATACCAATACTCTTATGTAAATCGAGTGAACCTTTATACCAGCTATCGTAATAAGTAAGCTCAACCATATATAAACCTAAACCAAACAGGCCAAAAATAGTCAGCGCCATGAGCCAATGTAAAATAATGGCGACAAGTCCGTAAGATGAAGGTGTATTTTTAAACATGTGTAACGTCCTATAATGCTATGACGTTACAATATAGTGCACAGCCGTAAATGAAAATAACATTTACAAACACTTTATGTGCGTATACGCACAGAACTTTATTATTTAAAGTCAGTTTTGCAAATAGATGATTAAACAGATAAGTTTATAGGGTGGATTGTTCGCTTAAGCTGACATAAATTAAGCTCTCAGGGCTCACTTGCAAACAGGTAACAAGCCCTTCTTTAATAAGCTCAAGCATAGCTATAAAACTAACCACTACACCACTTCGCCCTTCATTTGGGGTAAAAAGCGCATTAAATACCACTGCCGAGTTTGCTTGCGATAGTTGCTGTAATATTTGGCTCATTCTCTCTCGGGTTGAGAGTACTTCAGCAGTAATTTGATGATGCTCAAAGGTTTTTGCACGCGCCATTACATCACTCAGCGCCAGCATTAAGTCTTTAAGTTCAATATCGGGGAGATTTTGACTTGTATCTTCACTTATTGGCATAGCGGCATGCGCTATAAAAATATCACGACCAACTCGGGGAATATCGTCGAGGTTTTCGGCGGCTTGTTTAAACAGCTCATACTCTTGCAGGCGTTTAATAAGCTCTGCACGAGGATCTTCTTCCTCTTCAAGCTCTTCATGTACAGGGAGTAATAAGCGAGACTTAATTTGCGCAAGTAACGCAGCCATTACTAAATATTCGCCAGCAAGTTCGAGTTGAAACTCGGTCATCATTTCTACATAACTTACGTACTGCTCTGTAATACTAAAAATAGAAAGCTCGAGTACATCAAGCTTATGCTTTTTAATTAAATAGAGCAGTAAATCGAGCGGGCCTTCAAAGGTTTCTAATATTATTTCGAGCGCGTCAGGTGGAATGTATAAATCTTCTGGTTTGTCTACAACCGCTTTACCATGCAAAAAAGCCAGTGGCAGCTTTTGCTGCACTGGCTTTTCACTATTTTTTGTATTCGCAGTGCTTTCGCTCACTCGCTATTACTCAAACGGGCTTGTATCACCACAGCCAACACGCAAAATCTTGACTTCATCTTCCGACAAATCGATTACCGTGGTTGCTTGCTCGGCTAAGTGGCCACCGTGAATAATTAAATCAACGTGTTTATCTAATCGCTCTAATATTTCATCAGGATCTGATTCTGTAAACTGCTCACCTGGTAAAATTAAAGAACACGACATTAACGGCTCACCAAGTTCGGCAAGTAACGCACAGGCTATTGGGTGCTCAATTACACGCATGCCAATGGTTTTTTTCTTGTCGTTTAATAAACGTTTAGGGACTTCTTTTGTGCCTTTAAAAATAAAGGTATATGGCCCTGGCGTATTATTTTTTATTAACCTAAATAGCTGATTATCTACACGTGCGTAAGTAGATAGCTCCGATAAATCACGACAAACTAGCGTAAAATTATCGTTTTTTTCAATACCACGAATACGCTCTATGCGCTCTTTGGCTTGCTTATTACCAATGTTACAACCGATGGCGTAACCCGAATCTGTTGGGTAAACAACAACGCCGCCTTGTTTAATAATATCAACGGCTTGACTAATTAGTCTCGGTTGCGGGTTATCAGGATGAATATGAAATAATTGACTCATGTTAATGCCCCTTCTTCTCCTTCCCAAGCTTGCCAAACACCTTGGCAGTCTTTTGGTAGGTATAAATTTTTGCCAAGCTCTAAATAGCTTGTCGGAAAATGAAAATCAGACCCTTGCGAGCAAAGTAGTTCGTACTCACGGCTGAGTTCACCTAAAAATTGACGTTCGCTTGGCGCCTGTTGAGGTTGTGCAACTTCCATTGCGTCCCCTCCTACACTTTTAAATTCTACTAATAATTTGCGTAGCCACTTGTTTGACATTTGATAGCTACTTGGATGCGCTAGTACAGCAACACCACCAGCGGCATGTATGGCCTCAATAGCGGTTTGCATGGTGCACCAGCAACTTGGTACGTAGCCTGTTTTGCCACGCCCTAAGTACTTTTTAAAAACACCCGGGAAATTTTTAGCAACACCGCGCTCAATAAGGGCGCGTGCAAAATGTGCACGCGTTATTTGCGCGTCTTTTGCCTGCTCTTTAGCTTGCTCGTAAATGCCATCAAAGCCATTTTTTGCAAGGCGAACACCAATCTCTAGTGCAC
This sequence comes from Pseudoalteromonas sp. NSLLW24, assembly GCF_015864725.1. NCBI lineage: Bacteria > Pseudomonadati > Pseudomonadota > Gammaproteobacteria > Alteromonadales > Pseudoalteromonadaceae > Pseudoalteromonas > Pseudoalteromonas sp. NSLLW24. The sequence continues at coordinate 192,495 of NZ_JADYWQ010000001.1, read as the reverse complement.
GCTCTTCTCGCTTTTGCTGCTGAGCTGATAATAAAGAGGTAAGGTCAATATTATTAATATCAATATTTAAACCTACAATATGAATTTCGAAGCTTTCCCATTTAGTAGACACTTCGGTACCCGTTATCAATGAAAGCGGTAAGTTTTCGGTTTTAATAAATTGCTGCGCAGGCTTAATAGCCGCCACAGTGTCATGATCGGTAATAGCAAACACATCAATATTTTTATCAACAGCGCGATGCAATAATTCTTCAACCGTTAAACGCCCGTCTGAATGTGTGGTATGGCTATGTAAATCATATTTTATCAAAAGAAAACTGCTTAAAATTAAGGGTTACTGGTGTTTATGTAAGTATAACAACTTTTTTGACTAAATTGTTTTAAATAAACACTTGACACAAAAGCATAAGATACGTTTTACTGTAGCCACTTTCAGACACATTAAGAATTAACAATAATGATCAATTCAAACTTAAACACTATTTGGTGGTGGCACTCGTAATTATCGGGTGATGAATTGTCGTGTCTAACAAAAATTCAAAACCCGCAACTATGCGGGTTTTTTTATAACTAAATTTTACGAAACGTATACGTTAAAAATATTTAACAAATTTTGAGGCAGAAAAACATGAATAACGGTCTTACTCTTACACATCGTTGGTGGTGGCGCCTGATATAGCGGGACGGTAATGATCTGTTTGTAATTTAGATATCGTTATTCAAACCCCGCACTGCTAAAGCATTGCGGGGTTTAATTTTTTGAGGGAATGAGGTTTGATTTTTAGTCATATAACTACCACACCAGGCGAAGTAACAAGCATTACGCAAGTACGCGACTATATTAGTAGTCCTCTTGCATTATACGCGGCACTTGATAAGCCTAACTCACTACTGCTTGAATCGGCTGAGATTGATTCTAAAGACAGTGTAAAAAGTTTAATTTTAGTCGACTGTGCACTGCGCATTGTATGCCAAGGTAAAACAGTTACTATTACTGCTCAATCTAATAATGGGCAACAGCTTCTAAGCTACTTGCAGGCAAATGTTAAAAGCTGTGACGCTACTTTAGACGGCGCAACACTTACCCTGTGTTATTTAGACACTAGCGGCGATACTGACGAAGCGAGTAAACTAATTGCAGATAACGCATTTAGCGCTCTGCGTACTTGTATTAACAGTATAAAAAGCACAACTAACAATCCATTTTCGTTATTTTTAGGCGGTGTATTTGCCTACGATATGGTAGCAAACTTTGAGCAGTTAAGTGATGTACCTGATGGCGAAAACACCTGCCCAGATTACGTATTTTATTTAGCCGAAACCTTAGTTGTTATTGATCATCAAAAACAAACAACCGAACTCATTGGTAATGTATTTAACGGCCCAGACGTACACGCTAACTGCTTTGAAGTAGGTAAAGAATTAGAGCGATTAAATACACTGTGCGATAACGCCTCAGAATTTAGTGCGGATATGCAAAGTGGCGAATGTGAGGTAAGCGTTGATATTGACGATGACACATACTGCGAGCAAGTAGTTAAGCTTAAAAAGAATATTGTAGACGGTGATATTTTTCAGGTAGTGCCATCGCGTACATTTTCACTACCTTGTCCTGACGCTTTGCATGCTTATAGCCAGCTTAAAAAGCAAAATCCAAGTCCGTATATGTTTTATATGCGCGATGAAGACTTTGCTTTATTTGGCGCATCGCCTGAGTCAGCACTTAAATACACAGTGCAATCTCAGCAAGTTGAAGTATACCCAATTGCTGGCACTCGCCCACGTGGCAAATTTGCTAATGGGCAAATAAATCCAGACCTAGACAGCCGCATTGAGCTTGAACTTAGAAACGATCAAAAAGAGCGCGCCGAGCATTTAATGCTTGTCGATTTAGCCCGTAACGACGTAGCCCGCATTAGTGTTGCAGGTACTCGTTTTGCCAAAGAGCTATTAAAAGTAGACCGCTATTCACAAGTAATGCATTTAGTGTCACGCGTTGTTGGCACACTAAAACCCGAGCTTGATGCACTGCACGCTTACCAAGCGTGTATGAACATGGGCACGCTTGTTGGTGCACCAAAGGTTCGTGCTGCTGAGCTTGTTCGTCAAACTGAAGGTAAGCGCCGTGGCAGTTATGGCGGCGCAGTAGGTTACTTAACCGGTGATGGCGCAATGGATAGCTGTATTGTTATTCGCTCAGCTTTTGTTAAAAATAACAAAGCGTATGTGCAAGCAGGTGCCGGTGTGGTGTTTGACTCAGATCCTATTTCAGAAGCAAACGAAACTCGCGCTAAAGCACAAGCGGTTATCACCGCCATAAAATCTACGTATAAGGCGGTATAAAATGAGTAAAGCGAATCCTATTAAAATCTATTTTTTAGATAACTTTGACTCATTTACATATAACCTTGTTGATGAGCTTACGATGCTTGGCTGCGAACTGGTTGTTTACAGAAACAACATTAGCGCTGAGGTTATTTTTAACAAAATGCGCCAAGAGCAAGGCCAAGTGCTATTAGTACTTTCGCCTGGCCCTGGAACACCAAGCGATGCGGGCTGTTTAATGGAGCTTATTGAGCTCTCTAAAGGCCACTTCCCAATGCTAGGCATTTGTTTAGGTCAACAAGCATTAACACAAAGCTATGGCGGAGTAATCGGTCACGCGGGTGAAACCGTACATGGTAAGTCTTCAATTATTAATTTAGGCGAGCACCCTGTATTTGATGGTATGGGCAATACAATGCCAGTTGCGCGTTATCATTCATTAATGGCAACAAAAGTGCCTGATAATATTAAGGTAATTGCCCAGTACGAAGATATCCCTATGGCTATTTATCATCATGATGACAACGCATTGGGTTACCAGTTTCATCCAGAATCAATACTAACGCCAAACGGCGCAATGCTACTTCAGCAAAGTGTCGCTTACTTAACACGCGCTAAATAAAAGAGGACATTATGAGTACACAACCAGAACAACCCATAAATGTTCAACACGCTATTGAGCAACTAATTACGGGGCAATCATTAAGCTACGCAGACGCCAAAGCGCTTTTTGATGAAATAATGCAAGGTAACATGAGTGAAATTGAGCTAACCGCCCTACTTATAAGCCTTAAAATTAAAGGCGAAGTAAGCGACGAAATTGCAGGCGCTGCAGCCTCAATGCGCGAAAACGCCGTTGCTTTTACTACCAGCAGTACGCAACTTGCCGATAGCTGTGGCACTGGTGGCGATGGCTCAAACACAATTAATATAAGTACAACGGCTGCAATTGTTGCCGCTGCTGCTGGTATTAACATGGTAAAACATGGTAATCGCAGTGTATCGAGTAATTCAGGCTCAGCCGATTTACTCAAAGCCCTGGGCATTAATATAGATATGAGCCCAGAGCAAGCAGCAAAATGTCTTGAGCAAACCAATTTTACCTTTTTGTTTGCACCGCACTATCACAGTGGCGTACGCCATGCGATGGGCGTACGAACATCGCTTAAAACACGCACTATTTTTAATATTTTAGGTCCGCTTGCTAACCCTGCAGCACCTGAAGTGCAATTACTCGGCGTGTATAACGAAGCGTTGTGTATGCCAATGGCACAAACACTTAAAACCCTTGGCACAAAGCGCGCTATGATTGTTCACGGCTCGGGCACTGACGAAATAGCTCTGCACGGCCCAACAACGGTAGTTGAGCTAAATAATGGCGAGCTTACACAGTACACACTAAACCCAAGCGACTTTGACCTTGCAAACTATTCACTTGAACAACTCGCTGGTGAAGGCCCACAATACAACGCAAATGCTAGCCTCGCCATCTTACAAGGCAAAGGCACAGTTGCACATAATGCTGCTATTGTGGTTAACGTAGCTGCTCTTTTATACCTAACAGGTAAAGCAGAAACGTTAAAAGAAGGGGCAAAACAAGTACAAACATTATTAAGTTCAGGGCAAGCCATGAACACACTAAGTGCAATTATTGAGGTAAGTAATGGCTAATGTATTAGACAAAATTGTTGCTGATAAAAAATTAGAACTAATTGAAAGAAAAGCTGCACGCCCGCTTGAAAGCTTTAAGCATCTTGCAGTGCCTACAAGCCGTAGTTTTTATAAAGCACTTGCAGCACCTGGCACTCAGTTTATTTTAGAGTGTAAAAAAGCATCGCCTTCAAAAGGGTTAATTAGAAACCCATTTGATTTAACTGAAATTACCTCAGTTTATAAAAAATACGCTACCTGCATGAGTGTGTTAACTGATGCTAAATATTTTCAAGGCAGCTTTGACTACCTCGAATTTGTGCGCAGCCAAGTAGAACAACCGCTTATCTGTAAAGACTTTTTTATAGATGAGTACCAAGTGTACATGGCACGTATTTATGGTGGTGACGCTATATTGCTGATGCTTTCGGTACTCGATGACGAGAGCTATAAAGCACTGCATGCTGTTGCCGATTCACTTAATATGTCGGTGTTAACCGAAGTAAGTAATGAAGAAGAAGTACACCGCGCACTTGCGCTTGATGCACAAATTATTGGTATTAATAACCGCGATTTACGCGATTTAAGCACCGACTTAGCCACTACTGAAAAACTACGAAAGCTTATTCCGGCTGATAAAGTGGTTATTTCGGAATCGGGTATTTACACCCATCAAGACGTAAAACGTTTAGCTCCTCTATGCGATGGCTTTTTAATTGGCAGCTCACTTATGGGCGAGCGTGATTTAGAGCAAGCATGTCGCCGTGTTATTTTAGGCGACAATAAAGTATGTGGTTTAACACGTAGCCAAGATGCACAAGCGGCATATCAAAACGGTGCTGTTTATGGTGGTTTAATTTTTCATCCTAAATCGCCTCGCTATGTCGATTTAGATTGTGCAAGAGAGCTGAGCCAAAGCGCACCACTTAACTTTGTTGGTGTATTTGTAGATGCTCCCATTGAGCAAGTTGCTCAATACGCAAGTGTGCTAAAATTAGCGGCAGTTCAATTACATGGCCAAGAAAGTGACGATTACATTGCTGCGCTGCGTACACAACTTCCAACTAATTGCGAAATTTGGAAAGCCCAAGCAATAAAAGATGCATTGCCAACGCCTGTAAATGGGGTTGATCGACACCTTTACGATACGCACAGTGATACACAAGCTGGCGGTACTGGTAAAGCATTTGATTGGTCGGTGCTTAGCGGCGCAACTACACCATTTATGCTCGCTGGAGGCTTAAATCCAGACAATATTAAAGATGCGCTTTTTAAAGGTGCCTTAGGCCTTGACTTAAACTCAGGCGTTGAAGAATCTGCGGGTAAAAAGTGCCCTAACAAATTACATAATGCTTTCACAAGCATCAGAAATTATTGAGGTTAAAATGCAAAATCCAGCTTATTTTGGCGAGTTTGGCGGTATGTTTGTACCCGAGTTACTTGTCCCTGCGCTTAAGCAGTTAGAAAATGAATTTAACAAAGCACAAAAAGATCCTGAGTTTCAGGCAGAGCTAAGTAAATTATTAAACGAGTATGCGGGTCGTCCTACCCCACTTACTTTAACGCGCAATTTAGTTAAAAATCCAAAAGTAAAACTGTACCTAAAGCGTGAAGACTTACTACACGGCGGCGCACATAAAACGAACCAAGTACTTGGTCAGGCGTTACTTACTAAGCGTATGGGTAAAAAACAAGTTATTGCTGAAACAGGTGCCGGTCAACACGGTGTTGCAACAGCGCTTGCATGTGCCTTACTGGGTTTAAAATGTCGTATTTATATGGGCGCAAAAGACGTTGAACGTCAGCAACCTAACGTATTTAGAATGAAGTTAATGGGCGCAGAAGTTATTCCGGTAACAGCGGGTTCTGGCACATTAAAAGATGCAGTAAATGAAGCGCTGCGTGACTGGTCAGCAAATTACCAAGACGCACATTACCTACTAGGTACAGCTGCGGGTCCTCACCCATTCCCAACAATTGTACGCGAGTATCAAAAAATTATTGGTGAAGAAGCTAAGCAACAAGTACTTAAAGCAGAAGGTCGTTTACCTGACGCTGTTATTGCCTGTGTTGGTGGTGGTTCAAACGCAATTGGTATGTTTACTGACTTTATTGACGAGCCAGGCGTTAAATTAATTGGTGTTGAGCCTGCTGGTAAAGGGCTTGATACAAATGAGCACGGTGCAACAATTTGTAAAGGCACAAAAGGCATATTGCACGGTACTTATACGTACATTATGCAAAATGATGATGGCCAAATTGAAGAGTCTTACTCTGTATCAGCGGGTCTTGATTACCCAGCTGTTGGTCCTCAACATGCATTTTTACACGAAACTGGTCGCGCTCAATACGTGGGTATTACCGATACAGAAGCGCTTGATGCGTTTCAGTCGCTTGCTAAAAATGAAGGGATTATTCCGGCGCTTGAATCAAGCCATGCGTTAGCTTATGCGCTTAAGTACGCAGAGGAGCTAACCGAGGAAAGTGTTATAGTGATTAATTTAAGTGGTCGTGGCGATAAAGATTTAGCACACGTTCACAATGTACTAACTGAAAGAGGTCAGCTATGAGCCAAGTAAAAACGGATCGTTACGGCAAAATGTTTGCAGCGCTTAACGAGCAAAAACAAGGTGCGTTTGTACCATTTGTAACGATTGGCGACCCAGGTAAAGAGCAAAGTATTGCGATTATTAAAAGTCTAATTGACGGCGGAGCAGATGCGCTTGAACTTGGTATTCCGTTTTCTGATCCAATTGCAGATGGTCCAGTAATTCAAAAAGCTAATATTCGCGCCCTCGATGTGCACATTAACACACAAGATTGCTTTGATATTATTAAAGAAATACGTGAGTATAATGCCGATATTCCAATTGGCTTATTATTGTATTCAAACCTTGTGTTTAAGCGCGGTATAGAAGCATTTTATAAAGATGCAAAAGCGGTAGGCGTAGACTCAATTTTAGTGGCTGATGTACCTCTGCATGAATCTAAAATGTTTAGAAAGTCAGCTATGGATAACGGTGTAGACCCAATTTTTATTGCAACACCAAATGCAGATGACGACACACTTCGCCAGTGTGCCTCTTACGGTCGTGGTTATACGTATTTACTATCGCGCGCAGGTGTTACCGGTACCGATACTAAAGCACAAATGCCTGCTGGTAATATTGTTACTAAATTAAAAGAATACCATGCAGCCCCTGCTCTTTTAGGGTTTGGTATTTCAACGCCAGATGATGTAAAAGCGGCTCTTAATGCAGGAGCAGCCGGTGCTATTTCAGGCTCTGCCGTGGTTAAAATTATTGAAGCTAACCTTAATGATTTACCTGTAATGACCGCGCATCTAAAAGCTTTTGTAGCCGATATGAAAGCAGCTACATCGCTATAATCTAACTAGGGCGTGTTTTATACGCATTAAAAAAAGGGCATTTAAAATGCCCTTTTTTGTTTTTTAAAATCAAACGCTGTATCAATAACCAAACGTTTTAAAAAAGAAAATTAGTGAGCTTGGTGTTTACCCTCTAAAATCTCTTCAATAAATTTAGCATTAAATGCTTCTAAATCAGCTGGGCTTCGGCTCGTTACTAAGCCTTTATCTACACATACTTCTTGGTCAACCCAATTGGCACCTGCATTAATTAAATCGCTTTTAATACTTGGAAAAGAGGTAATGGTACGGTCACGCAGTTTATTAATTTCAGCTAGTAACCACGGTGCATGGCAAATTGCAGCAACGGGTTTATTTTTTTCTGCGCCAAAAAAGCCATCAATAAAGGCTTTAGCATCTTTATCTTGACGTAAACTGTCTGGGTTAAATAAACCACCAGGAAGCATAAGCGCGTCGTAATCGGCGGGGTCTGCGTTTGTGACTAGTTTATCTACTGTTACTTTATCGCCCCACTTGTCTTCATCCCAGCCCGTAATTTGGCCTTCTTTAATTGATACTATTTCGATGTTTGCACCAGCATCAAGTAATGCGCTGCGTGGAGATAAAAGCTCACTTTGCTCAAATCCATCAGTGGCTAAAATTGCAATTTTTTTGCCTTGTAAACGTGTGCTTGTTTGTAATGTACTCATTGAGATCTCCTTATATTATACCAACCTGCATAAATCTTTGAGCAATTTAACGAATTAAATCGCACTATAACGTCGTTAAAAACCTTTCATTTAGAACAACTAAATACGAAAAATTTTTGCCTTGTTCTAGCGTGATTTTCTTAACGTTAAATAGACCCCATATATAAGCGGACTGGTATTGTTTAAAAATATGTTCGAAACACACAGTTAAACAGCATAATGCATGCCGATAACAAGCAATTGAAAATAAAGGATTTAATGTAAGTGGGGTTTATAATGCCATGTAAATCATTTAGAGATTATGAATAATCTACATAGGTGCGAATTTATTTCCAGCTCATGTAATTTAACGCCACCAAACGCGAGGTGCAAAACCTCACCTACAACATATACCCGTAGGTGCGAATTTACTTCGCGCTCATGTAACTTATCTATCAATACGGGGTTTAAAACCTTAAATAAATTTAAAGCAGATCTTTTAACGCCTTAGCCGGTTTAAAAACCGCTTTATTAGCGCCTTCTATTTCAATTGCTGCACCTGTTTGCGGGTTACGCCCAGTACGCGCTGGGTAGTAACTTAGTGCAAACGTACCAAAGCCATTAATTTGAACCTGATCGCCCTCAGAAAGTGATTTAGTAATTACTTTTTGCAAGCTTGAAAGTGCCGCTTGAGAATCTTTTTTTGTTAATTCACTTTTGTGTGCAATGGCAGCAACGAGTTCTGCTTTATTCATTTTAGGCTCCTAAATACACGCCAAATCAGTGTTGGTTAAGCGTGGGAATATGATGATATAAAAAATACCAAACCAAATTGGCAATAAAGCCACGCAGGCTAAGGGTTACAGGGCAACAAGTCAACCTTGTAGTTGCTAAGCTTTATGTGGTAAAAAGCCTTTGACTCTTTTTTGTATAATTTAGGTAAGCTATGCACGCATTAATTGAATACATCCCACTCATACTGTTTTTTGCAGTTTTTAAGCTAGTCGATATTTACTGGGCTACCGGTTTATTAATGGCCACTACGCTCATTCAAGTTGCTTATAGCTACTTTAAACATGGCTCTGTGCCAACTCGTCAGTGGATATTTTTTGGCATTGCTGCCGTGTTTGGCACGTTAACGCTGGTACTTCATGATGAGCAATACATAAAATGGAAAGCAACACTCATATACGCAGGTTTAAGCTTAACGTTACTTGTTAGCCGTTATGTACTTAAGAAAAATCTCGTTAAAAAAGCGCTTAGCTCAATCCTCGAAAATGCTAATGATACAAAACAAGCCATTGTAGTCCCAGAACCATTATGGGATAAGCTTAACCTAATGTGGGTTGCTATAACTGCTGGCATCGCAGCACTAAACATTTATATTGCATATAATTTTTCGCTCGACTTTTGGGTTAATTTTAAAGTGTTTGGTTTAATGGGTATTACCTTTGTGAGTATTTTTGCCACTATTATTGCCTTGTACAAATACCTCCCTAGTGAAGAGGAACCAGCAAAGTAAGCCCCCTCGTCATAAAAATGTCGTCTTAGCTTGATAGCTTATTAAAAAACAAGTTGAGACGACCTTGAACGCCAATCAATATCGCTGGTTTGAATTTACCCTCATTTTTGTGTTACTACCCTTGTTGGGTTTTGTATTACGCGAGTATTTAGCTAACTGGCTTATTCCTGCGCTTATTATTTTAATGAGCGTGTGTTGTATGTTGCTACTGGGCGATCCCCATTTTAAACGTTTTAGGCTTACAAGCCTTGGGCAATTTTCTGCTGTTAAAAAACGTGTGTTTAGCTTCTTTTTTTTAGGTGCACTGTTCTCAGGTATGTTTTACGGGATTATTCATCAGGGAAACTGGTTTACCCTTCCCCGCAACTCGTTTAATGATTGGCTTTTACTGTTGCTACTCTACCCAATACTGTCGGTTATTCCTCAAGAGTTAATATTCAGAACGTATTTTTTTCATCGTTATAAACGCATCATGCCCAAAAAAGCAGTGCGTATTGTAGTTAGTGCGAGTGTATTTGCGTTGGCGCATATTGTGTATGCAAATTGGATTGCAGTAGCCTTAGCATTTTTAGGTGGCTTACTGTTTGCTTATACCTATGCACAAAGCCGCTCAACCGTCGTGTGTGTTATTGAGCATAGTTTATGGGGGATATGGATGTTTACACTCGGGATCGGCAGCTACCTTGATTCAGGCGCATTTAACTAATATAACAAGCATTAAAAAATCCGATACTAGAAAACTAATATCGGATTTTGAATATTTCTAAAACCACTTAACTAATGGTTAAAATAACGATTCAAACTCACCATTTGGAAATAAAACACCAGGAATACCACGTACTGCAGTAACATCAGCTAGTTTAGTATCACCAAAATATAAACCGCCACTGTAATTACGGCCCTTTTGCTTTACATCTAACCAACGTCCATTTTCGCCTTTCGCTATTAGATTAATGTTGCCACTAACATCACGAATACGTAAATCTAACGCACGGTTTTTTATGCTAACAAATATATCTGTAGAGGTAAGTTCTGATAAGTTTTCAACATCGCCCACGTAAGCAAACTTAAAATCGCTTGCACCACTCAACGGAAAATCTAATTCAAAAGTAAATGCTAAATCGTCATTATCTTCACCAATAAAAGGCGAAGCCTCTACTGCAGTGATATGAAATGCAGTGTCTTGAATGTCACTTACGTAATCACCATTAAAATCAAAAGTAGATAACGTCGTAGACTCTTCACCTAATGAATTAACAAAGCGATTTAAGTTTAGTGATAAGTCACCTTCAAGTTTACCAGCGGCTTTATTGATAATTACATTGGTAGTTACCTGTGTAATACCTGTGTCGGCTTCTGGATTTAATTCACTTTGAGCATCTATACCATCAAACTGAATTAGCAACTCACTTACATCTACACTTAATACCGTAGCACCATTTGTGACTGTTGCGCTCATTACACCTTCAATTTTATTACCTAATACACCACTTACTCTAAATGTTGGAATTGATAAATCAATTGTTATAGGTAAATCATCATATGTGCCAGTTATAGCCCAAGTATAAGGTGATTGGCTGTAATCAATATCTAAGTCACGAAGTTTATATTGTCCTGATGGTGTAGAGCCATCAGCTAGTGGTGAATAATTTGTAATAACTTCGTTTAAAGCATTAGTAAGTGCATCAAGTGTTCTTTGTGTGTCTTCATCAAACGCACTTTCAAGCTCAGCAAATTTTACGTCTAATTCATCTGAATAGCTTTTTTCTTGAAGTCTTGCAGCACCTATAATATTTCGTGTATCAACAAGTAACTCTCTAGAATCTAAGCTTTGAGCTTCTGTTGAGCGAGCCTGCCAATTTGTAAATGTAGTTACACTTGCAATTGTTTGCTTAACTTGACCAGCTACATTTTGCAGCAAAGCATTACCTTGGTCGCTAAATAAGTTATCTGTAACATACTGCGCTGCTAAATCGCTATAATCTTGCCATGCTTGCTGGTCAGTCTCTAAGTTAGTAAATGCATTAAAAGCACTTTCAACACTAAACGTACTATCAGCAACACCAGCTAAAATTGCCGCATAAGTAAATGCATTAGTAACCATTTCTGCTTCAACACTTGCATTTAAATTGCTGTGCGTTAAATGATAAAAAGGCGTGGCTGATAAACTAGCTTGCGTAGCACTAAAGCCTTCATCTGTAATTGCTTTACTCAATGGCGATAAATAAACCGTATTTACACCTGGTGCACTAAATGCATCTGCTTTGTAATTAAGAGTAACGGCTGTCAATTCTTGGTAGTCTATTAAACGGTTTGCGTTTAAGTCATTTACATCACCACGAACTGTTCTGCCACAACCTGTAAAGCGAGGACAAGGTAGAGCAGTATCACTCGGTATAAACTCAAAACTATTAAAAGTAAGTGGAGCTACACTTACACTCGCAGTATTGATGTTTTCAACTTCAATTGATTCTTGCACCACCCCGTCGCTATCTAAAACATTAAGCGTGCCCTGTGGTGATTGCCAATTAGATACATAAAAACTCACAGAAGAAGATGTAGCAATCTCACTCACTGCAACAGACTCTGAACTGTCACTGTCTGATGAAGAACCACAACCTACCAATGCAATAGCTACCCCTAAGGGTATAATTTGTTTTAACATCTTCATTCCTTAAAACTTAATGTTCACGTACCAATTCACATTAGCATAATAGGCTTTATCTAAATCTAGGCTATCAGTTTGTAAATTAAGACCAAAATACTCGTTTTCTATACCAACTAAAAATGCTTCACTTTTTGTCTCATAGCCTGCCTGTACTTTCCAATGATCCCAAAAGTGTATACGGCCTTTTAATTGGCTGAACGTGTCTTTGTCGTAACGTTTTAAAGTTAACTGAGTCGAAAATCGGTCGTTTATTCTGTAATCGGCAAATGCTTGTAGTCGCATTTCCATTTCTAAATCATGAGATACCGTATTTCCAAATGCAGATGTTTTTAATGAAACTGTTGGCTGAGTAATAATATCGCCGTTGTCATCTTCGCTAAATGGAATTTCAGTAGTTTGACCTTTTACGGAGCCACTGTCTTCATACTCTGTTTTATAAAGCAAATCTTTTACGCTAAAGCCAACCTGAAGCTCATCGTTTACTTGCCAATCAGCAAAAATATCTAGGCTATAGCCAAGCCCTTCAGGCTTTTCTGAAGGTGAAAACTTTTTAAATAATATATCTTTTGAAAAGTTGTAATCAACAGTTACAGCGCCTTCAACTTCATCACTATAAATTTCACCATTTACAGTGGCATCTTGATAGTGTGAGCTGGCAAAAACAGAAAGTTTAGGTGTTATTGTTAATGCATTTTTATCTAAAAATTTAAAATCATAAGATACAAATACACCGTTAGACGTTGCTTGTTTAGCATCAAGGTAATATGTATAAAATCTATCTTCAAACTCTAGATCATTTTTTTCGGTATGAGTATATTTAGCTGTATCAGGATCAAAGTTAAGGACATAGTCGTAACGACTTTGTAAACCTACCTTAAAATTACCGTAGCCAACACCTACTTCAAATATATTATAGGTAAATGCACTGTCACCCGATTTTAATGGAGCATCAAAATCATCTACAAAAGCTTGTACTGGTTGTGCTTCTGTATAAATTTCTGCGTCAAAGTGGGTAAAAATTTGAAATTGGTTATCTGCGGAAGCAAGAGGAGAAATAAAAGCTGTTGAAAATCCTAACAAGAGAATTTTTTTTTTCATAATTTAATCGCTTTCTATAAAAAAAGGGAAAAGCGCTGCTTTCCCCTTTTATAGTTTAAATATTACTTAGATGAATCAATTAAATCAACATCAGTGTAAGGCACTACATCACCATCAATGTAAGTGATAGATACACCGTTAGTAACTTTAGAAGCTGTACCAAATGACATCATTTCGCCATTGTACATAGCTTTAACATCACCAGTGTAACCTGTAGATTCCATACCAGTTAGAGATAATGTGTAACCCATTGCTGCGTCACCTTTAACCATAACTTCTAATGTACTTTCATCTTCATCACCACTACTGTCAACCATACCCATTACTTTAAAGTCTAAGTCGCCAGACATACCTTCAAGTGTAATACTTGAAGAATCTGATTCTTCAGTTGCAGTAAGGTTTAGCATACCAGTGAAACCAGAATCACCGTCCATAATTTCAACGTGGTTCCAAGCTTGCGTATCGATAATTTCAGCATCATCAACTGTATCTTTATCAACTGCACCATCAAATGTGAATATTAAACATGAATCAATTTGAGTAGAATCAATTGTACCTGCAGCGAAATCAACACAATCTGTAAGTGCTTGTTCTTGTGTATCAGCAGTAACAAGTGAAACAGTTGCGTCATTTTCACCCATTAATGTAGCGCCCCAAGCAACAACTAATTGCTCGCCTTGGTAAGAAGCTGAAGCACTGATCATTTCACCGGTGGTTTCATTCTCTAATACTAAAACTAGCGCATCTAAGTCATAGTTATATGACCAATCAGGTTGACGAGTAGAAGTACCTTCACCTGAGTTACCCATTTCAGCTAATTCATCAATTACGTCAGCAAGAACGTCTGCTGCATCGATAACCGCTTGACCACCAGTGTTAGTAAGCACAGTCATAGTCGATAATGACTCTGATGTAGCTTTAACAGAAGTTAGTACTTCAAGTTTTGCAACTGCAGTTTCAGCAGCAAGTTGTAGGTTATAAGCTGTTACAAATTGCTCGCTAGCTAGTACACCTTGAGCTACAGCAGCTGTTTGCATAGCTGTAAGCGCATCAATCATTGCTTGTGCGCCTTCGCCTTCAAGTTCTAGGTAGGCATTAGCAGCAACAAGTGCTTGCTCAATAGCAATTTCAAGTGCATCAACAGCAGCAGCAAAATCAGACGCAGCAGTAACGGCAGTCATTGCAAGCTCAAGAGCTTCAGTTGCGTTTGCAGCTGTATCTACCATTGCACCTTCTGCGTTAGCAAGTGCGCTAGTAGAAGCCGCTTCAGCTGTGTCTGCTACTGATTTTTTCTCATCAGCAACGTCTGCAGTGTCTTCAGCAACTAGTTTTGCTGCAGCAAGAGCCACATCAAACTCTGTAATTGCTGCTTCAGCTTCAGCTACTAGTGCAGCTAATGCAGCGTCGTATGCAACTGTGTCAGTTACAGCAACAGATGCATCTGTTTGCAACGATGTTGCAGAATCAAGAACTTGTTGGTAATCAGAGCTTTGAGTAACTAACGCTTTTGCAGCAGTTACATAGCCTTGTGATTTAACAAAAATAGAGTCTGCTTTAGCTGTTAAATCAGCCGTAGTAGCTTCATTTTTCAGTAATGTAACAGCGCTTACAAATGCAGCTGCGTTATCAGCTGTAAGAGCATCGCCACCCATTGCTTGAACATCTGCAAGTGAGCTTTGAGCTGTTTCAATGCTCATTTCTAATGCAGTAAGTGCAGTTTGAGAAGCAGTAACTTCTACTGTTAAAGCAGCTGCTAGAGCTGTATAAAAATCATCTCCAACTGTACATTCTGCGCCAGTACAACCAATTACTTCTAGTGCTTTTTTAACTTTTACTGCAGCGGCTGCAAGGCTCGCATCAGTTGCTGCACCATTTTTAACAGCTTTATCTTTAGCAGCTTTTGCTTTTTTAGCAACATCAGCTGAGTTAGCAGCAAATGCAACTATCTCACCAGCAGTAGGAGCTGGAATTTTTGCTGCGAAAGCGGCTTCTAATGCAGTTTTAATGTCATCTTCAGTACCAGTAGCAATGGCAACAAAAACATTTGCAGTATTTGTAATAGCTGTTTGTAACATTGTCGCTATTGCTGCAATGCTAGCATCAGCATTACCTTTAAACTGGCCTGATTTAATACCAGCTTTAATGCTGCTCATTACATCACCAATTGAAGGTAAACCTTGAATTGAAGATGAAAGCTGTGCAATTGCTAAAATACCGTCAGTAAGTTCTTCTTCGCCATCAACATCACTTAAATCTACAGCGCCGCCGTTAGATAAATCACCAATAATAGCTGAAAGTAAAAGTGCAGCGTCTTGACCCATTACTTGTACAACAGTATCTAAGCTTGCTTTAGCAATTGCGTCTTCATCTACACTTGAACCTGAGTCAAGAAGAAGAGCCGCCACTAACGATGTTAAGAAAGTAACATTAGCTTTATAAGAAGCTTCTACATTAGCATCGCCTGCAGAACCACTTACTCCAGATGTATCTGCTTCAACAGCTGGAACAAATTTAACAACTGAAAGCTCTAGGTCAGTTTTGTACCATTCGCCAAACTCAATCGCAGTATCGCCATCATTTACGTCATCTTCTTCTGGCGCTACATCGTAATCGCCACAACCTACGTAAGCATCACAACGTAAAAAGCTATCATCGCCTTCTGCAGACGTTTTAACAGTAATGTAAACTGGTCCAGTAAAGTCATCATCTAAGTAGATGCTGTAACGGCCGCTTTCATCAGTTAATACTTCAGGGTTAGCAGCAATTTTACTTGCTTCTACTGCAGCATCAGCAGCACTTTGTGATAGTGCTTCTTCAGAAAAAGACTCTGCTTCTGCTGAAGCAGCTGAGCGAAACGCAACAGGAACGCTTTGACCAGATGCATCTAAAGTCATTACAGTTACTACTGCACTTTTCATTGAACCTTTAACTGCTTTACCAGTTACTTCTATGTTGAACTGTGCATCACCTGTTGCAGTAAAAGATTCTACAGGTGTAACAGGAATGTTTCTGTCATTGTCCGAACCACATGCTGTTAAGCCTAATGTAAGTGCAACTGAAGCTGCAATAGGTGTAAATTTGATCGTACGCTTTACCATTTATTTCTCCTTGATAGCCTGGAATGAGTATCAGAAATTAGTTTAGTTGATAGTGGCTTGTGTAAGCTTTTATGTTTAAAAAGCATTAAAAAAGTACACAATCATAACCTTTGTTACCAGAACATTAAAAATACCATTAAGCTATATAGTTATGCTACATATTTATACGTTTTATAGAAGTATTTATCTTTATTCTATGAGCTACTTCTTTATCAGCATCTCTATTATTCAATAACCTATAGACACTCATAAAGAACCAGCACATATTGATACAATATATTCACTTTATTAAATGAATATTACATACAATCTAGTTTGTTAATTATATTCTTCAAGTAAATGCGATGGATGAGAGCTAAAAAAGAGGATAATTCGAAAAATTAATGAAAAAGGATTGTTTATAACGAATGTTAGTAGGTTTTACTTTAGCTAAGCAAACGTTTATAAAACTTGTTTACTTACCTAAAGTAAATGTTTAGTAATTACTGAGGGACTCTTACAACCCCTTCCATTAATACGCGTGCACTTCGGCTCATACTTGCTTTGGTGACTAGCCAGTTGCCAGCATTATTTTTAGCCTCAGCACCTACTTTTAGCGTGCCCGACGGATGACCAAAGTTAACTTCACTCAATGCGCCGCCACCAGCGGCTATATTTACGAGTGTGCCTTCGATTGCTGCAGCCGTGCCAATAGCAACAGCCGCTGTGCCCATCATGGCATGGTGCAGTTTACCCATCGACATAGCGCGTACTAACAAGTTGATATTTGCAGCTTCAATAAGCTTTCCGCTAGACGCTTTATAATCTAAAGGCGATGCAACAAACGCAACTTTAGGCGTATGTTGGCGAGCTTGCGCTTCACTAATGTTAGTGATTAAGCCCATTTTAACAGCGCCATAAGCACGAATGGTTTCAAGCTTTTTAAGCGCTGCAACATCGTTATTTATATCGTCTTGCAGCTCTGTGCCGGTATAACCAATATCAGTGGCGTTAATAAATATGGTAGGAATACCTGCATTTATCATTGTTGCTTTTAAAGTACCAACACCCGGTACTTCTAAATCATCAACTACATTACCAGTTGGAAATAACGCGCCATCGCCATCAGCGGGGTCAATAAATTCAAGTTTTACTTCAGCTGCAGCAAAAGTAACGCCATCGAGCTCAAAGTCGCCGGTTTCTTGTACTTCGCCATTTGTCATAGGGACATGCACTAATATGCTTTTTTTAATATTAGCCTGCCACACACGCACGATAGCAACACCGTTATCGGGTACTCGGTTTTTATCGACCAAACCATTACTAATGGCAAAAGCACCCACTGCTGAGGTTAAGTTACCGCAGTTACCGCTCCAATCTACAAAAGGTTTATCTATCGCCACTTGACCAAATAAATAATCTACATCGTGGTCAGTTTGCTCACTTTTACTTAAGATTACGGTTTTACTGGTACTTGATGTAGCACCACCCATGCCATCCGTTTGCTTAGCATACGGATCGGGGCTGCCAATAACACGCAGTAATAAATTATCCCGCGCCTCGCCTGCTACTTGAGCAGGCTTTGGCAAATCAGTTAAATTAAAAAACACACCTTTACTGGTGCCGCCACGCATATAGGTTGCAGGTATTTTAATTTGCGGTTTAAACATAATGCTTGCCCTTATGCAGATTGTGTTGCTTCTAAAAAGTCTTGTGCAAAGCGTTGTAACACACCACCAGCCGCGTAAATAGAAAGCTCTTCTTGGGTATCGATACGGCACTTCATAGGCACAGTGAGTACTTCACCGTCTTTACGAGTAATACTTAAATTAACGGTGGCACCTGGTTTTAAATCGCCTGCTACATCGTACGTTTCACTGCCATCCAGCTTTAGAGTTTTACGCGTTGTGCCCGCTTTAAACTCAAGCGGTAAAACACCCATACCAATTAGGTTAGTACGGTGAATACGCTCAAAACCTTCAGCTGCTATTACTTCAACGCCTGCAAGTCTTACGCCTTTTGCTGCCCAATCGCGCGACGAACCTTGCCCGTAATCGGCACCGGCTACAATAATAAGCGGTTGTTTACGCTCCATGTAAGCTTCGATTGCTTCCCACATACGAGTATTAGTGCCTTGTGGTTCTAAGCGTGCGTAAGAGCCTTGCTTAACTTCGCCGTTTTCGTCCAGTACCATTTCATTAAGTAGTTTAGGGTTTGCAAATGTTGCACGCTGCGCTGTTAAATGATCGCCCCGGTGCGTTGCGTACGAGTTGTAGTCTTCCTCTGGGACGTTCATTTTGGTCAGGTATTCGCCAGCAGCGCTGCTTGCCATAATTGCGTTTGATGGCGATAAATGATCCGTTGTAATGTTATCGCCAAGAACTGCAAGCGCACGCATACCGGTCATTGTGCGCTCACCCGCAAGTGCACCTTCCCAATAAGGAGGGCGACGAATGTAGGTGCTTTCTGGGCGCCAGTCGTAAAGTGGGTCGTTATCTTCACCGTAATCTACGGTTAAATTAAACATCGGCTCGTATACTTTTCTAAACTGCTCTGGCTTAACGCTTTGCTTAATTACTGCATCAATCTCTTCATCCGATGGCCATAAATCTTTAAGCGTAATATCGTTGCCTTGTTGATCTTGCCCTAGTATCCCCTTTTCAATATCAAAGCGAATAGTGCCTGCAATAGCGTACGCAACAACTAAAGGAGGTGACGCTAAAAATGCTTGCTTAGCATAAGGATGAATGCGTCCATCAAAGTTACGATTGCCAGAAAGCACCGCTGTAGTGTATAAATCGCGATCGATTACTTCTTTTTGAATAACAGGGTCAAGCGCCCCGCTCATACCATTACAGGTAGTACACGCAAAACCAACAATGCCAAAGCCAAGTTGCTCAAGCTCTGTTAGTAGGTTTGCATCTTCAAGGTATGATTGCACTGCTTTTGAGCCCGGTGCTAATGAAGTTTTAACCCAAGGTTTGCGCATTAAACCCTTAGCATTTGCGTTACGGGCAAGGAGTGCAGCGGCAATTACATTGCGTGGATTACTCGTATTAGTACAGCTAGTAATCGCGGCAATAATACATGCGCCGTCTGGCATTAAGCCTTCTTCATTTTCAACAACACCCGAAATACCTTCTTTAGCTAAATCGCTTGTCGATACACGGCGGTGTGGATTAGATGGACCCGCAATATTGCGCCCCACGCTTGATAAATCAAACTTAAGCACACGCTCATATTTTGCGGTTTTTAAGCTATCGCTCCAAAGGCCTGCTGTTTTTGCGTAGTTTTCTACAAGGGCAATTTGTTCTTCTTCGCGACCTGTTAAACGCAAGTAATCTATTGTTTTATCATCGATATAAAACATGGCTGCAGTTGCGCCAAATTCAGGTGTCATGTTTGAAATGGTTGCTCTGTCGCCAAGTGTAAGCGCATCGGCACCTTCACCGTAAAACTCTAAATAAGTAGATACAACACGTTGCTCACGTAAAAATTCAGTAATAGCCAACACAATATCGGTTGCGGTAATACCGGGTTGGCGCTTGCCTGTTAGCTCAACACCGACAATATCGGGCAAGCGAATATAAGAAGCACGGCCCAGCATTACGCTTTCAGCTTCAAGCCCACCTACACCCACAGCAATAACACCTAGCGCATCAACATGTGGCGTGTGGCTGTCGGTGCCAACTAGTGTATCTGGGAATGCAATGCCATCTCGGTTTTGAATAACCGGCGACATTTTTTCAAGATTAATTTGATGCATAATGCCGTTACCCGGTGGAATAACGTCAATATTTTTAAACGCAGTTTTTGTCCAGTTTATAAAATGAAAACGGTCATCATTTCGTCTATCTTCGATGGCGCGGTTTTTTTCAAACGCATCAGGATCAAAACCGGCATGCTCTACCGCTAACGAATGATCCACTATTAACTGCGTGGGTACCACAGGGTTCACTTTTGCCGGATCGCCGCCTTTGGCTGCAATTGCATCACGCAAACCTGCTAAATCAACAAGCGCTGTTTGCCCTAAAATATCGTGGCACACTACCCGCGCCGGATACCACGGAAAATCTAAATCTTGTTTGCGCTCAATTAGCTGATTAAGTGCATCGGTTAACATGGCAGGGTCGCATCGGCGTACTAAGTTTTCGGCAAATACACGTGATGAATAAGGTAGCGTGGCATATGCACCTGGCTTAATTGCATCTACGGCTTCTTGAGTATCGTAATAGTCGACATTTGAGCCCGGTAGAGGTTTACGGTATTGGGTATTATTAATTATGGTCATGGTAAGGGTTCGCTAATTTGGTGACGGTGTTTGCTCACAGCTAGCGTGTTTAATGAAAAGTTTGAGAAAAACTGCTCGCTAGTGGCTATGTGCAATAAAAAGTGAGCACATGCGTGCTCACTCATTTTTTAACGTGACTCTATTGGTGTGTAACTACGTGCATCAGGGCCTGTGTAATCGGCACTTGGGCGAATAATACGGTTGTTAGCGCGTTGCTCTTTTACATGCGCAGTCCAACCCGTAACACGGCTCATTACAAATATTGGCGTAAATAACTTAGTCGGAATATCCATAAAGTGATAAGCAGACGCATGGAAAAAATCGGCATTACAAAACAGTTTTTTCTCGCGCCACATAATCTCCTCACAACGAACAGACACTGGGTAAAGCACGGTATCGCCTACCTCTGCCGCTAGTTTTTCAGACCATTTTTTAATAATTACATTGCGTGGATCAGATTCGCGATAAATAGCATGACCAAAGCCCATAATTTTATCTTTACGTTCAAGCATGCCCATTACTTCTTGCTCAGCATGCTCAGCACTTGTAAAACCTTGAATCATATCCATAGCTGCTTCGTTAGCACCACCATGTAATGGCCCACGTAGCGTACCAATCGCACCTGTTACACAAGAGTGAATATCAGAAAGCGTTGATGCACACACACGACCCGCAAATGTAGAAGCATTAAACTCATGCTCTGCGTATAAAATTAGTGATACGTTCATCACTTGTGCAAATAAATCACTAGGTGCTTTGTCATGTAACAGTGTTAAAAAATGTGCGCCAACTGAGTCGTCATCAGTTTGTGTTTCAATGCGTACGCCATCATGTGTAAAGCGGTACCAGTAACAAATAATACTTGGGAACACAGCAACCATACGGTCGATTGCATCATTGGCTTGGTTAAAATCAAGCTCCATTTCAAGGTTACCCAACATTGAGCAGCCCGTGCGCATTACATCCATTGGATGCGCGTCTTTAGGAATATTTTCAAGCACGGTTTTAAGCGCATCTGGTAAGCCGCGTAAGCTTTTAAGTTTAGCTTTATACTCAGCCAGTTCACTGGTTGTAGGTAGCTCACCGCGTGAAAGTAAAAAAGACACTTCTTCAAACTGCGCTTTTTCAGCAAGTTCGCTAATATCGTAACCACAATACGTTAAACCAGAACCACTTTGCCCAACAGTACACAATGCTGTTTGACCAGCCACTTGTCCGCGTAAACCCGCGCCGCCTAATGCTTTATCTACCATGATCTTCTCCTATCTTAAATTTGTGTGTGATTTAGGGCGTATTGAACTTTGTGGATTGAAATTTGTTCAATCTAGGGGCGATTAAATCGCGGCGCGAAGTTTGTAACCTAGTGGACTAAGTAAAAACCGAGCAACAAAGAGATAATCGTCCCTAGAAAGAACCTAAGGGGCAGCGCATGTTTGGTCTTTATGCTGCGTTATCGCCTATTTATGTGGAATAACCACACTTCATAGGCTCTGCCTTGCCTAAAAACCAAACACACTGCTGCAAATTCAACCACCAACGTTCAACACGCCCTTATTTAATAGTTTTTATTTGTCAGATTTTGATGAAAAAAGGGTGTCGAGTGTGTTCTCGTACGTGTGGTAATCTAAAAAGTCGTAAAGCTCAGAACGCGTTTGCATATTTTCAATTTGGCTTTGTTGTGAGCCTTCATTTAAAATTGCTGAATACACGTTTAGTGCTGCTTTGTTCATGGCTCTAAATGCACTTAGTGGGTAAAGCACCATTTCAACACCTACATCACTTAGCTGCTCTTTTGTGTAAATAGGTGTTTGGCCAAACTCAGTAATGTTTGCCAAAATTGGAACGTTAATCGCCTTTGCAAATGCTTGGTAATCAGCAAGGTCGTGTACGGCTTCTGCAAAAATAGCGTCAGCACCCGCTTCAACACAGGCAGCTGCACGGTCTATCGCGGCGTTTAGACCTTCTTTTTGAAATGCATCGGTACGAGCCATAATATAAAAATCGCTATCGGTTTTTGCATCCACCGCCGCTTTAATGCGGTCAACCATTTCACCTTGGCTTACAATTTCTTTATTAGGACGATGACCACAGCGTTTTTGCGCTACTTGGTCTTCTATATGAAAACCCGCCGCACCCGCTTTAGTCATTTCTTTTACTGTGCGTGCAATATTAAATGCCCCCCCCCAACCGGTATCGGCATCAACAAGTAGTGGTAAATCGCTAGCACCTGTAATACGGCGAATATCTTCAAGCACGTTATCAAGGCTCGTCATACCTAAATCTGGCATACCAAACGAGGCGTTTGCAACACCGGCACCTGAAAGATAAATAGCTTGGTGGCCCATTTTTTCAGCCATCATCGCTGTGTAGGCGTTAATAGTACCTACCACTTGTAACGGGCGGTTATTGGCAATAGCGTGTTTAAATTTTAATCCTGCTGACATTACTTTCTCCTCACTTTGAACGGTTGCTACGTGGAGTAACTTATAGTTTTAATCTGTAATTGTGACTGTTTAACTGCTCTGCTTAGCTTTTAACTTTTAACTTTTAACAGCTTATGCTTTTTTGCTTAGCTAATAAGTTGAATTTGGTTTGAATATTTGCTTGTGATGCACTTATGTGGCGCTTCATTAACATTTCGGCCAGTTCACCGTCGTGGTTTTCAATGGCGTTAATAATAGCTAAATGCTCATCAAACGCTTTTGATACACGCGGCCCCACCATGCCCATTTGTACACGGTACATGCGTATTAATTGATAGAGCTCATTACACAGTAAATGAATTAAATGCGCGTTTTTACTGCCCTGAATAATACGATAATGAAAATCTAAATCGCCGGCTTCTTGATAATAAGATTCGCCCTCTTTAACACGTTGTGTTTGTAGGTGCTGATTAAGTAATTGCTTTAAGCCTTTTACTTCTTCGGGTTCCATATTGTCGGCAGCAAGCCTACATGCTAAGCCTTCAAGTGAGCTGCGAACTTGATAAACTTCAATCAAACGCTCAGCGGTAAGAGCAACTACTCGGCAACCTACGTTAGCTTTACGCTCAACAAGGTAGCAACTTTCTAGGCGATTTAACGCCTCTCTAAGCGTTGCACGGCTTACACCATAACGTTTGGCAAGCTCAGGCTCTGATATTTTACTGCCTTGAACTATGCTGCCTTCAACAATCTCACGGCGCATATCTACAAATACTTGATCTGATGCGGTAGTTATAGGCGCTTCGTTTAAAAATGTGTGTGTCATAAGTTATTTTTTAGATTGTCGACAATTAATGTAGTTACTATGGGCTTATTAAAAAATCATGTCAACCCTAAACCTATCAAAATGGCTAAAAAACACACCTATTGTCGACACTATTAATCTAAAGTCGTATAAAATACGCTTTAAAATAGGCCAAACCAATAAAGTGTCGACATAGCAATAAATTGGATGTTACGTTTTTAAGCACTGAAAATGCGTTATATAAATGCTATTATCACGCTTTATTTTTATAGTATGAGCTAACGCGTGAACGCCAACACTTTTATTCCTGAGCACTTTATTGACGACGTAAAAACCTATTTACCAGCGCATCTAAACTTAGATGACTTTTTAAATGCGTGTCGCAGGCCACTCAGAAAATCTATCCGCGTTAATACTTTAAAAATTAGCATTGAAGAATTTGTAAAACGTGCCACTGAAAAAAATTGGCTGCTAACCCCAATCCCATGGTGCAGTGAAGGCTTTTGGTTAGAGCGCCCAAACGATGAAGAGCAAAACCTAGCCCTTGGTAATACCGACTTACATCTAAGCGGGGCTATGTACGTGCAAGAAGCAAGTTCAATGCTGCCCCCTATCGCATTAAAGCAAAGTATTAAACTCGCAGACTCTCAAAATAACACCGTGCTTGATATGGCATCAGCACCGGGTTCTAAAACATCACAACTTGCAGCACTTATGGATAACCAAGGCGTGCTTGTTGCAAATGAGCTATCGTCATCTCGTTTAAAGGTACTCAGCGCAACACTCAAACGTATGGGAGTAGGTAACTGTGCGCTCTCGCATTTTGATGGCGTTATATTTGGCAGCTACATGTTTGAATGCTTTGACAGCATATTACTAGACGCGCCCTGCTCTGGCGAAGGCACAGTACGTAAAGACGCCGACGCACTTAAAAATTGGTCAATAGAATCAAACATACAAATAGCTCAAGTACAAAAAAACTTAATTAAAAGCGCATTTTACGCACTAAAGCCCGGTGGCACATTAGTGTATTCAACCTGTACACTTACCCCGCTCGAAAACCAGCAAGTGTGCGATTATTTACTGAGTGAATTTGGCGACTATATAGCGCCTGAGTCACTAAGTGATTTATTTGAAGGTGCGAGCAAAGCCACCACAAATGAAGGCTACTTACATGTATGGCCGCAAACATTCGACAGCGAAGGCTTTTTTATTGCTAAATTTAAAAAGCACACAAGTTGCGATAATCCAAATCAAACTGTTAAAAAAGGCGCGTTTCCGTTTAACGAGTTTGATAAAAAACAAAGCGTCGCGTTTATGCAATCGCTTAAAAAGCACTTTGGGTTAACTAACCTACCTGGCAACTTAATGCAGCGAGATAAAGAACTGTGGTTGTTCCCTGAGGGGTTTGAAGCCGTACAAAATAAAATTAAGTACGCACGTTTAGGTATTCAAATTGGAATTATTCATAAAAACGGCGTTAGGCTAACGCACGAATTTGCAACCGTATTTGGCAATGAGTGTAAAAACAATATATTTGCTTTAAATAACGAGCAAGCAAATGATTATTTTCAAGGTAAAGATATACGCTTAACTGAAGTAACTCAAACAATAGGGGAAGTAGTATTAACGCTGTGTGGTTGCCCTATTGGGCTAGGAAAATGGCAAAAAAATAAGATCAAAAATTCACTACCACGAGATCTAGTGCAAAATACTCAGTTAATAAGCTGGGTTTAATGCATATACTTTACAATATATTAACCATATAATACTAAAGCATTTAAATGAACTAAGTATCTAAATAAGCTGAGCTAATACATAAAATTAATGATGATTAATTTACTAGCGTTGTTGCTTCGTCTCACTTACAAAGAATCTATATCAAATAAGGAATAATAGTTTGCAGTTCAGGGAAGATATTAATGGCTTAAGGGCCATAGCAGTTATTGCTGTTGTTTTATTTCATTTTAACCCATCTTGGATGCCTGGTGGATTTGCAGGTGTAGATGTATTTTTTGTTATCTCTGGTTTTTTAATGACAGGGATAATATTTAAAGGTTTAGAACAACAAAAATTTTCTATTTTAAGGTTCTATGTTGCACGCGCAAATAGGATTATTCCAGCGCTCGCAATTCTCTGCATTATATTATTAATTTTAGGTTGGTTTTACCTTACCCCTCAAGACTATAAATCATTAGGAAAACATGCCGCTAGCAGTGTAACTTTTGTATCAAATGTAACGTACTGGCTAGAATCAGGCTACTTTGATGCCTTAGCAAGCGAAAAATGGTTATTACATACGTGGTCATTATCTGTTGAATGGCAATTTTATCTTATTTACCCATTAGTCCTTGTTGCACTATATAAATTTATATCTATAGACATGATGAAAAAAGTAGTGTTAGTTAGCACTATTTTAGGCTTTGTATTTTGTGTTCTGGTTACTTATAAATGGTCCAAAGGTGCTTACTTTTTATTACCCACAAGAGTGTGGGAAATGTTGTTAGGTGGGGTTGCATACCTGTACCCATTTAGCATTAAAGACAAACAAAAAAAGTTAGTTGAATGGACCGGTATTGCACTTATTTTAGGCTCTTACTTTTTAATTTCAAAAGATACACCTTGGCCTGGTTACTTTGCTGTTTTTCCTGTTTTAGGTGCATTTCTTGTTATTCAAGCACAACGCGACAATAGTATCGTCACAAGTAATATTGTCTTTAAAAAACTAGGTGCATGGTCGTATTCGATTTATTTATGGCATTGGCCTTTAGTTGTAATCATTTATTATTTTTCTTTAAATAATAATTATATTTATATCGGCATTGCATTGTCAGTACTACTTGGATTTTTAAGTAACAAATATATTGAAAAAATCAAGCTCAAAAGTGATTTTAATAAACGTTTAGATTATTTAAAGTGTAAACCGCTATATTTAGTATTAACTGTTGGAATAGCTGGCTACATAGTTATTTCAACTAACGGTTTTGATAGTGAGGTTAGGCTAACCTCTGAACAATTGATTGTTACTAATGGTATGCATAGAAATAACCGAGAGCATTATTGTGGTTCACTTATCGAGGGAGATTCTCCGTCTTGTAGATATGGTGACGGTGAAGTTAAGGCTATCGTTTTAGGTGATAGCCATGCACAAGCCTTAATTGAGGGTATTGGTGTTAAAGCAAAACTACATAATGGTTCTGTGATCGATTGGGGATTGAGCGCCTGTAATACCATAAAGGGGCTTTATACTACAGACAGGCTAGGTAACGTTATAGATGACTCTTGCGGTAAACTAATTAGTAAATTAATCACACGTGCTGGTAATGAGTTTACCGGTATACCCATAATAATTATTAATAGAACATCATTAAACTTAATCGGTCGCAACGAAGATAAAATCAGCACTCCCCCAGACAGTTTTGTTGATAAAAGGTTTCAAACAAGAAGTGATGCTTATAGAAAGAATTTGGTATCGCATATGGTCGATACTATTTGTGAGTTATCAGAAAATAATCCTGTATATTTATTGAGGCCAGTACCTGAGTTAAAAATTAATGTACCTAAATCTATGTTTAGATCAACGCTAACTCAAAACCAAATGGAAAGAGTAAAACTTCCTAAATTAGAGTATGACACACGTCAAAAAACAGCGTATGAGATGCAAAATAAAGCGGTTAAAAAATGCGGGGCTAAAATATTAAACCCAATCCCGTTTTTATGTGATTCAGAGTTTTGCCATGGAGACATTGATGGAAAACCACTCTATTTCGACGATGATCATTTAAATTTGTATGGAACTAAAGTTATTTCGCCGGTATTTGATGAAGTATTCATGAACAATTAGGAAAAAATCAAAGCTCAGAAAAGGAATAGTTAAGGCTGAGGAAAAAACAAATAAACGTTAGCTTAGTTTCATCTAAACTATAGTAAATATTACTCTCTGAATTATAATTATATGCCTTATTAAGTAGAAGAATTTATCGTTTATTAATAAGTAGTAAGATAATTTTAACGCGGTGTGGTTACCCTCGTAAGCAGCGGAATTAAAAATAAGTTCACAATTTACTACCACGAGATCTAGTGCAAAATACGCAGTTAATAAGTTGGACCTTACAGTTGTAATTAACAATTAATTAACCGTATAATGAATAATTCAATTATTTTTATATATAGATAAGCTAAATTAATACATAAAATTAATGACTATTACTTTACTACCGTTATTACTCAGTATCATTTACGAGAGCGTATATTAAACAAGGAATATTAATTTGCAGTTCAGGGAAGATATTAATGGCTTAAGGGCCATAGCAGTTATTGCTGTTGTTTTATTCCATTTTAACTCGTCTTGGATGCCTGGTGGATTTGCAGGTGTAGATGTATTTTTTGTTATCTCTGGTTTTTTAATGACAGGGATAATATTTAAAGGATTAGAACAAGAAAAATTTTCTATTTTGAGGTTCTATGTTGCGCGTGCAAATAGGATCATCCCCGCCCTATCACTCCTTTGTTTTATTTTGCTAATATTTGGCTGGTTCTATATATCACCCATAGACTATGAAGCACTGGGTATTCATGCTGCAAGCAGTATGAGTTTTTTATCAAATATAGTTTATTGGAGAGAATCTGGATATTTTGATGTTAGTTCACATGAAAAATGGCTATTACATACGTGGTCATTATCTGTTGAATGGCAATTTTATATAATTTACCCATTAGTCCTTGTTATGCTCCACAAGCTAATATCTCTTAGAGCAATTAAACTAACGATTCTAATTGGTACTATACTGGGATTCTTATTTTGTGTTTTAGCTACTTACAAATGGTCTGAGGCTGCTTATTATTTGTTACCAA
Source organism: Pseudoalteromonas sp. NSLLW24 (assembly GCF_015864725.1). Lineage (NCBI taxonomy): Bacteria > Pseudomonadati > Pseudomonadota > Gammaproteobacteria > Alteromonadales > Pseudoalteromonadaceae > Pseudoalteromonas > Pseudoalteromonas sp. NSLLW24. The sequence continues at coordinate 163,726 of NZ_JADYWQ010000001.1, read as the reverse complement.
CAAGAGCTTGGGAAATGATGATTGGTGGAGTTGCTTATCTATACCCATTTAATATTAAAGAAAAACAAAAAATACCCATTGAGTGGACTGGCATCACTCTTATTTTTGGGTCTTATTTTTTAATAACTAAAGACACTCCTTGGCCTGGTTACTTAGCCATACTTCCAGTTTTTGGATCCTTCCTAGTTATTCAAGCGCAGCGTAATAATAGTCTTATCACAAGTAATATAATCTTCAATAAACTAGGCTCATGGTCATATTCAATTTACCTATGGCATTGGCTTATAGTTGTTGCTATTAGTTACTTCTCGTTAAGTAGAGTTTACATTTACCCTGGTATTTTAATATCAGTTTTACTCGGTTTTTTGAGCTACAAATATGTTGAAAAAATAAACTTCAGAAATGATTACAACTCTTTATTTAGTTATTTGAAATGCAAACCGCTTTATATGGGATTATTCATTGTTACTTTAGGCTCTGTTACGTTTATAAAAGATGGCTTTATTTATCTATCATCTCCTGAATACCAATCATTAATTTATAATGCTCAGTCGAGTCCTTTTAGAAATAAATGCAATATAAAAGAATATCGTGCTCCAGCAGAGTCTTGTGAATATTTTGGAAGGAATATATCGTGGGCGACTTTAGGCGATAGCCATTCTATTGAAATAGCATATGCCTTAGCAGAAAAGTTAAAACTCGACAATATTGGGTTGAAACAATTTAGTTTTTCTGGCTGTAGAATTTCATATAAAGAAGCTGAAAACTTCGGAAAATGTGCAAAGTGGTATAACGAGACTGTAGATTATATATTGAATAAGGATAAGATTAAAAATGTTGTTTTTAATCACAGATTTACTGGTAGTTTCTTTTGGGGAGAGCCTATTAATTATCCTGAACATAGTGATTCAAAAATAACAGATGAAATTGTCCGAATGACTAAACATATGGATGAACTAATCTTTAAACTCGCATTAAAAAAAGATAATGTTTATATTTTTTATCCAATACCTGAACTACAACGAAACATAAATCAATTAATAGGTGTTGCATCTAGAACTGAAAGCAGCCTCGTTAATATTTTAGGCACTGATTTAGATTGGTATAAGGAAAGAAATAAGTACATTATAAGTCATTTTGATAACTCCAATTACCCTAGCAATGTTCACTTCATAAAACCGCAAGATGCTTTTTGTGATGAAAAATATTGCTACGCGGTTAGAGATTCTATACCTCTATATTTTGACGACGATCATCCCTCCATATTAGGGGCGGCTAAATTAGTTGGGTTAATTAAAGAGGAGTAAATTTATAGTCGATTTAATTTGTAAAGTGATCAAAGTGAATAATGACAGTGTAAAAAGATAGGCACTCTATTACAGAGGTGCCTAGGCCTCGTATTCTAAATTATGCTTAAGCGTGTGTTTACAGCTGAGAGCTATTAAATTTAGGTAGCATCAATGACATTAAACAGTCTATTTACCTTTAAAACGAGAGATTCACGATTATTTAGAGAGTAGAGTATGAACTTCACTTGAGTAACTCAAACAACAGGTGAAGTAGTATTAACACTGTGTAGTTGTCCTATTGGGCTCGGGAATGGCAAAAAATAAGATCAAAAATACACTGCCGCGCGATCTAGCACAAAATACATGGCTAATAAGTTGGGGTTAAACTAAAATACAAATAACGCATAATTAATCTAATCATTTGTTATCAAATCTAACCTGGAGGCTAAATTAGTTATGCTTTTTTCAATAGCTTTACTACACTTTAAAGTACTTTCTTCTTCTCCCTAACGAACCAAGAAAGTGTTTTAGTTAACGATAGGCTCAATTTAGAGTCACTTTATAGCCCAGAGGTTTATTATAAGCCTCTGGGCGTTTTTATTTGCAGGTTTGTTTGTAAATATAACGCTGTTTGAGTTTTTTGTATGCAACACCAAATTGTAGTGACATACACAAAGTAGGTAGTTGATTTAATTGTTTAGCAATAGTGTAAATATGGTTAAATCGATAGCCATATTGGGCAGCCATGCTTAAAGAGTTTACATACAGTGCCTTATACTCAGGAGGTAGTTGCTGCCAATTTGCTAATGAAATTTCTATAATACCCAAATGCACCTCAAGCTTGTATGGACCTACTTTTTTAGCCTGCTCAATATAATTTAAAACTTGTTTGCTTGGCCCTTGTTGGTAACTAGTAACTTTAGCAAGTTCAATCCAAGTTTCAGCCCATGAGCTTCTAATCTGGGTAGAATGAAGTAAAAATGATTGTATCTCTTTATATTCAGTATCTAGCTTACTTTGCTCAATGAGATCAGTCTTAGCTAAAACTAGAAGCTTAATATACGACAAAAAATGTAAGTAATGGGCATGTTCAGGCTCAAGCTGTATGGCTAACTTAATAGCATTTTGGGCTTTGTTGAGCTCATTATTATAAACCTCAGGTGCATCAATGGGTGAGGTATTACTGAGCTCTTGTACTGTATTTAGTGAGCTAAAATACCAGGCATTAGCGCGCATACTTTGTAAACTAAAATAACAAATAATGAGTGTAACTATTGCCAACAGTGTAAGGTGTAACCGCTTAATAACCAGCTTCTCAATCATTAAATAACACCTCAGTTAAACACTTAGGGTTTGTTACAAACAGTGCATGCGACTTACTTTCACCAAGCATATCGGTTACTCGTTTTTTTGCCTTACTTAAAATAGGTGGCCTACGGTTAACCGAATGAGCATCAGATGCAATATAACTAACTAAATCGGCTTTAAGCATATGCTCACTAATATACTGAGCTTTCTCTCCCCATAGGCCTTCAATGCTAGACGCTGTTAACTGAAACTCACACCCTAACTGTGTTAGTTTTTCGATGTAAAATAGGTTTGACTGAATATCACGATTTCGCTCTGGGTGCGGAATAACCACTTTTATATTTTGTTTAGTTAGCCAAGTAATAAATTTGTCGTACCCCTGAGGTACATGTGAATGAGGTAGTTCTAACAATAAATAATTAAAGCCATTTTTTTTGCCAATAAACGGTAGTTTATTAGTTAAAATAAGCGGCATTAACTCAACATCAAGGCGAGCCTCAGCAGCTAGTGCAATATTTATATTAATATTTTGAGCTAAGCAAGCTGCTTTTAATAGGGCTAAATCATTAAAAAGTTGGGGAGCCGAATTATTATATCGGCCTAAATGAATATGTGGGGTTGCAACAATATGTGTTATACCGTCGCTTTGCGCCATTTTTAAAAGCGCTAAAGACTCGTTTAAATCTTTAGCGCCATCATCAATACCTGGCAAAATGTGTGAATGTATATCAATCACAATGTAATAGGCCGTTTAAGTATTTTCTGGTTCAGGTTTTTTAGAATAATCGTGGTAATCGTAATAACCATAGCTATGCTCATCGTTAGACTTGCTCATATCCACCTGATTTAGCACCACACCAGCTACATGTGCTTTTACTTCAAACAAACGCTCAAGACCAGCTTTAATTGGTTTAATACGTGTAACGTCTGATTTTACAACATATATAACTGAATCAGCACTTTGCGCTATAACTAATGCATCACTCACGGCTTGTGTTGGTGGTGTATCAATAATTATATGGTCGTACTGACTTTTAAGGTGTTCAATCAACTGTGTAAATTTTACGTTTGATAATAACTCAAGTGGGTTGCTTGGTATTTGCCCGCTTGGCATTATTACTACACCTGATTTTTCATCAATGTGAACACACTCACTAAGCTCTTCCGTACCCACTATTAAATTTGTTAAACCAGGATGATAAACCGGTATTTCAAATCGCTTAGCGATAGCTGGCTTACGTAAGTCACCATCAATTAGTAATACCTTACCCATTTGAGCTAATGATATAGCTAAATTAGAAGATGTAGTTGTTTTACCTTCACCTGGCGATGTAGAGGTAACTGCAATTATTTTATGCTGTTTATCAAGCTGAGTTAAAAGTAAGCTAGTACGAAATGTTCTTACCGACTCTGCAAAGCGCCTATAGGTTTCGTCAAGATATGCATGCATAGGCAAAACGCTTTTTTTAGGTAAACTTACCTGTGGTAATAAGCCAAGCATTCGCTGAGCTAACTTGCTTTCTACGTCTGGCTTAGTTTTAACGGTATCGTTAAGGGCATCAAAAATAAAGCTCATAACTATTGCAAAAATAAAGCTCGCTACAAATGCAAGCACAACAATAAGCTTTTTATTAGGTTTACTAGGGTTATTAGGTGCATACGCTCGGTCGGTAAAACGCGCTGCCGCAGAGGTAAAATCGCTGGTTACTTCGGTTTCTTTAGAGCGTGATAAAAACGTATTAAATATATTACGGTTAGTTTCTACTTCACGTTTTAGCTGGTTATATTGAGTTTCTTTACGGGTAATGTCTTGGTAACGCGCTCTTATATTACTTAAATCATTTTCAAGAGCGCCAACGGTTCTTGTAACCCTATTAAGCTCTTTTTCAATACCCGTAATTAGGCCTTTAATTTGTTTATTGAGATTATTTTTTACGGTAACAAGCTCTGCACTGGCCGATATAATTTTAGGATGTTTAGGGCCATAAACTTCACTTAACTCACTTAACTTACGCTCAACGGTAACTACATCACGTTTTACGTTTTGAATAACATTATGCGATGTTATTTCAGGCATACTGCCTAATAACTCAAGGTTATTGTTGCCGTATTCGGTTATAACTCTGTTAATGCTCTCAAGCTTGTTTTTTTCGTTTCGAGCTTCAATTAACTGAGCAGATATTTGCTCAAGCTCTTGTGTTGCAAGCCCTGCAATGCCTTCAATATCAATAAGGTGCTGATCTTCTCTAAAGTCTTGTAAGCGCTTTTCTGAGTTATCGAGCTGAATACGAAGTTGCGATAACCGCGAGTTTAACCAACTAGAAGCCTGTTGAGTTATTCCCATTTTGGCACGCATTTGGCTTTCTATATATATATCACCTACAGCATTAGCTACTAAAGCGGCTAACGCGGGATCGCTCGACTCATAGCTTATATTTACTAGTTGGGTATTTCTGATTGGTTCAATACTTAGCTTAGATTTATAAATACTCAATAAAAAAAGCATTTTTTGCTCTGCTTTTTCTTCTGCAGATAAATATCTTTCTTCATTTTTATTTAAAAAAGGCAGTAAACCTTTTACATAGCCTTTAACTTCCCCCATTAAACTAGGTTTAGGAATAAAATCGCCATGTTCTTCTAAATTAAGCTTGGTAATTACTTCTCGGCCAATACTGTCAGACTTAAGTATTTCAAACTGCGTTAAGTAATACTCTTTTTTTGTAGTATCAAGGCCATAAATTTCTTCAAAACTAACCGCTTTAGATTGCTCTGATTCAATAAGTAACGTAGCAGATGCCGTATATTGCGGCACAAGTGTTAAAGCAAACATAATTGTTAACAACGTAACAACTACCGAAAAGCCAATAATACGCCACTTAGCACGCTGTAAAACCTTTAGATAAACAGTGAAATCAATAACGTCTTCGTTATCAATTGAATTCTTTTCGAACTTATTCATTATTTACTGCCTTTAAAACTGCTTAAAACAAGCGTTGTTCTATTTTTATTGTATCGCCTGCTGCAATTTGGCTATTAAGGGTGCCTTTTTGTTGCTGCTGCTTAGTTTGCTCTTTAAAAATATAAATTTTATCGGTTGATGCCCGCTCAGTTAAACCACCTGCTAATGCAACGGCTTGGTTAACTGTCATAGCTGGCTGATAAGGGTAAGCACCAGGAGATTTAACCTCACCATGAATATAAAAAGGCCTATACTCAACAACTTGAACATATACACTTGGGGTTTTTAAATAATCAGGCTGTAAGCCGTTAGCAATTGACTTTTCAACCTCAAAGGTAGTTAACCCAGCAAGCTTAAGCGCTCCTAAAAATGGGTAATTAACCTCACCACTATTGCCTAGCAGTGCAGTAACCTCTAAATCGGGCTCACCAAATACTTTTATTTCTACTTTATCACCAGGGCCCAACACATAGTCTTGCGCCGTTTGCGCAAAACAAGCTCCACTTAGTAACAACAAAACAGCACTAAAAAAAATTTTACAGTTCATTAATTAGCCTTTAAAGCAAACGTAAAATTAACACCCACTATTACTCGATCAAACTCAATTAATGGCTGGTTTGAGTTTTTATCAACAAAATCAACATAAGTCGAAATTAAACCAAAGTTATTAGCTTGGTAATTTAAGCCAAGTCGAGCACTTTTAGTTTCATCTTTACGGCCAATGTCGCCAGTGTATTGCTCATCAATATAGCTCACACTTGCTACAGAGGCTAAATAGTCACTCCAATCGTGTTTCCATTTAACGCCGTAAGTGCTTTCTTTAATGTAATCGCCTTCAAGCAGTGGATCTGTTGCCGCTCTACTGGTTGTAAAATCAAACGTAGAGTAGGTTAAAGGTTGCCAAGTAACGCCAGCCTCCCAACTTAAGCCACTAAAGCTCTCACGTTGGTTATCGTCAAAGTCTTTGTTTTGGTAACCAAGTTTAAATGTACCTGAGGTAAGCGACGTTGCTTCCCACTCCATACCAAAAAGAACTTTAATATCGTCAGAATTACGTGAAACACCATTAGCCTCTAAAACGTCGTATCGGAAGTCATCGCGGGTTACTTCTACAAACATGCGTGTTGCAGCTTGGGTGTTGTAATACCCTTTTGCACCAACTAACGTTTTATCGTAATCACGAAATTGTGATGAAGCCCTAAAATTTTGATATTTTTTACTATAAAAACCAGACACCAACTCTAATTGGGCTTTAGATGTTTGCGAACCAAATTTATAAGTACCAGTAATATCTTGTTGTTGGTACTTTATTAGCTCGTCAACAATATCGCCCAAGCCCTGTGTTAAACCAGTACCTCGTGGCTCGTACAACCAATCAGCCTTGCCGCTAATATCAAAAACGTGTCGGCTGGTAAGCTCTTTATGTATGCCGGCACCCAAATTAACTTGAGTAAAGTTATCAACAGAATCTTTATTATATAAAGAGCTACTGGTACCAACGTTTAGCTTGTAGCTGTCGGGGCCATCGTCTATTACCGCTGCAACCCCTGGCGAAATAGTCCAAATTACACGAGACTCTTCGTCGGTTGGCGTATTAAAAACGTTATCGTTAACGCTTAAACCCGTTTGCAAAACTGGGGTAATTTCGGCACCATCTTTGGTCATAAAACTGCCTGGCGTAAATTCGGCCGACGCAGGAGCAGACAACGTTGCCGACAATAAAACTACAGCACAAGGTATAACTGATTTTTTAGTATGCATTTGCATTTTTAAATCCCTTAAAAATTGTCATAAAAATAATTTTAACATCTAACCATAAAGACCAATGCTTTATGTAATGTAAATCGTATTCAACGCGTTTTTCCATTTTATCAAGCGTATCGGTTTCGCCGCGCCAGCCATTAATTTGTGCCCAACCGGTTATGCCTGGTTTAGCTTTATGCCTAAACATGTAAAATTCAACTTTTTTACGATACTCTTCGTTGTGAGCAACGGCATGTGGGCGTGGCCCTACTATTGACATATCGCCTTTTAGCACGTTTATAAATTGCGGTAGCTCGTCAAGGCTAGTGCGGCGTAAAAAGCCGCCCAACTTAGTAATACGGGCATCGTTTTTAGTAGCTTGAGTTACCACTGCACTATTTTCGGTTACCGACATTGAGCGAAATTTCCATACTTTAATTTTACGCCCATCAAGCCCATATCTGTCTTGTTTAAAAATTACAGGCCCCTTAGAAGTAAACTTAACAGCAAACGCTATAGCAATAAGCATAGGAGATATAAGCAGCAAGATAATCGACGATACTATTATGTCTTCGGTGCGTTTAATAAACTCACGAGCACCAATAAAAGGAGATTCAAAAACGCTTAGCGTGTCTACATCGCCAACGTGTTCAACACGGGCATGTATTAAGTTTGAAAGTAAAAAGTCAGGTATAAAGTGTACGTCTACCGTGGTGTCGCCAAGTTGCAGTAACAAATCGGCTATACGCTTATCGGCTTTCATTGGGAGTGCTATATAAAGTATGTCAATTTTGCCTTCGCGGGCGGCACATATAGCATTTTGAATTGTCCCTGCTATATCGTACGTTTTAACGTTATTAAATAATCGGTCTGGTTTACGGTCGTCAAAAAAGCCTAAAAACTTAAAACCAAGCTCATCGTTTTTTTCAATCTCGTCATACAAATAAACAGCAGACTCTGTAGCACCTACTATTGCAACGTTACGTAAGTTCATACCTAAACTACGGCGATTTCGTTTATATAATTGCACCCCAAAGCGCCATATATACAAATAAACGACACTGAGTAAAAACCACAAACCTAAGCCAATACGCGAAAGCGATTCGGTAAACTTAAACATAAAAGATATGACGAATAAAATACTAAAGGCAACAAATAACGAACCCCAAGCACATAAAACCATAGTTTTAAATTTACCTGCTCGCCAAGAGCGATAAGCAGAAAATATTTCGGCGCAGTATAAAAAACTTAGAGCAACAGTTAAAACAGCTACCATATAATGGGCTGTCAGTTCAAAACTATAAAAGAGTGCAGAGCATTGAAAGGCTAAAAATAACGCGAATATATCGAATAAACGATAAAAACTAGCATCGGATGAGCTATTAGGCTTAAACGTCCTTGACGACTTCATACTTTTAGTCCCTAAGTAAAGTGCAGTGGATAAATACCCACAGAGCTATAAATAATAATAACGTATTACTTACCTGTATTCAATAATGCAGTTTCTTAAAAGCTAAAAATAGTGTAACAGGCCACAACCAAATTAACTTGTTCTTAATGCAATCGAAACATATATAAGCAAAAATAAACATTTAAATTTTGTTTATATTTAAACTACAAAAATAAACTTTTAACGTAACTCCATATACCTAATGAAAAACCTTCAAACAGGTTAATACCTAACGCCGATTTTAATAAATAAATTAAGAGTAGCAGTATAAAAAAACCTAACGTTACTACAATAGCCTGCGCTACGGCAGAGGCTTTTTTTTCGGTAGCACTTAACTGACGCCTATTTCGACCAGCTAATAATACAAAGTAATATCTGTACTTAAATAATCTAACAACGCCTCTACAATCTACAGCATGAGCTCCCCACTGCCTAGCACCAATAGCTATTTTAAGGTGAGACAGTTGCTCTTCAGTAAAGCTATTTTGCACACCTTTGGGCATTCTATTTAGTAAGCTTCTTATCGCTGGGTCTTCAGATAAAGTAGGCATTAACTACTCCACATTGTTAAATATTTAAATAAATGTAACAAGCTAATCACTCGCCTTGTTGGCAATAAAACCTTTAAAAATTGGTAAGTAAAAAATCACCATAGATGGAGCACCACCAGACATAAAAAGCAGCATAAAAATAGAGTATAAGCATAAAGCAATAAAAACCATTTTATCTTTTTTGTTTTTTAACCCAGCATCTCGAGTAACATGAATTAAATAAGGCAAAATTAATAAAAACAAGCCAATTGTGCCTTGCTCAATTAATGTATCTAAAAAAACGTTGTGCGTATACAGTGCAAGCCCTTGATTAATATAGTAATCACTCATAAACACAGGCAACATTTTTGGTCCTACACCAAAAACAAAATGAGTCGAAAATATATCCCATCCATTTGTCAATAATGATTGTCTGTGCAAGTTAGATATCCACAAAGCTTGCTCTTCATCTAGGTAAAGCATTTCAAAATCTGAATATTCAAAAAAAGTAAAATCATTTAAAAATGATAAGTCGTAAAATAATGCCAATAGCAGTACAGTTAAACTACATAAGGCCAGCATTATAAATTTATTTAACGGTTTTACACTGATGAAGATATAAAAAAAAGCAACCATATGAAATGCCAAAATCCCTTTCCGCTCTAGAGAGAGCAATATTACTGGGTATAAAAATATTAATGGTTTTAAGTAGCTTTTATCGTCAAAATAATAAGCACAACTTATAAGTATTACACCAGTTAAAGCAAAGGCATACTTAGCGTCACCCAAAAATTTATAGCTTGTTAAGTGACCATGCATTAAGTGATAAACCAACGTAAAGAAACATATCACTAATAAAGTTTTTATAAAAATTGCTCTAAACTTTTCTGGATCTTTCACCGCATTTGTATATACCACCACTAAAGTAAAAAGAATTAGCATCCACTGTACGGTCGCAATAATAGCTTTAGTTAAACCCACCTGCGCTAATGCATTAAAAAAGCAATAAACTATAAAAATGCATATATAATTAAAACCAACTGGGTACTTAATAACTATTTTATTTTTTAATAGCAGTAATACAAAAATAGAAATCGAAAACAAGGCTAGCACATCAGATAGCCTTATTATGACTCCACCGGTTTTGAGTCTAAAGTCAGTGAAATATAATGGTATTACCATAGCGGTAATCATAAAAAGCACATATTCAAGGTTTTTCACTTTAATGCTAAACATTGTTCAACACACTTTTATAAATTTGGGTGTGCTCAATAGCTGTATTAATAATTGAAAAGCTCGTTGCTTTATTAAGCGCAGCTACAGACTGCTCATTATAATAATTAGCATCATTAACCAGTGTGTTTATTTTATCAGCTAATGTATGTGTATCGCCCACTTCAAATAAACCTTGCTCAACAACTACATTATTTAAACCTTTAACATTAGTGGCAAATGATGGGAGCCCGGCTGCCATTGCCTCTACTACTGCAATACCAAATCCTTCCCAATGGGAAGATTGTATATAAACATCAAGTGAATCTAAAAAGTCCGGTATATCATTAACTTGGCCTAAAAATTTAACTTTATTGCTTACCCCTAAGCTTAATGCGTAATCTTCATACTCTGATCTTAGTTCTCCATCGCCCGCTAAATTAAGCACAAAACGCTCATCAAGTAATGTCATTAATTTTAATAGGGTTTTTATATCTTTTTGTGGTGCAAAACGGCCAACCATACCTATATTAATCACTTTAGCGTCAGCACTGAGTGTTTTAGGCATTTGAGAGAATCGATCTAAATTAACGCCATTATTTATAACATAAGCTTTTGAGCTACTAGCTTTAATGCTTTCTAAAAATTTAGTTTTAACGCCCTTCGATATACAAATAATTTTTTTAAATTTTTTATAAATAATGCTTTCAAGGGTTTTTATAAAAGGTAAATCTCGGCGCCTATAATGCGGGTTATGCTCTGTAACCACTGTTGGAGTATTCGTAAAATACGCAATATAAATTGAGGGGTATAAATGGGTATGCACTAAATCAGCTGCATTTAAGCGTTTTATAACACCTAAAAAACCTAAGTCACGCTTATGAAATACCTCTACCCCTAAAGCTTTTAACTCGTCTACGTATTCATTTTTGCCACGAGTTAAAATCACTTCAAACTTAAAGTCATTGTTTTGTAGTGTCATTAAATCTACAAGCAGACGCTGAACACCACCTAGACGCTGTAGGTCGTTAGTTATGTGCACTATTTTTTTCATTTATTATCCATAATAAGCTTTAATTTTAAATACACAGTTAAATTACAAAACTCGCCCAATGAAACAACAAAAATAAGTAAAACTAAATTTTAAACGTTCAACAATAGAATCATTGTATTTAAGGAACAAAGGTTTAAACGAATCATTTATTTTTAAGCATTGCCTATAAAATAGATGCCTGTCTTTCCTATCTTTAATTTTAGAACCTTTTAATACTGTTAGTAAAGAGAACCTAGCAACCTCTGAAGTAACAATGTTTTTATGATCGAAAAGCTCAATAGTGTCTTTAACTGAGTTAACTAAGTTGAGTAATAAATGAGAATAAGTAGAAGTACGTAAACTAGTTGTAGAACCCGCCCTTTTTCTGTAATAAACCAAAACGGAAGAAATCTTCACTGTTGTACTCGCCTTCGAAAAAGCCTGGACATTATAAAAAACATCCTCGTAAATCATACCTTCAGGAAAAATAAGACCATTCAACATGCTTTTTCTGTATAAACGAGTCCAAACAAAAAAACCACTATAGAACGGGTTTAAATTTGATGACTCTAACTCGGTTAATACCAAAGTAGACCTAGCGGGCAAAACAGAAGTAAACTCTTCAAAACTAAATTCAATTATGTCATTTGTTGCCGCTTTTACATAAGATGAGAGTACATCCCAATAATTAGAAGCAATTGCATCGTCAGAATCTATGAAGCCAATATACTCACCTTTAGCAATTAATAAAGCAGCATTACGTGCAGCAGCTTGGCCTTTATTATTAGGTTGCTTAATTATTGTTGAATTAAATTTTATTTCTGATTTATGCTCTAAAATAAAACTTTCGCACAGGCTTATTGAATTTTCAGGGCAGCAATCGTCAACAAAAATAATTTCTACTTGATCGCTATTAACACCTTGCAGTAGGCTTTGCATTAAATCAGGTATAAATTCAGCCACTTTATAAACAGGGCATATAAGTGATAATTTAATAGGCATATTAATTATTTACACCACTTTTTATTACACCATATTCTTTTGCGTAACTCTCTAGCATTACAGGTAACGAGTACTTTTGCTTATATAGCGTGTAAGCAGCATTACCATGTGAAACTGTTTTAGCTTTATTATTAATGTATTCACCCATGGCAATAGCCATTGTAGATGCATCACGAATAGGAATTAAATAGCCCGACTCTCCCTCTATTATTAGCTCAGAGCAGCCACCAACATTAGATGCAATTACCGCTTTTTTACACGCCATTGCTTCGATAATACTGCGCGGTAAGCCTTCCCAAAAGCTAGAGAGTATAAATACATCAGCTTGAGTTAGTTTTTCAGCAAAGTTGTCAACCACACCACAAAAATGAATTACACCTTCAGGAAAGTGATCAAACAACTGCTTTACTTTAGCTTCATACTGGCCGTCGCCATATATGCTTAAAGTAAACGGTTTACCTTGCCTTAATAAAGAGTCACACGCTTGAGCGAGTGTAGTGTAGTCTTTTTGATCTTCAAATCTGGCTGCGGTAATAAAATTAACGGGTTTGTCTGTTAGTTCCCACGTATCGTCAAACTTACCAAGCATACCGTTACGTATCACTAACAGCTTTTTGTCGGGCACGCCTATTCGCAAATATTCATTTTTGTCGAACTCGCACACACCTATTATTTTTGAAGGTAAATAAGATAGTAACTTTTCAAGTCGCTCATATTTTTTAAAGCCTTTATTTTCGGGTGTATTAACAAAAGGCACACCATGAGGAACATAATAAGAGCGTTTAAAAGTAAACATTGCAGCTATACGCCCAAGCGCACCTATTTTAGCTGTATGCCAAGAACAAACTTGCGGATTTTCTGAAATAATTAGCCATATTAATTTTAACAATGACCAAATGTCGCTCAGTGGGCTTAAATCTCTTTTTAAATTAGTTAAAGCATGCACTTTAAAACCAGCTGCTCGCAATTTTGTTATAGCATCGCCGTTACCACCTAGTGCATATACAACCTCTGCACCTTCGTCTCTAAACTTTTCGCCAATTTGGCAAATATGTTTAAATGAACCTGATACAATAGTATCCGAACGCGTCATCCCTATTAAAACCTTCATCTAAGAAGCTCCAAGTAATTTTTTATAAAGCTTTACGTATTCTTTTGCTATTACATCTACTGTAAAGTTAGATGCTATTAATTGCTCAGAAAAAACCTGCACTTCACCACTATTTTTATAATGTAATGCAATACCATCTTCTGTACTTTTAGCAATTTCAGCCGCACTAAAACCTGTAGCAATGTAACCGTTTTTATCTGTAAAAATAGCATCGCTTGCCCCACTTACAGGTGTCGAAACTAGCACCTTTCCTGCTAATAAAGCCTCAAGTAATGAGTTCGAAAATCCTTCAGCCTCAGAGGCATTTACAAAAATATCAAATTGCTTAATAAAATTTACCGGATCGTCAACCTCACCATAAAATGTTATTTTGTTTTGTAGGTTATTTGCTTCAATATATTTTTTTGCTGCAGGTAGTACACTACCACTACCTATTAAATGAAAATGCACTTGATCATGTTTTTTAGTAAGCAATGCAAACGCCTCCATTAGCACATCTACTTTTTTAATTTGCTCTAACCTACCATGATAAAAAAGATTTATTACAGAATCGTTTTTATCATTTAAAACTGGGTTATCAATATCGATTAAGCTTTTATCAATACTGTTTGGTATATTAATAATATTTTTAAAGCCAAACTCTTTACAGTTTTGTGCGATAACACCCGATATTGCGACTATTGTAGGGTTAGTTTTTAGCACAAAATTAGCCATAATTGGCCCAACAATCTTTTTAGATTTTAATGCTTTAAAATCCATATGTTGGTTAGAGTTACCTACTTTTATTAATATTGGCTTTTTAAATAGACGCGCCAGGCAGCAACCCACAAAAGCACCAAATTTACCTTGGTGACAATGTATTACATCAAAGCTTTTGTTATTAAACATACCCCAAATTAATACGCGCATTAACCAATATACTGAAAAGGGTAACCAGCGACCAAGTAAGTCAGGGGCTATGGGCGAATATAAACGCGTTACAGGCACATCGTTCATTACCTCATTTGCTTTGCCTTTTAACTTTTGGCGTGATGTTAATATATGTACACTAACACCTTCAGTTTGTATTCCTTTAGAGACTCGCCCGCATTGTTTTTCAGCACCACCAAATACATCTGGCATGTATTGACATGTAAGCATTAAAATTTTCATTTAGATATATATTCCCTTAATCTAATGTTGATGTTTTTTTCGATAATATTATAAATAAAACAGCCAAATAGCACACTAATTAAAGTGATAAATAACCAAGTAATTACTATTGGTACATACTGTATTTGAGGAGTTAAATTACGCCCCAAAACACCACTAACAACCATTATTGGAAACATATGAAATAAATATATTGAATAAGAGGCATCACCTAAGTAAACAAATGACTTATGAATTTTCATATCTTTTATTGGTGTATAAAGTACTGCAACAATAAAAATAGACAATGCTATAGGTGCTCTTGATATTAAAGACGTGTACTCCCATAAATAGGGTGTTGTAAAGTACATAAATAACCATAAACACCCAAATATAGCCACTACAAGCATAATGTTTTTAGATATTCTGTAGCCCGACAAATATAGTTTCGCTAGCCAACCACCTATCACAAACTCAAATAAAACTGGATTTTTTAATAAGGTTATAATGGCTAAATTTAAGTCAGTTAAATGTGCAAATATAGAAAGTAACGTTATGAAAACAGTAATTACTTCTAATCTTTTTGACGCAGCAAGCAATAATGTGGGAGCAAATAACATATAAAATATAATTTCATAGTTTAAAGTCCAACCAACTTTTAAAAAAGGAACAATCGCCCCTTCGTAGACATGTGGAATCAATAGTAATGAATAAAACACATGCAGCCCGTCAAACACAGCTGAAGATCCAGGCAATAAAGCTAATACACTCATAAAAAATATAGCGACAAACCAAATAGGATATATTCTGACAATTCTTTTTTTAAGATACAAACCTATATCATTTGTATTTCTTGAGGTGTAAAAAATAATAAAGCCAGACAATATAAAAAATATGTCTACCCCTATTGCCCCTATCTTTACAAACTGATTTTCTGCAAGCCAAAAGGAATGCTCTGCACCTAACTCAATATGTCGTTTAATAATTAAACCATGAACATGGTAGGCAACAACAATTATAGATGCCCAGCCTCTTAGAAACTGAAGTGTTAATAACTTCACAAACTTCCCCTAGAAAATCTATTATAGATAGCGTTATATTTTTAATTTACAAACATTATAAAATACTAGTAGTCATGTTAAAAATCATTTCTTCTTTTGGATCAAATTCCTTATATTACTCAACATTTCAGATGAGTGTTTTGGAAAAAGTAACCGGTAGACTGCCGAGTAAATAACACAACCAACGGCTATTGAGTAAATTATCTTTTCAATAGGTAAGCTATTCTGCAAAAATAAATTTAGAATGAGATATAAACCTAGCAACATAGCCAGTGATGATATTATTGATGGCAATAATGCCTTAACAATTGAATTAAGAGAAAATTTAAATTTATATTTTATTATAATTGCCATTGTAATAGTAATTAATGATGTCGTAACAACATTAGAAAATGCAACATGGTATATAGAATACTGAGAAAAAATACTAACGAGAAAAACAACAGCTATAAACTCAAATATCCTTAGTCTAAATGGTATATGCGAGTTATGCGTAGAATGACAAAGCGGTGCAAAAAAATAATTAAATGAAGCGCTTAAGCCTGTTAAGCAAAGAATAGAGAATATAAGGCCACTTTCAGCCCACTTATCACCGAAAATCAGATAAACCATATCAGAGCCAATTATATATCCGCCGGCAAATATTGGCAGAGCAAATAAACCTGTCGTAGTAATAAACTGAACAAAACAAGCTTCTAGTTTATATGGGTTATCTTGCAGTTTTGAAAATGCTGAAAATGAAACATCCACAATAGGCTTAATGGTAAACTGCACAATGACATCGAGTAATTTACCTGCAATTTTAAAGCTACCTAACGCAGCTACACCAAGAAAGTATCCAATAATTAACTCAACAAATCTAAAGATACCCTGCCCTATTAGCGCGCTCAAAACAATCGGTTGCCCCTGTCTCAAAATACTAATAATATGCCCGTAAGGTAATTTAATTACCGGTCTCCACTTGATGGATTTCCACACTAAAAAAAGCTCCAAAGAAATGGATATAATTTTTTGAACCACTAGGCTATAAAAGCCAAAGCCGTTGTAAGCTAAATAAATAGCAACTAGACCTGCAATTATAGAGGAAATTAATAACCTTACTGCTAAAGCCTTGAATTTGAAATTACGTTTTAGAATACCATTTGGTGCGGTTGTTAAACCTTGCATTACTGGAACTACTGATAGTATTTGCAAAGATATAGCTAGTCCTGGGGCGCTAAAAAATGACTCAATGTAAGGTGCAGTCAAAATAAAAGTTATACTAGTAACAATACCTATCAACAAAGTCGCTACGAATACATTGTTTTGTACGAAGTCCTCTTCTACTTCAATAGTACGTATTATAACTTGTTCAAGCCCGAAGCGGACCAGAACATTTGTTAACTCTACAAATACTATTGCTAATGCAGCAGTACCAAAATCTATAGGAGATAAAATTCTAGATAATATAATAAATATTACTAGCCCAGAAAGTTGATAGCCTGAGCTTCCAATTAAACTCCAAAAAGAGCCACTTACTATTTTTTTGTTTAAAGACACACTTCTCTCTATACAGTATTAGGAGTTAATAATTCAAAAATAGAAAAGCGCTAAATTAAATACAGTTAATCCTATAAATAAAAAGCGCAATTCAAATATATATCTATAAATTAATTATTAAACATATCTTTATAACCATTAATTACTTTATCTTTAATGTTTTTTAAATTCTCAGGGACCTGAATAAAAATATCTTTATTATTTAATGAGAGACCCACATTTTCAATTGTTTTCTCTACCCAAGCATTGTCATTTAAATTTACGGTTTTAATCGGGTAATTTATCTGATCAAATATTGAAGTCAATTTAAAAACAGAAGGCTCGATACTCACTACTGGAACTGACTCTGCTAGAGCCAAAATAGCAGAGTGAAGACGGCTACTAATTAGGACATCAAAATCTTTATAAAAATCTTGTATAACCTTGTAGCTTGGCTGATAGTCAATGACTTCGATATCAAATTTTTGTGAGTACTTCATTGCAAATTTCATATCATGATTCATAGCGTTTGACAAAAAACAAATAGGCTTATTGAATTTTTTTAATCTACTAAAAAAATCATCCCATTGTGACTCAGATGCATGTATAGCCTCAAGGCCATTAATTGCTAGGCATATTCCTTTTGTTTTTTCAATTTGTACATCATTTTGATTAACCGTTAGAAAAACTGCATCAGGTACTTCAAAAACATCGGACTTATCGACACCTATTTTTCCCGTCTCGATAACCGATACATGATCTCTGACCAAAATCCTGTTACAGTTTCTGTATATATAGCCCAGAATAACTGTCAATGAATCATCAAATAGCTCTAAACTGTGATTTATAATATATGTTTTTTTGCCAGATAGTTGGGCGATTCTTATGAGGATAAGTATTCTAAGAACCTCATCAACACTACCCGTTGGATGTATTTCACCCGCTGGATTCCAAATTAACTGATCAGATTTTAATATTGTATTAACAACAGTGTTAACATCATTTTTTCCTAGTAAGCCAACTTTAGCTAACCTTTTTCTAATCGCTATTTTTTGTTTTAATTTACGTAAATTACCCGTTAATTCTTTACCTTTTGTATTGAGGCTTACTATATTTTCAGGTTTTAGCAATGAGAAGTTAGTGTCAGAAAATTTATTTAATAAACTATTACATATTTTATCAAATTTATTTATTAGATCTTTTTCATCTCCACCAATAATATTTTTCAATTCATACTTGAAAAAATACTGAGGATAACGATCAAAAGCCCTGACAGTAACTCCTTCTTGACTTTCGAATAAGTTTAATAATTCTGATGATAAAGCCTCATTACCAGCATTTTGCATCGAAAGGCGAGTCAAAAAAACAATATTCTTCATTTTATTTTCATCCTAAATTCTAAATTTTCTCAAAAAGAGTACTTTAATTATTTATTGTAAGATTTATACCAATCAACAAACTGTTGCATACCATATTCAATGTTTGTATTGGGTTTAAAGCCAACTTCTTTTTGTAAGCTATCTATATCTGCAAAAGTTGCTGGCACGTCACCTGCTTGCATTGGCATGTAATCTTTGTCGGCAACTTTACCTGCTGCTTTTTCAATTGACTCAATAAAGGTCATGAGTGCGATAGGTTCGTTATTACCAATATTAAATACACGGTATGGAGCTTTACTTGACTCTGGCGAGGTATTGCTATTTGACTGGTCTCTTTTTGGAACTACGTCTTGAATGCGAATAATGCCCTCTACAATGTCGTCTATGTAGGTAAAGTCGCGTTTCATTTTTCCGTTATTAAATACTTTAATTTCTCGGTTATTTAATATTGCATCGGTAAATAAGTAAGGGGCCATATCTGGGCGCCCCCACGGGCCATAAACTGTAAAAAAACGCAACCCTGTTGTTGGTAGGTCGTATAGGTGGCTATAGCTATGCGCCATCAACTCATTTGATTTTTTAGTTGCTGCATACAGTGATACTGGGTGATCTACTGCATCGTCAGTCGAAAATGGCATTTTTTCGTTCATACCATAAACAGAGCTTGATGATGCATATACTAAATGCTGTACTTTATTATGCCGACACCCTTCTAAAATAGTAGCAGTACCTACTAAATTAGAATCAATGTATGCCATTGGATTTTCTATTGAGTAACGCACACCGGCTTGCGCTGCTAGGTGTATTACGCGGTCAAATTTTTCATCTTTAAATAAATTTGCTATGCCGTCTCTGTCGGCTAAATCCATTTTTACAAAACGAAATTGAGTAAGGTGTTTAATACGCTCAAGCCTTGCATGTTTTAATGCCGGATCGTAATAGTCGTTTAAGTTATCTAGCCCTATTACTTCGTGGCCATCGTTACATAAGCGTTCAGCTACAAAGTTACCGATAAACCCTGCGGCACCAGTTACAAGATATTTCATTTGTAAGAATCCTTTAAATTTTCTTTATTAATTTAATTTCAGGCACTGCTATTTTGGCTTTTAAATATTACCGTTAAATACAAATTAAATTTGGTTGTGATTATACAAGTAAGTTACGAAACCAGTTTTTTAACTGCTTTGGTAAACTCTTCACCCATATGGCTTGATTGCATTGCATATTCTACGTTAGCAAGCATATAGCCTAATTTAGAACCACAATCGTGCGATTGGCCTTTTAAATGGTATGCTTCAAGTGTTTCTAGGTGGCGTAATTGCAGTAATGCATCGGTAAGTTGTATTTCGCCACCGGCACCAGGAGGTGTGTACTCTAATAAATCCCAAATAGTAGGCGATACAACATAACGGCCTGTAATAGCTAAGTTGCTTGGTGCTTCATCGGTATTTGGCTTTTCTACCATGTTTTTAATTGTTGCGTTTTCGCCCGCGTTAATTTTTATACCGGCTAGGTCAACCACACCGTATTGGTGTACTTGTTCTTTTGGGACTGGCTCTACCATTACTTGGTTGTGGCCTGTTTGGTCGAAGCGGTCGATCATTTGACTTAAATTATCGGTTTTAGGATTTGATTTGTATTTATCAATAATTACGTCAGGTAACATTACTGCAAATGGGTTGTTGCCTACTATTGGTTTGGCGGCAAGTACTGCGTGGCCAAGGCCTAAAGGCGCAGATTGACGAACCGAAATTACGGTTACGTCTTTTGGTACTATTGAGCGCACTTCTTCTAGTAGGCTACGCTTTACACGTGCTTCTAGTGTGGCTTCTAGCTCAAAGCTGGTATCAAAATGGTTTTCGATTGAGTTTTTTGAAGCGTGAGTAACAAGTATTATTTCTTTAATACCTGCTTGTACGGCTTCGTTAACTACATATTGAATAAGTGGTTTGTCTACTAGAGGCAGCATTTCTTTTGGAATGGCTTTTGTGGCTGGTAACATACGTGTTCCAAGGCCAGCTACAGGTAATACGGCTTTTAAAACTTTCACTTTAATTCCTTTCATTATTATTTTGTAAATATATAAAGAAGAAACTAAAGTTTACTTCCATATAACGTGCTTCACATACCTTGTGTTAGCATTATTATACACACCATAATGTTTGACTCAATAAATAAAGCATCCTTTTAGATTGTTTTTTTGTTAATTTTATGTTGCACCAAACTGGTCAGGGTGAGTCATATTGGGGCATCTAATTCTTTTTGATGATCTACCTTTTTAAAAGTAATAATACTATACTGGTATAGTTATTTATTAAGGATTACTAACTTAAGGAACATTTGTGCGCTTAGGGCTTTGCATTTTATTTATTGTGTCGTTTTTTGTATGTGCACAAGATATGCTTTTGTATTTGCGTAATAGCGATATTATTACCCGTGCACAGCAACAGTATGGCAACGAAGGCCATAAACGAATTAAAGATTGGCTTAATTTTATTGATGACTCAGCTGATGAAAGCGAATGGAAAAAAATTCATCTTGTTAACGATTTTTTTAATAAACACATTAAATACAAAAGCGATGAAGATCTTTGGCAGCAAAAAGATTACTGGGCTACCCCGCTAGAGAGCTTAGGTGTTGGTATGGGCGATTGCGAAGATTACGTTATTGCTAAATACTTTACGTTAATAGCGCTAGGTGTTCCGGAGGATAAAATACGTTTAATGTATGTACGACAGCGCACAGTAAACCAACCCCACATGGTACTTATATATATAGAAGATCCAAACAGAATTCCCTTTGTTTTAGGTAACTTTAATACTAAACTGCTGCCCGCTAATAAACGCCCCGATTTAACGCCTATTTACAGTTTTAATGGTCAAGGGCTTTGGTTAGCTAAATCGAAAGGGTTAGGCAATAAAGTAAAAAATAGCCGTGGTGTGTCGGCTTGGAATACTATGCTAGAGCGAATTGAACAAGGTGAGCTTGCTCCCATTAAAAGTAACATTAAAGGAACTACCAGTTATGTCTCGACTTTTTAAAAATGGATTGAGTCTTAAAACCCAAGTTTATGGTTTAATAATCGTTATTTCGGTTGTTTCATTTGTGGTTCGAGTAGTTACAGATGTTGAAACTACTCGCGATTACTTACAAACCCAAATGGGAAGCCATGCCCAAGACACAGCTACCAGCTTAGGGCTTTCTATTTCGCCTTACTTAGATCCAGAAAACTTAGTAATAGCTGAAACAATGGCTACCGCTATTTTTGATTCTGGTTACTACAAAGAAATTAAATTTACAAATTCACAAAGCCAGGTTGTATTTGATCTGGAAAATCCTAAGCGTGTTGAGTCTGTGCCTAATTGGTTTATTGCTTTAAGTAGTTTAAAAGCACCCACTATGCAGTCGGAACTAAATAATGGTTGGATTATGGCGGGTATACTTGAGGTTACAAGCCATACTGGACAGTCTTATGTTACGTTGTGGGAGCATACAAAACGCAGTTTTTATGGTTCTTTTTTAATACTAATTGCCTCGCTTGCAGTTGCCTTTTTAATATTACGCGAAGTATTTAAGCCTTTAAAAGCAGTTGAGCATCAAGCTCACCTTGTTACTCGTAAGCGCTTTACGTTAAACGAAGAAATACCTGTTGCACGAGAGCTGCGCACTGTAACCAAAGCTATAAATAATATGGTTATTAACTTACAAAGTACTTTTGATTCTTTAACTAAACAAACCCAAGCCTTAACAGAAGAAGTTTATATTGATTCTTTAACAGGGTTAGGTAATCGAAAGTTGTTTGAAAATCACTTTAGCTCGGTTGTTGATACAATAACCACCGATGCGCCACTTACTGCAATGATGATTACCCTACCTTCACTTACTAATATAAACCAAACTGTTAGCTATCAAGATGGTGACGCGCATGTAAAAGATGTGAGCGTTATTCTTACTAAAATTATTGGTAACCTTACTAACTCTAAAATATTTAGGTTAAATGGTAGTACTTTTATTGCCCTTATACCTTACGATACGCAGTTTTTAAATAGAACTCGCTTAGAAATTACCGATGCTTTTAGTAAACAAAAAAATAGCTTACATGTTAATGGGTTTGCTAATTTTGCTATATTAGAAGTAAATAAAGGCTCCTCTATTGGTAGTGTTTTATCTGCTTTAGATACAGGTAGCACTATTGGCGATACAATAGACACTAACAAAATAGATAAAGATACGCTATTTAGTGTTAAACAATGGCGTACACTTATTCAGTCGATTATTGACTCTGGTGAAGTTAGCTTTTCGGTGCAGCCAGTTAAACGCACTAACTCACAAAACAAGCAGTGTTACTTTGAGGCATTTGCCCACTTTACCCATGAAGGTGAAAAGGTAAATAATGGCCATTTATTTGCTATGGCCGAAAAGCTTAATTTAACCGAAGAGTTAGACAAAAAAATAATTCGTAACTTTGTAAACATAAAAGAGCAATACCCTGATGACGTATTTGCTTTAAACGTAAGTAAGGCGTCTTTATATTCGGCTGATTTTATACAATGGCTTACTCTTTATGCCCACACTAAACCTGTTATTAAAACTAACCTTATATTTGAGTTACATGAAATTAGTTTACTTTATAATGTACACATAGCCTCAAAACATATAGATGCAATTAAAGATATTGGCATTAATGTGTGTATAGAACACTTTGGAACGAGCTTAACGTCGTTTAGGTATTTACAAGGCCTTGATATTGAATATGTAAAAATTGATGGCAGTTATATTCAAGACTTGTTAGATAATTCTCAAAGCCAATTTTTTATTCAAACCGTTAATAATATTTGTCATGGCTTTGGTATTAAAGTGTTGGCATGCTTAATTGAAAAACCCGAAACATTAAAAATGCTTGAAAATTTAGGTTGTGATGGTGTACAAGGTAATTTAATTATGGAGCCTTCTAAAGTACTTACAAGTAAGAACCGTGATAACGTTAATAAAGAGTTTACTTTTTGCGCAGACACGCTAAAATTCTGTAATTAGATACTCACTTAAAGGGACACAAGATGAAATCGATTTTTTTAAAGAGTTTATTAATAGGTGCAATGGCTTTTACTGTTTCACCTGTTTACTCACAAGCAGATTCTGATGTTGTAGTACAATCTGACAGCCTTACTAACTTACTAAATATTTTGAATAATGCTCCTGATGATATTACGCCAGAAGAATTACAAAGAGAGTTAGTGGCTGCCATTGAGCAATTTTGTCAAAACATGGGTCCTATGGACCTTGATTCGCCTATTGCAAACGCCACGTGTTCTGCTGAACAACTTGATATGTTAATTAACGCGGTTGTTGCCTCTTTAGGTGCAGATAATGCGTTAATTTCTGACTTTTTAGCAGCCTTAGTAACTGCTGGAGCTGATAGTGATGCGGTAACTATTGCTGCAATCACTGCTGGTATAGATCCCACCGTTGCATCTGAAGCGACTGCTGCGGGTCCTACTGATGGCACTCCGGTTGCAGCCCCTCCTGTTGTTGTTTTACCTACAGTTACTGTACCGCCTGGTACTGGTGGCACTGGTGGTGATGCTGGTATATCTGAAGTTGGTAACTAAACACTCTTCTAAAATATAATACAAACGCAGCCTATGGCTGCGTTTTTACTTTATGAGTTTACATTGAATCGTTTTATATTTTTGTTGCTATGCGCAATACTTTTTTTACTACCTATTCCCTTAGGTAGCTACCGCCCTTGGGCTATTTTAGCTATTGGTTTGTTGATTGGTGCCACTTTTTTAGTTCATTTAATTAATAGCGCTATAAATAATAAGCAGCCCCTCTATCCTCCATTGTATTCCTGGCCGTTATTTGTTGCACTTGGTGCTGTTGTTTTAATTTGCTTTATACAAATATTTAGCGTTAGCCTTGACCCGTTTCAAACAAAACAAATGCTTATTAAAACAAGTTTTATGATTTTATTTTGTTGGCTATTATTTATTTATTGTAATACTGAAAAGCGTATTAAAAATTTAATATATGCAATTATAAGTGCTGGCGTTTTTCAGGCTTTGTATGCCACTTATTTAAACCTATCGCCCGATATAATCAGCCCGCTATTTGGCTATAAACATACCGAACGTGCTATTGGTACATTTACCTACTCTAACTTTTTAGCTAACTTTTTAGCTTTATGTTTATGTTTGGGTATTGGTGTTTTAGTTAGCGAATTAAAGCGCTCTACTAGCGATTACAAACAAACATTAAAACAAACGCTTCGGGCGTGGACTGAAATACTTTTAAGCTCAAAAATAATTTTACGTATTTCGTTAATTATTATTATTGTTGCGTTAATTTTAACCCGTAGCCGTATGGGTAACTCTGCATTTTTTATTGCATTAATGGCTGTTAGCTTACTCGCATTTTTTATTTACAGGCAAAAACCTAAAGCCTTTAAACTACTTATAGTCAGCTTTTTTATAATCGATTTAATTATCATTGGTGCTATATTTGATGTAGAAAAAGTTAAACAGCGTATTAGCGAAACCAGTATTTCATCAGAAACCCGTGACGAAGTTGTACGTGATTCAATACCCCTTATTTTAGATAAGCCTTTGTTGGGCTCTGGTGGGGGTACATTTTATACTGCGTTTCCGGCATATCAGTCTGAGCCTTATTCGGGTTACTACGATAATGCTCATAACGATTACATACAGTTTGCAGTAGAGCTGGGTATACCCACTACAGCCGCACTGGGCTCACTTATACTCTATTGTTTATGGTTATGTATTGCGACTATGCGAAAGCGTAAAACAGCATTGTTTCAGGGCGTTGCTTTTGGCTGCGCCATTGCAATTATAGATATGCTCCTGCATTCGTTGGTAGATTACTCTTTACAAGCGGGTGCAAATTCTATGTTGTTTATGACTATTCTATGCTTGGCGATATTAAGTAGTAAATTACCTGCGTCTAAACGAAGTCGAAAAGAGCACAGTTAAATACAAAGCTAAGTAATTACCTAATACAAAGTAATTAGAAGCTACGCTTCTCACGCGAGCAAGCTCTGCTTCTACCGCCGAGGTTCAATTTACGGTTAACTTGAAAAACTCCGCTTGTTGCCGTGACAAGCAAAGCCTGTAATAAGTAATTTATGCACTAAGAGGTTAAGAGGCGCTTCGCTTTTAGAGAAGAAAATAAACACCAAACGCGTTTTTTATTAGTATTATGTCTTCTCATTTACTCCTCTTTTGTTTCTCTTTGTGAAAATAGATCTTTAATTGATTTATTGGTGAATAGATTAAATAATTTAAGCGTGGCTTTCGTAACAATCGTACCCATTATAAGAGATTTTTTCACTAAGAGGTTAAGAGGCGCTGCGCTTTTAGAGGAAGTAATAAAACCGAAACTATATCCTGATTGGTATTATGTATTCTCATTTACTCCTCTTTCGCTTCTCTTTGTGCAAATAGATTTTTAATTGATTTATTGGTGAATGGATTAAATAATTTAAGCGTGACTTTCGTAACAAGCGTACCCGTTATAAGTGATTTATGCACTAAGAGCTTAAGAGGCGCTGCGCTTTTAGAGAAGGAAATAAACACCAAACGCGTTTTTTATTAGTATTATGTTTTCTCATTTACTCCTCTTTAGCTTCTCTTTGTGCAAATAGGTTTTTAGCTGATTGTGAATAAATTAAGCGCTGCTTTCATAACAACCTTACTCCGTAATTAGTAATTTATTCACTAAGAGGGTATGAGGCGCTGCGCTTTTAGAGAAGGAAATAAAAACCAAACGCGTTTTTTATTGGTATTATGCCTTCTCATTTACCCCTCTTTAACTTCTCTTTGTGCAAATAGATCTTTAATTGATTTATTGGTGAATGGATTAAATAATTTAAGCGTGACTTTCGTAACAAGCGTACCCGTTATAAGTAATTTATTCACTAAGAGGTTATGAGGCGCTGCGCTTTTAGAGAAGGGAATGAACATAAAACACAGTTTTGATTAACATTATGTCTTCTCCTTTACACCTCTTTCGTTTCTCTTTGTGCAAATAGATCTTCGATTGATTTAAGATCAACAAACGAGTGACAACTTAATAGATTGCTTCATATAGCCTACAAGTCTTCAATTTTGCTATTTTATTTGTACTACACTTAATTCTTATTTTAAAACTGTTTCTTAGTTAATTAAATGCTTGTAGATTAAGCAAAAGGATACCTATGGATACTGATACATTAACAAAAACAGTAATAGGTTGCGCTATAGAAGTACACAGGAATTTAGGGCCTGGGTTATTAGAATCAAGTTACGAAGCTTGCTTAATATATGAATTAAGTAAAATTGGCTTATCTGCTAAAAACCAAGTTGAGCTACCGATATATTATAAAGATCAATATATAAATACAGGTTACCGGTTAGATATTTTATTGCCTAATAAATTAATAATTGAACTAAAGGCGGTTGATAAGCTTCTTCCAATTCACTCTGCACAATTAATAACTTATATGAAACTTTCAGAAATAAGTACTGGTTTACTAATAAACTTCAATGTTCTAAAGCTAGTCGATGGCATAAAGCGCTTTAATTCATAAAAATTATTTACTTAGGTTTTAAGTCGTTATTCAAAGGGCTATAAGTAACTGTACATTAAATTTTTAAGCGATTTATTCACAAAGAGGTTATGAGGCGCTGCGCTTTTAGAGAAGAAAATAAACACCGTAACTGTATTCTGATTGGCATTGTGTCTTCTCATTTACTCCTCTTTCGCTTCTCTTTGTGCAAATAGATTTTTAGCTGATTTTTAAATAAATTAAGCGTTGCTTTCGTAACAACCTTACCCCGTGTAAGTAATTTATTCACTAAGAGGGTATGAGGCGCTGCGCTTTTAGAGAAGAAATAAAACCGATAATATATCCTGATTGGCATTATGTCTTCTCATTTACTCCTCTTTCGCTTCTCTTTGTGCAAATAGGTTTTTAGCTGGTTTTTAAATAAATTAAGCGTTGCTTTCTTAACAACCTTACTCCGTAATTAGTAATTTATTCACAAAGAGGGTATGAGGCGATGCGCTTTTAGAGAAGAAAATAAACACCGAAACTGTATTCTGATTGGCATTGTGTCTTCTCATTTACTCCTCTTTCGCTTCTCTTTGTGCAAATAGGTTTTTAGCTGATTTTTAAATAAATTAAGCGTTGCTTTCTTAACAACCTTACTCCGTATAAGTAATTTATTCACTAAGAGGGTATGAGGCGCTGCGCTTTTAGAGAAGAAATAAAACCGATAATATATCCTGATTNGGCATTATGTCTTCTCATTTACTCCTCTTTCGCTTCTCTTTGTGCAAATAGGTTTTTAGCTGGTTTTTAAATAAATTAAGCGTTGCTTTCTTAACAACCTTACTCCGTAATTAGTAATTTATTCACAAAGAGGGTATGAGGCGATGCGCTTTTAGAGAAGAAAATAAACACCGAAACTGTATTCTGATTGGCATTGTGTCTTCTCATTTACTCCTCTTTCGCTTCTCTTTGTGCAAATAGGCCTTTAATTATTGATTAAAAATTACTGTTCTTCTAAATCAAACTCAGTTAAATGCCCTTCACCATGTATGAGTTGATAGCGGGCTAAATTTCCTTGCTCTAGTGTTATTAAACTAATAGCTGAGTCGCTTACTAAGTATTTTTGCCCTTCACCTATAGTTTGGTGTTTATCTACTTCCATGTGCCAGCGTTTGGTAAAAAAGTTTAATGGGCTTTTTGGGCCGTATAGAATTGAATCTAGTTTATCGAGTATGTTTATTAATTTACGCGGGAACTCGTTTTTAATACCGCTGGCGGTAAGTTGCCAAATTCGATTGGGATGATCGCCAAAACGCTTTTGCACCGAAAAGCAAAATGAGTAATGTACGTCTCCCGATAAAATCAGGGTTTCGTTTGGGGTGTCGGTTCGTCTAAATGTATCGAGTAGCTTTTTGGCTGAGCCTTCGTGCGCCATCCAGTTTTCTACGTCAACCATGAGCGGTTGGCCACATATGTTAAACATGGCTTGAATGGCTTCTATTGATTTAACACCAAATACAGGGGCTGGCGATACAATAATAACTTGGTCGTGGCTTAATAGGCTTTCCTCAAGCTCTGTGAGGCGCTCCCAATCAAGTAGCCCCGAAGGTTCGTTAAAGTTTTGCTCATTTCGCCAGCGGTGCGTGCGCGTATCTAGCACCACTACTTTGGGTATTGTAGTCAGTTCGTAATGCCAAAAACTAAAATCGTTTAGTGGTTTATCAAATGCTTTAAACTGCCATAAATTATTAGCAGTACGGCTTTGCTTAAAAGGTGTCAGTAGCTCGCCTGTTTTATTTAGTGCATCGTTCCCCATTCCCTGAAAAAGCCAATAACTAATTAAACCGTTATTAATGATTCGTTTACTACTTGGGTTTTCATTTATAGCTTGCTCCCACCCAGCGGTGAGGTTCCAATCGTCGGTGACATCGTGATCGTCAAATATCATTAATGTCGATACATTGGCAAACAACCGCTCTACTTCACTCAAGCCTTTTGCATAATCAATTAATGCTGTTTTTTCAGCGTTAAAAATAGTTTTGTTTTGCTCGCTTTGACCTAAATACGTTGCGTTTTGTATATCAACGCATTGCCAAGCAGCGGCGCTAAAGTTTAATAAATAAAGCGCTATATATTCTTCAAAGTGGATAAGGTGGTTATACGCTTTTACACTTGAAAAGTGAGGTTCGTCTTTTTTTAGCCAATAACCTACACCTAACTTTGAGCGTTTTTGCCACGGCGTTTTTGGTAAGAACACATGGCGATTATAAAGTTGCTCATTTATATCGTCGGGTAGCTCAATTGCAAGTGGTTGCTCTTTATAAATACCTAAGGCTTTAATTAACTGATGAACAGCTAATAACATGGGCCCTGCTACGTCATCGGCATAAACCTGATCACCACTGAGTAATAGCAATTGCGCGCCTTGATTATTATTACCACGCTGAGTATTTTGCCAGTGACTTGCAGACACTAAGCTGTCTTTTGCTGGATGATGTGCATTTCGGCACGAGCCATGCAAAATATCACTGAGTTTATTGGGAATTACAAATGCAGGCGTTGTTTGATTGCTATAGCACCACGGCGATAAATCGATTGCTGTATCGTCAATTATAAGTTCATAGCTTAATAAGCTATCTACGGGAAGTTTATTATCTACTGGCTTTATAATCACGAAATGCAGGTACAAATGTTCCCCTAAAGAAACAGTGTGTTGATCGCTATAACACTCAACATTTAATAAGTTTATTTGGCAGTTTGCAGGCTTGGAGGTAGCAAACTGGATGCAGACTCCAGTTTGCTCTGCACGGCGCACCATTGGCCCCATTAGTAAAATAGGAAGGTTTGCCGTGTGAGTAATCATGTATTTAGCCTTTAGCTGCTAATTTAAATAAAGAATAAAAGTTCTCGGTAGTCGCTTTAGCAAGTTCATTAAAGCTAATGCCTTTAAGTTCGCTAATGTAATAAGCAACATCTTCTACGTACGCTGGCTGGTTTGTTTGCCCACGATGCGGTACCGGCGCTAAATAAGGCGAGTCGGTTTCTATTAGTAATCTATCTAGCGGTATTTGTTTTACTACTTCTTTTAATTCAATAGCATTTTTAAAGGTAACAATACCCGATATAGAAATATAAAAGCCCATGTCTATGGCTTTTTTTGCCATATCCCAGTCTTCAGTAAAGCAATGCAGTACGCCACCGCAGTTTTCGGCTTTGTGCTCACGCATTAAATTAATGGTATCGCTGCGGGCATCACGAGTATGAATAATTAACGGCTTTTGTAATTCGTTAGCCACTTCAATATGCCCAACAAAGCTGGCTTGCTGCACTGCGTGAGTATCTTTTGAATAGTAGTAATCAAGACCCGTTTCGCCAATGGCAACAACTTTTTCGTGTGAGGCTAAGTCGATTAGTTGCTGTTTATTAAGGGCGTCTTTTTGATCAAGTGGATGTACACCACATGAGGCTGATACATCGTCGTAATGCTTAATTTTGTCAAGCATACTTGGAAACTGATCAAGCGTTACGCTTACACATAAAAAGTGCTCTATTTGCTTTGCACGCGCTTTATCAAGAACTTGGTCAAGGTTTAAGTCTAATTTATCAAAATCAAGACGATCTAAATGGCAATGAGAATCTACAATCACTATAAGGCCTGTATTATGTTCAGGGTTTAAATTTGTTCGTTTAATTTATTATGTTAGCAATTAAAAGAACCCAATATAGGGCGGCGTTAATCTCAATGAAAAACCGACCCTATAACTACATGGTATATGTTTGATCGCCTGAGTTTAACATAGTCCCAAGTAGCTTTTCGATTTTAGCGTTTAGGTTTGTTTTATCGTCTAAAAAGCTAATACCGATACCTGGAGGGTTAGAGCTTTGTGCCCCTTGTGGCGTGATCCACGACACTTTACCAGTTACTACATCATCTTCTAAGGCATCGGGCAAGGTAACTCTAAGGGCTAATGAATGCCCTGCTTCGTAGCGCATATTAGTACGTACAAATAAGCCACCTTTTTTTAAGTAAGGCATATAACAACGGTATAACTCGTCTAAATCGTCTATGTCTACTAGTAGTTCTTGCATGATTAATCCTTTTAAGAATTTCGCAATGTGTATGCTAATCGTGATACAGCTAGCGGTAAATTAAGGCCAAGTACTTGTGTGTTATTTTGTAAAAACTCGTCTAATGCATTTTGCGCACTTTGATAAGCGTCAAAACTCATACCTTGCAGCAATTGATGCTTTAGTTGCACGCTTAAAAATAAAGTAAATATACGAACAAGCTCAGGCTGTTTATTTATTATATCGACTAACGCTTTGAAATTATGGCTTTGTTTAAACTCAGTTGCAAACTTATACAGTGTATCAATATTTTTTAGCTGGTCTTGCTGTTGCCAATGCTTTACTTGCAGCGGTTGGTTATAAAAAAGTGCTAACCAACTATAGTTAGGAATATCTAATGTCTCTAACCATTGCTGAGCAAGGGCTGTATTTGTTATTTTTACGTCACTTTTAGCGCATCGACTTAAAATAGTTGCAGGGAGCTGTGCTGGTTGGCTTGTAGTTAATATTAGAAAACGGCTATTAGTTGGCTCTTCAAGTGTTTTTAATAATGCGTTAGCTGCTGCAGTAGTCATTTTTTCGCAATTTTCGATTATCGCTACTTTATTACCATTTTGCGCTGCTGAGTGATTCATAAAATCACTAATGCCGCGTATATCATCTACGCCTATGCTTTGCCCGTCGACTTGCGTTAAACGCTTGTCGGGATGAGTACCCGCAAGAGTAAGTAAACAGCTTTTACAATGCCCGCAAGGTTTTAGCATACTGTTTTGCGCAGCTACCTGCTTAGCTATATTTTGGCATAACAAAGCATTACCAAGCTCATCACTTAACTCAAATTTACCTACGCCAACAGGCCCACAAAATAATTGCGCATGATGAAAACGCTCTGCGCGATAACT
The DNA here is from genome assembly GCF_015864725.1 of Pseudoalteromonas sp. NSLLW24. NCBI lineage: Bacteria > Pseudomonadati > Pseudomonadota > Gammaproteobacteria > Alteromonadales > Pseudoalteromonadaceae > Pseudoalteromonas > Pseudoalteromonas sp. NSLLW24. The sequence goes on along the minus strand of NZ_JADYWQ010000001.1, from coordinate 131,482 downwards.
TTGCGCTAAACGTGCTTGAGTATCATGTAGCCACGGCAATGGCATATTATTTTAGGCCTTCAAAAAATGAATGCAGTACATTGGTTATATCGCGATGTACTTTATCAATACTTTGGTTTGCATCAACCGTTTTAATTGTGTTGTCGTCATTAGCAAGTTCAACATAACGCATACGTGTACGTTGAAAAAACTCAATGGCTTCTTGTTCAATACGGTCAAGCTCACCACGCCCTTTTGCGCGTTCAAGGCCTATCACTGGGTCAATATCAAGGTAAATAGTTAAATCAGGCTTTAAGCCCTTTAATACCATTGACGAAAGTGAAGCTAATGTATTTGAGCTAATGCCACGCCCGCCACCTTGATACGCTTGTGACGATAAATCATGACGATCGGCAAGTACCCACTGGCCTTTATCAAGCGCTGGGGTAATAACATTGTGCATTAATTGCGAGCGTGCTGCGTACATAATAAGCAACTCGGTTTCAAAGGCAATTTCTTCTTCGTGCTCTGCTTTTACAAGCGTACGAAGCGATTCAGCAAGCGGTGTGCCGCCAGGTTCGCGGACGTTAATGAAGTCTATTTTTTGTTTGTTTAAAAAGTCTTGGCATAACGAAATAGCGGTTGATTTACCCGCGCCTTCTAGCCCTTCTATTACTATAAATTTTGATTTCATAAAAATTAATTCTTTTTATTTAATATATACGTTTTAACTGCCGCGTTATGCTGCTTTAACGTGGTTGAAAACTGGTGGCTACCATCGCCTTTTGATACAAAGTAAACGTATTCACTTTGTGGCGGATTAACTGCAGCTAAAATAGCGGCTTTTGATGGCATTGCAATCGGTGTTGGTGGTAAACCATTAATACGATACGTATTGTAAGGCGTATAATCGCGTAAATCTTTGCGTTTAATATCGCCATCAAAATCAGCGCCTAATCCGTATATTACGGTTGGATCGGTCTGTAGGCGCATATTGGTGTTTAATCGATTAACAAACGCTGATGCAATTAACGGACGCTCGCTGGCAAGGCCTGTTTCTTTTTCAATAATTGAAGCCATTATAAGTGCTTCGTATGCTGTTTTGTAGGGCAGATTAACAGCGCGCTGCTGCCAAGCGTCGTCTAACGTTTGCTGCATTTTTTGTGCTGCACGTTTTAATACACTGCTTGCAGTATCGTTATTATGATAATGGTAAGTGTCTGGAAATAACCAGCCCTCTAAGTGTGTATTATTGCCCAGTATTTGTGTACTTAGCTCATCACTTTTTAAATCGTTTTGTAAATTATCGGCTTTTTTAATAGCACTTAGTACTTCACGTAAGTTTTGCCCTTCAATTATGGTAAAACTAAAGTTGATTTGCTGGCCTTGATTAATTTTTTTTACGTTGTTGATAACGCTATCGGCTGTTAGCTCGTAAAGGCCCGCTTTTAAGTCGGTAAGTGTGGGATCTAATTTGGCAATGACTTGATAACGCCAGCAGCCTTCCACCCAGTTATTAGCTTGCCACTGCTGACATAACTTATTAAAGCCAGTGCCATGCTTAACTTCAAATTGTGTGTTTTGCGCTACTTTTAGCGGGCTATTTATTGTTGCTTGTAATTGCTGGTAACCAATAGCAGTGGTTATAACAGCTAAAAAAAGTACCGATAAAATAACTTTTAACACTCAGCCTCCTTGGCTAATAATTTAGTTAGTAATGCGTGGCTGTCGTCTGTATTAAATACCTGTTGCTCAATACGTTTAACAGGTACTGCTCCCATTAAGCTATTACACACAAATACAGCGTCTGCTTGGGTTAAATCTTCTACTTTCACGCGTTTAAATTCAACAGGCAATTTATCACATAACGATTGTAGATAAACGCCCTTTATTCCGCACTCATCAAGCAATGGCGTAAACACACACTTATTTTTAATCGCAAAAATATTAGCTGCTGAAGCTTCAATTACATTGTTATTGTAATCAAGCACTAATACATCATCGCAGTTTTGCGTTTGCATTGCTTTTTTAACTAGTACTTGCTCAAGCCGGTTTAATGTTTTAAGGCCCGCTAAATGTGGCTGTGCAGCTAATTTAATCGGGCTTATTTCGAGATTTACACCCTTTTTAGTAAGCGCTTCGTAATTACTAGGGTAGTCTAATATGCTCAATAAAATAGTAATATTACACTCACTTGGCAGCCCATAACCACGTCCGCCTTCGCCTCGCGTTACAAGTATTTTAAGCACGTTTAGTGGTGCAGCGTTTATATGCAAAGCAATTTGATTTTCAAGGCTATTAAAGTCTAACTCAGGAAAACCCAAACGCTGTGCGCATTCAATCAAACGCGCTTTATGATGAGCCCAATACTGTACTTGCCCATCAACAACCTTAGCGGTTGTAAAAAAGCCATCACCGTAATTTAAGCCCCTGTCACGCGTGCTTAAAGTGCTGTTTTGATCTACTGCTATTATTGTTTGCATTTTGTTTGGCATATAAAAAAAGCCCAGTTAAACAACTGAGCTCTTATAATTTGATTCGTTGTTAAAAAAGATTATACCTTTTTAAATAGCAACGAGCCATTAGTACCACCAAAACCGAACGAGTTACACAGTGCAAAGTCTAACTTTGCATCACGTGCAGTGTGAGCAATATAATCTAAGTCACACCCTTCGTCTGGATTATCAAGGTTGATAGTTGGTGACACTTTTTGATCTGTCAGCGATAAAATCGAAATAATCGATTCAACTGAACCTGCAGCACCTAACAAGTGACCCATCATCGATTTAGAGGAGCCTACCATTACATCTTTAGCTGCATTACCAAAAATTGACTTAACAGCGGCAGTTTCTGCTTTATCGCCTGCATTTGTAGATGTACCGTGTGCGTTAATGTAACCAATTTGCTCAGCGTTTACTTGCGCATCGTTTAGTGCGTTTTGCATTGCAAGTGCAGCACCCGCACCATCTTCTGGTGGTGACGTCATGTGGTACGCGTCGCCGCTCATACCAAAGCCTACTAGCTCAGCATAAATTTTAGCGCCACGTGCTTTAGCATGTTCGTACTCTTCAACTACAACAACACCCGCACCGTCAGAAAGCACAAAGCCATCGCGGTCTTTATCCCAAGGGCGAGAAGCCGCTTGTGGATCGTCGTTACGTGTTGAAAGTGCACGCGCAGCATTAAAGCCACCCATACCAATTGGGGTACACGCTTTTTCTGCACCGCCAGCAACCATTGCATCTGCATCACCGTAGGCAATCATGCGCGCTGCATGGCCAATATTATGCAAACCAGTAGTACAGGCAGTTACAATTGAAATATTTGGACCACGAAGTCCATGCATCATTGATAAATGACCTGAGATCATATTAATAATGGTAGACGGCACATAAAATGGCGATAACTTGCGCGGACCACTATTTAATAGCTTAATGTGGTTTTCTTCAATTAACGTAAGCCCACCAATACCTGAACCTACAGCTACACCAATGCGTGCTGCGTTTTGCTCAGTGATTTCAAGGCCTGAATCTTTAAAGGCTTGAACACCCGCTGCAATGCCGTACTGAATAAACAAGTCCATTTTTTTAGTATCTTTCGCTGGCATGTATGCAGTTGCATCAAAATCATTTATTAAACCAGCGAATTTAGTACCAAATTTTGATGTATCAAAGTGCGTTATTGTTTGAATGCCACTTTTACCATCTAATAAGCCTTGCCAGGTTGATTGAACATCATTACCTAGCGGCGTCAACATTCCTAAGCCAGTTACGACGACTCGACGTTTAGCCACGGTTTGCCTCCAATAAGGGATATTTTACAAGGGGATGATCATACCCAAGCTACCTCAAAGTGCTAGTCCCAAAATAGATTAAAAACGCATAACACTATCAAAATTAATTTTTAGCTAAAATTGAGCATAGAGATTTAAGTTTTGAATCACGAACTTTGAGGTGGTTTGGATATAAAAAATTAAAGGCAGCGGATGCTGCCTTTAACGTGCGATTAATTACTCAGCGTGTGCTGTAACGTAATCGATAGCAGTTTGTACTGTAGTGATCTTCTCAGCTTCTTCATCTGGGATCTCAGTATCAAACTCTTCTTCAAGAGCCATTACTAGTTCAACAGTATCAAGAGAATCTGCACCTAGGTCATCTACGAAAGAAGATTCATTTTTAACTTCTTCTTCTTTAACACCTAGTTGTTCAATGATAATTTTCTTTACGCGTTCTTGGATATCGCTCATTCTTCTTTCCTTTATTAAAAACGCCAATGCGTTATTTTCAGATTGCGGCGTAGTTTACGCCGCATAATTCTCTGATTCAATGATTTGACCATAAATAATTGTCTGGTCAAACCTCTGAGTGTGTGTTTTGTCTTTTATCGCTTATTTTCGCAGCGATTTCAAGTATGTTTAAAGCAAGTTCACAAATAATTCAATGTTTTTGAGGTAACTTACTTAACTTTATCAAGTAGTAATTTAGGTACAATGGCTATTAAACCATGTACATCGCGCCATTTACATGCAAAGTTTCGCCTGATACATACGCAGCCGCGTCAGATGCTAAATAACATACTGCAGCAGCAATTTCGTCTGGTTGACCTAAACGCCCTGCTGGAACATTTGCAAGTGTTGCTGCTTTTTGCTCATCAGTTAAATTATCAGTCATGTCTGTTTGAATAAAACCAGGTGCGATTACGTTAACTGTAATACCACGTGATGCAACTTCGCGCGCAAGTGACTTAGAAAAACCAATTACACCCGCTTTAGCCGCTGCATAATTAGCTTGACCTGCATTACCCATAGTACCTACTACTGAGCCAATGTTAATAATACGGCCTTTCTTTTTCTTCATCATTGGACGAAGTACCGCTTTAGATAAACGGAAAACTGAGCTTAAATTAGTGTCAATAATATCGTCCCACTCAGTTTCTTTCATACGCATTAATAAGTTATCGCGTGTAATACCTGCGTTATTTACAAGTACGTCAATATCGCCTAAATCAGCTTTTATTGCAGCAAGTGTTGCTTCAATAGATGCAGGATCGGTTACGTTTAATGCATAACCTTTACCACTGTCACCTAGGTACTCACTGATTTTAGCAGCGCCCGACTCACTTGTCGCAGTACCTGCAACTTTTGCACCTTGTGCAACTAATGTTGTTGCAATTGCTTTACCAATACCACGGCTGGCGCCAGTAATTAGGACAACTTTGCCCTCTAATGAAAATAAATTAGACATTTTATATACTCTTATTTAGCTGCATCAATTGAAGCGGCGTCGTTTACTGAGCCACAGATCATTGCTTTATCAATTCGTTTAGCAAGTCCTGTTAATACTTTACCAGGACCAAATTCGTAGCTTTGTGTTACATCTTGCGCAACCAGGGCTTGTACTGTTTCTGTCCAGCGAACTGGGCTGTAAAGCTGGCGTACTAATGCATCTTTAATTGCATCAGCTGACGTTTCAGCTTTTACATCAACATTATTAATTACATCACATTTAGGTGTGTTAAATGTTAAAGCGGCTAAGTCAGCTGCAAGCTTATCAGCTGCTGGCTTCATTAACTCACAATGTGAAGGTACGCTAACAGAAAGTGGTAATGCACGTTTAGCACCGGCATCTTTACATGCTTGCGATGCTCTATCTACTGCCGCTTTATGGCCTGCGATAACAACTTGACCAGGAGAGTTGTAGTTAACTGGAGACACAACTTCACCTTGCGCTGAGGCAGCACAAGCCGCTTTAATTTCTTCATCGCCTAAGCCAATAATAGCAGCCATTGAACCTACGCCTGCTGGCACGGCTTCTTGCATGTATAAACCACGGTTTTCAACAAGCTTTACGGCTTCGCTCAAGCTTAATACGTCGCTACATACTAACGCTGAGTACTCACCTAAGCTGTGACCCGCCATAACAACGTCTGTATCAGGGTTAGCTGCTAGCCAATCACGGTAAATACCAACACTTGCAGTTAGTAATGCAGGTTGTGTGCGGTGAGTTTGATTTAATTTTTCTTCTGGGCCATTAAGAACTAGCTCTGCTAAGTCGTAACCCAGTGCATTTGACGCTTCTGCAAATGTTGCTTTAACAATGTCAGAACTCTCTAGTAGTTCTTGTAACATACCAACGCTTTGCGAGCCTTGACCTGGGAATAGAAGTGCAATTTTTTGTGCCATACTTTGCTCTTTTTAATTAAACAAATAAATAATGAAATACACGGCACATCAATTATTGATTAACCGCCGTGTCTTTAGAATGTGTTTTTTCGAAAATAGCGGCTATTTTATCAGGAAGTTGACGTTCAACCTCTTTTACCGCTTCATCAATTGCTGCTTGAAATGCTTTAGCTGACGCATTTCCATGACTTTTAACGACAATACCGCGCAATCCTACCAGAGAAGCACCGTTATACTGGTCGGGGTTCACCCTTTTATAGAGTTTTTTTATTATTGGGCGCAATATAAAGGCCATACATTTATATAAAAGGTGCTTTTCGAGCGCGGTTGTAAACTTATTCATAATAAGCTTGGCAATGCCTTCACATGTTTTAAGTGCTACGTTACCCACAAATCCTTCGCATACTATGACATCAGCCTTACCCGAAAAAATATCACTTCCTTCGCTGTAACCAATATAATTTATATGTGGGCTTTGCTGCATTAATTGTGCAGCTTGTTTAATGTCGTCGTGGCCTTTAATGTCCTCAGCGCCAATATTTAATAGACTAACGCGAGGATTATCCAAACCAAGTGCTTGTCCTGCAACTATAGAGCCCATAATGCCAAACTGATAGAGCATTTGCGCATCACAATGCACATTAGCACCTAAGTCGAGTAAATATACTGGGTTTTTAAGCTCTGTAGGAACAGATGAAATGAGTGCGGCACGTTTAACACCTGGCAGCATTTTTAATACATAGTGAGCCATAAAAAATAGAGCGCCGGTATTACCTGAGCTAACACATGCTTGAGCCTCGCCCGATTTAACTAAATCTAGGGCAACACGCATAGATGAATCTTTTTTTGAACGCACAGCAATTGCAGGTTCACAGGCATTGGTGACTATTTCACTACAGTGACGAATTATGAGTCTAGGATGAGGTAGAGAATCGAGGGATTCGAGTTCTTTAGATATAACATGTTCATTGCCGCATAAAATGAGAGTTAAATTGGCATGAGCATTTACTGCACAAACGGCAGCAGGAATAGATGAACGGGGGCCGTAATCGCCCCCCATCATATCTAACGCTATGGTTAGATCTTTCAGCATATAAGTAATCTCTTATTTAGAAATTACTTGAACGCCTTTGTAGTAACCATCTGCAGTCACATGGTGACGACGATGAGTCTCACCAGATGTTTGATCTACAGTTAAAGTTGGACCACTGATCGCATCGTGTGAACGGCGCATGCCGCGTCTTGCACGAGACTTTTTGCTTTTTTGTACAGCCATAGTCTTCTCCTAAGAATCTTTCTTAAGTTGTTTCAAAATATCAAATGGATTAGGTTTATCATCTTCCGCCTTTAATACACCAAAGCTGGCAGGCTTTGCTGAATAACTGCATGAAGCTTCGTTGTGGGTAGCCACTAATGGAATTGCTAAAATTAGTTCGTCTTCAATTAAATTAAAAACGTTAACTTCACCATTTTCATCAAGCGCTACTTCATCGTAGTCTTCTGGAAAAATATCTAACTCTGTATCTTCACCTACTGGTGAATATGCAAAGTCTTGAACCAAATCCAACCCTAAATCACCATTACAACGTTGACAAATGACAGTAACGTGTGTGGACAAATTGCCTCTAATCACAGCGAAACCTTGATCATCGTTTTTGCAATGTATTTTTACCGCTATTTCACCTACTTCTTCCTGCACAACTTTCTCTAAACGAGTAAGTTTTTCAAGCGGTACAATTCCGTCATACTTTAAACGGTGCTGCGCTGCTTTGCCTGGATGAAGAGTGATGGGAATTTTCACCTTTTGCATAGGGGCTGCATCATATAGATAGTTAGTTTGTTAGTCAAAGTAAAAAACCATTTTTACTTGGTTTTTAACGTGTTTTACTCTCGGATCTGATTTATCCTAACTCAATCTGAATTATCGTAGGAAAACAGTCCGTGAAGCATCCACTCATTTTAGCGTCAAGCTCGCCTTTTAGGCAGTCTTTATTACAAAAATTTAATTTACCATTTGATACGTTTTCACCAGACGTTGACGAATCAGCACTTGAATGCGAAACACCTACCGAACTGGTTAAGCGTTTAAGTGAATTAAAAGCCTCAGCGGCTAATAAACACTTTAACAAAGGGTTAGCTATTGGATCAGACCAAGTCGCTGTGTTTAATAATCAAATTTTAGGTAAACCACATAATAAACAAAATGCCGTAAAACAACTAAATTTATTTAGCGGTAATACTGTAACATTTTTAACTGGGCTTTGTGTTTACGATATTGTAACTGGCACTAAAAAAACCTGCGTAGAACCTTTTAATGTGACGTTTAAAACTCTCAGTGATGCACAAATTAGTGCTTATTGCGACGCAGAGCAGCCTTATAATTGTGCTGGCAGCTTTAAAAGTGAAGGGTTGGGTATCTGTTTATTTGAAAAGTTAAGCGGAGACGATCCTAATAGCTTAATTGGGTTGCCATTAATTAAACTCAGCCAGCTACTGGCTGAGTTTGGTATTGATGTACTTACTGCTCAAAACAAGTTCTAGTTAAATAAATTAGCCAAGCAAAACCTGTTGCAGCTGCAGATAGTTATCTACTGTTGCAACAGGACTAAGCTTATTTAACTGCTGTGCGTTGTGTACACCCATTGTTACGCCAATTCTATCCATGCCAGCAGCTTTTGCCATAGTCATGTCTATTTGAGTGTCGCCAATCATTACAGCGTCTTGAGCACTTATGCCAAGTTCTTCAAGTAATTGATACAACATATCTGGAGAGGGCTTTGATTGCGCGTCATCGCTTGTACGTGTTGCACTAAAAAAATGGCGCAATTGACTTTGTTCAAGCAAACGCTCTAACCCACCCCTACCTTTACCTGTTGCAACCGCTAAAACAATGCCCTGCTCTTTTAAGGCATTTAAAACGCTGACAACATTAGCAAATACAGGCGTGGGAGTAGTATCCACACTGTATTGATATTTATAACCTGAAATTAACGCTTGGTGCTGCGCTACATTATCAGGAAATAAAACGTCAATTGCTTTTTCAAGCGACATACCAATAATGTTTTTAATGGCTAAATCACTTGGCGACACTAAATTAAGTGACTCGGCGCTACTACGAATACAGTTAACTATTTTAGTTACTGAATCCATAACGGTGCCATCCCAATCAAAAATGACGAGCTTATATTTTTTAATTGGGGCTACTTTTATCACAGTTTTGCATCTCGTAATTTTAGTAATGTATTTTTAAGCGTTTTATCTAGCGGTGCTTCAATACGCATGGTTGTTTCGTTTTTAGGGTGATAAAAACTTAAATCATGTGCGTGTAAAAACAATCGGTTTAACCCAACTTTACGCATAGAATCGTCGAAACCCTGATCGCCATATTTATCGTCGCACGCTATTGGGTGACCTTTACATTGCGTATGCACACGAATTTGGTGCGTACGCCCTGTAACAGGCGATGCTTGTACAAGTGAGCAATCGTTAAAACGTTCAAGTACTTTAAAACGAGTATGTGAAGGTTTTCCCTCAGTGTTATCTACGCGTACTACGCGCTCGCCCGATTTAAGTGTATTTTTACGCAGCCCTTCGGTTACGTTTTTAGTTTTAGAGTCCCACTGCCCTTCTACAAGTGCCCAGTAATTTTTTTCCATTGTTTTTTCACGAAGTTGTTCATGCAATGCTGTTAACACCGAACGACGCTTCGCTATAAGTAAACAGCCCGAAGTATCACGGTCAAGCCTATGTACTAGCTCAAGGCTGCGCTCTTCTGGGCGAAGCGCTCGCAAAGCTTCAATTAAGCCATAACTTAAACCACTGCCGCCATGAACAGCCATACCTGATGGTTTATTTATTACGATAAGGTATTTATCTTCAAATAAAATATCGTTTTCTAGGCGAGTTACTTTGTCTAATTTTGATGGAACAAATTCTTCACGCTCAGCAACCCTGATAGGTGCAATACGAAGTACATCTTCAAGCTGTAGTTTATATACAGGCTTAATACGCTTTTTATTAACGCGTACCTCACCTTTGCGCAAAAGTTTATAAATAGCGCTTTTAGGCACCCCTTTTAAATGGGTAATAAGAAAGTTATCAATACGCTGACCTAAATGGTCTTCGTTGATCGTGACATAAGTTACTTGTAAGTCGTTTTTTTCTGACATTGCCTAATCACTAATTTAAGTAAAATAATTTAGTTGCTAACACTGTAATAATAGTGGGATAATCAGCAGCGCAAATATTTAGTATTTGCAAATAACAACGGTGCTTTTTAACACATTAAAACATTCGTGATGCACATTCTGGGTAGCCGATCATACAGATCCGAGTTAAGTTTTCCAAAGCTTTTATGCCTCCTCAGTTAACACGTGCGATCAATTAACGGCAATGCGCGTAATATATTGCTGGTTAAGTTTGAACATGAAGCGATTTTTAACGTGCTAGAGAAAGCAATGAACAGATAATTTGTCTGATAGTGACGACGTAAAAAACGTCGTTCAGCACTAGCTCAATTATTGTAGTACCGTATAGCAGCTTATTTAGAACTAAAAAAATCTAATAAATAAGCGTTCATTAACATCGGCAGCGATTTTTGCTCTTAAAACGGATATTAGCGATACATCAGTATGTATTGCTCACCAACTTAATGAGCCCTACGCGCCTAATATGAATGATATTTAGTAAGATTAATATGACAGGCCGACTTCTGGGTAAAACTTGTAAACGTAGCTGAAAAGCCGACAGTTTTAGCACCATTAAGAATTTAATAGCGATGATAATTGCTATTGTTTGCCAGCATTTAAAATACTGCATACGAGAAACAGAGCCGTTCCGTTAAAGACCCAGTCGTGAGGCTGCACATTCTAAAAATAGGGACAACTGAACAGGCGAGAAAAACATCGTCATGTCAGCGACATAAATAAGTAGAGTAACAATATGAAACGTATGCTAATCAATGCAACGCAGCAAGAAGAAATGCGCGTAGCACTGGTTGATGGCCAGCGCCTATATGATTTAGATATCGAAAGCCCAGGTCACGAACAGAAAAAAGCCAATATTTATAAAGGCAAAATCACTCGCATTGAACCATCTCTTGAAGCAGCATTTGTTGATTACGGTGCTGACCGCCATGGTTTCCTTCCTTTAAAAGAAATTGCCCGTACTTACTTCCCTGCAGGTTACACTTTTCATGGTCGCCCTAACATTCGGGACGTGATCAAAGAAGGTCAAGAAGTTATAGTACAAGTTGATAAAGAAGAGCGTGGCCAAAAAGGCGCTGCGTTAACTACTTTTATCAGTGTTGCTGGTAGCTACTTAGTACTTATGCCTAACAACCCACGTGCTGGCGGTATTTCTCGTCGCATTGAAGGTGATGAACGTACTGAACTTAAAGAAGCATTGGGTCGTTTAGAACTTCCTAAAGGTATGGGCTTAATTGTTCGTACAGCGGGTGTTGGTAAATCGTTTGAAGAATTAAACTACGATTTAAAAGCATTATTAGTACATTGGGAAGCAATTAGACAAGCAGCCGATAGTGCTAAAGCGCCATTTTTAATACACCAAGAAAGCAATGTAATATTCCGTGCGATACGCGATTATTTACGTCGTGATATTGGCGAAATTTTAATTGATAAACCACGCGTTTTTGAAGAAGCTAAAGCGCACATTGAGCGTTTTCGTCCTGACTTTATGAGCCGTGTTAAGCTTTATCAAGGCGACACTCCTTTATTTACGCATTACCAAATTGAAAGCCAAATTGAGTCTGCGTTCCAGCGTGAAGTACGCTTGCCTTCTGGTGGTTCAATTGTAATTGACCCAACTGAAGCACTAACGTCTATCGATATCAACTCGTCTAAAGCAACTAAAGGCGGCGATATTGAAGAAACAGCACTTAATACTAACTTAGAAGCAGCCGATGAGATTGCACGTCAATTACGTCTTCGTGACTTAGGTGGTTTAATTGTTATCGACTTTATCGATATGACGCCTCCACGTCATCAACGTGAAGTAGAAAATCGTTTAAAAGATGCTGCTCGTCCAGATCGTGCTCGTGTTCAAATTGGTAAAATTTCACGCTTTGGTTTACTTGAAATGTCGCGTCAGCGTTTGCGTCCTTCATTAGGTGAAGCAAGCCAAGGCCCATGCCCACGTTGTAGTGGACAAGGTACTATTCGTTCAAACGAATCAATTGCACTTTCTATTCTTCGTTTAATTGAAGAAGAAGCAATTAAAGACAACACAGCACAAGTAAATGCACAAGTGCCTGTTGCCGTTGCCGCTTATTTATTAAATGAGCAACGTCGTAGTGTTCATCGCATTGAAAAACATCATAAATGTGACGTAGTGATTATTCCTAATCAACATATGGAAACACCACATTACGAAGTTATGCGTTTACGTAAAGACGAAACACTTGAAACGGTAAGTTACGGACAAGTTGTTGCGCCAGAACCTGAAGCATTTGAGATGTCAAAATCACCAAGTGCACCAGTACGTGAAGAGCCAATGCTAAAAGGTGTTGTAATGCCTTCTACACCGGCTCCACAAGCAGCGCCTACACCAGTAGCTCAGCCAGTAGTAACAGAGACTAAAACTGAAGGTGGCTTGTTTGAAGCAATCACTAAATGGTTTAAATCGTTATTTGCAAGCGAAACAGTAGAAGAGAAAAAAGAAGCTGTAGAAAAAGAGCAGCAAGAAGCGCGTAATAACGCTCGCCGTGGTAACGATAATCGTCGTCGTAATAACAACCAACGTCGTCGTAATAATAACCCGCGCACTAATAAACCACGCAATGAGCGCCCTGCAGCTGAAGAGGAAGTTAAAACAGACTCACCAGCAGCAACAAGCACCGAGACGCAAGAGAGAAACGAGAACCGCAATAAGCGTCGTCGTAACCCTAACTCTCGTAAGCGCCCAGAGCATAAAAGCGAAGAAAAAGATCAAGTTAAAACTGAAGCCCCTGTAAAAGCAGAAGTAGAAGTAGAAACTGATTCTAAGCCAGCTCAAGCTGTAGAGCCTAAAGAGCAAAAGCCTAAGGTTCGCCGTCAACGTCGTAACATACGTAAAAAAGTACGTCTGCAAGATGAAAACGCTGAGCAAGCAAACTCAACAGAGCAAACACCTGAACAAGCGGTAGTTACTGACACTCCACAAGTTCAAGAGCAAGCACCTGTTGTAGAAAAGCAAACACAAGCTCCGGCAGAAAAAACAGCTCACATTAAAGAAGAGAAAGTTGACGTTGTTGATTCTAACGATGAAGCAGCAACTACTGAAGACGAGCAAGAGCAAACACGTACGCGTTCACGCCGTTCTCCTCGTCATCTTCGTGCATCAGGTCAACGTCGTCGACGTCCTGAAGGTGAAGCAGAAGTTAAATCTGACGAAGCCCCTGCATTTGTTCCAGTTGCTGATCAAGCTGCTGCAGAATATGAAGCAGAACTTAAAGCTAAATCTGAAGAAACACCTGTAGATGCAGCGCAGCAAATTGAACAAGCCGTTGCAGTTGAAGACTTAGCAAAAGTTGAAGCTGTAGAAGAGCCAGCTAAAGTTGAAACTCCAGTAGCAACTGAAGAGCCAGCTAAAGTTGAAACTCCTGTAGTAACTGAAGAGCCAGCTAAAGTTGAAGCTCCAGTAGCAACTGAAGAGCCAGCTAAAGTTGAAACGCCAGTAGTAACTGAAGAGCCAGCTAAAGTTGAAACGCCAGTAGTGACTGAAGAGCCAGCTAAAGTTGAAGCGCCAGTAGTAACTGAAGAACCAGCTAAAGTTGAAACGCCAGTAGTAACTGAAGAGCCAGCTAAAGTTGAAACGCCAGTAGTAACTGAAGAACCAGCTAAAGTTGAAACGCCAGTAGTAACTGAAGAGCCAGCTAAAGTTGAAACGCCAGTAGTAACTGAAGAGCCAGCTAAAGTTGAAACGCCAGTAGTAACTGAAGAGCCAGCTAAAGTTGAAGCAAAAGTGAAAACTGAAAAATCAGCACCGCATGTTAAAACAGCGGTTACTCAAGGGTCTGCAAGTGCGCCAATGGCACAGCCTACTCCTGTAGCTGATAGCGAAGTAAAACACACATCTGTAGCAATGGCTCACGATAAACGTGACCTAGTACCAGACAGTGGTTTACGTGCGGGTTCTATCAAACCTGCTGGTCGTGCAAGTTCTGCAATGACTAAAACATTGAGTGTTGATTAATAACTAACACTTATTTAAAAGCCCCGCTATTTAATAAATAGCGGGGCTTTTTTGTTTACATACTTTGAATAATTATTAAAGTTTCTTCACGCCCATAATAAGCGATTTGTTCACAAAGAGGTTACAAGACGCTGCGCTTTTAGAGTTAACAATAAAGCTAAATTGAAAAAGCTCCGCTAATAAACCATCGCTTGTGTTTTCTCATTTACTCCTCTTTCACTTCTCTTTGTGAAATAGATCTTTAAGTGGTTTTGTTAGCAAAGAAATTAAATAAACAGAAGCGGTGCTTCACGCCTACAGCCGAAATTCAACACCGTGGATAAGATTAGCTTGTGTTTCTCACTTACTCTTCTTTCACTTCTCTTTGTTCAATAGATATTTTAGTGGCTCTGTTCCGATTCAATGAATTTAGATACCGGTATAAAAAAGCGCGATATAAATATCGCGCTCTTAAATCAACTTTCAACTCGCTCAAATGGGTTTACTCTTTTTCACTTTCCATAAAACGTTGTAACTGATCTTTTAAGTTTGGCGGAATGCCTTTAATCACTAGTGTATCGGTTGCTTCGTTGTACGTTACGCGCTCACCTAAGTGTTTACGTTCAAAACTGACACTTACACCCCCACCAAGGCCTGAAAACTTAACCATACTGGTTACGGTTTTTTTATCAACGGGGAAAGTTTCTTCCAAGTCATAGCTTTGCTCTTTGCAAAAACTATCAAACGGGCTGTCATTGCCTTTTGTAAGCGTTGCAGATAGATCGCTCACACTTGCATCTTCGCCTGTGGTTACGCAATCATTACAGTAATCAAATACTTGTTTACGTAAATCGTCTTTTTCTGATTTATCAAACTGTTGCTCTGATAAATAATCCTCTACTGCGCTAAGCATTACTTGGCTTTGCTGTTTTGAATCAATTCCCTCTTCACAGCCTAAAAAGTCTAAGAAAAAGTCAGCAACTTTACGACCCGCACGTCCTTTGATAAACGAAATATAACGATTATCTTCTGCTTGCGTATCCCATGCTGTTAAATCGATACGAGCAGCGAGTTGCATGCGAGATATGTCTAAATGGCGAGAAGCCGCTAAATCAAGCTCAGACGTCATAGAATAATGCTCTTTAATGTTAATCATCGCAATTAACATGTAATCGGTAGCAACATACTGATAATGACAAAATACTAAATAGCCTGTTTCACTAAATGCATACTTATCAAGCTCTTCTTTTAAAACCGTTGAGGCTTGCTCGGTCATATGCCAAAAGCCTAGCTCATCGTTACGGTAGCTTTGCATTGCAGATGCTACAATGCTATTTTTATCACCACTGAAAGCACAGTAACCTTTACCTGGCTTACCATTGTATGCATGATGTAATTGTTCGATAAAAACGGCTACTTTATCGTTAATTACCATCTCATCATTTCGAAGGTGAATTTGCGTATCGTCGTCTTTTTTGTCTACATAATGAACGACTAATTTTTTAACGTCTGTTGTCATCTTTGTTTTTCACGCCTCTAGTGTTAAAATACGAGAATATAACTATTTTATTGAACCAACTGATGCCAATCTTATCAAAATACTCTAATGAAGAAGTAGAACAAATCGTCGATCAGCTTATTGATGTGCTAACTAAACACAATGCGCCGGTAGATTTAAGCCTTATGTGTTTAGGAAATTCTATCACGCATATCTTAAAAGAGCATGTACCAACAGGGAAAAGACAAGCCGTAACTGAGAACTTTGCAAAAGCTCTATCACAGTCGGTTAAATAAACTCTATGAATTTATCGCAGCACAATCAGTTTTCATCAAAAGCGAGTCAGCTATTAAGCTGGGGCCATTGGTTTACTTTTGCCAATATTGGCTTGGCGCTATTTATTAGCTTAAGCTACTTATTTGCCGACTCGCCACCAACAAGCTTTATGGGCATTACTTATATGCTAGTAACGTGGTTAAGCCACACTAGTTTTATCGCCTTTTTAGCGTTTGTGCTGACGGTATTTCCGCTTAGTTTAATATTCCCCTACCCACGACATATACGAGGCATGGCGGCTGTTATAGCCACACTAGGCGCTTCACTGCTTACCCTTGATGCTTATGTTTACGTTAATTTGGGTTATCATCTAAGTATATCTGCCTTACCTGAGATTATTTCTCTACTGTGGCATCGCTTAACCAGTTCACCTGCTTTAACAACCATTTTAGCCAGTGGGATTGTATTACTTATTTTAGGCTTTCAGCTACTTGTGAGTAATTACACATGGCAACACCTTGAGCGCTTAAAACAATATAAATTTGCACGTTACGCAATTTCATTTTTAATAGTGTGTTTTTCACTTAGTCATAGTATTCATATTTGGGCTGACGCAAATTTAAACTTTGACGTAACGAAGCAAGACAATGTACTACCACTGTCATACCCTACTACCGCTAAAAGTTTATTGGCTAAAAATGACCTGCTTGATATAGAAAGCTATAAGCAAGCACATAACGTAAAAATTAATAACCAAAACATTAGTTATCAAATGCCAAGCCCGCTTGATAAGTGTGAAGACTACACACAAGCCAATGTAGATATTTTTGTATTTGAAACCCAGCAACAACTCGCTAAATTTGTTGCCGATAATAAAAACTTACACAAAACAGAGCAGTTTTTACAGCCAACTAATCACGACGATATGCTATTTAGCTTAGTGTATGGTTTGCCAGCTTTTTATAAAGCAGCAATTTTAAGAGATCAAACTCTTCCCGCATGGCAAAGTCAGCGCCGCAGCATTGAAGTAACCGGCGTGGAAGAACTTAGTTTTATAAATGATCAAGCACATAGTTCTAGCGCAATTAGAGTTATTAAAAGTAGCGATAACGCCGTTGTACGAGATGATAAAACACAGGTTTTTGCTTTTAGTCTTGCCAATAACAAGCAAGAAGTAGTAACAACATCAACTTTATATAGCTCCGACAAACGTATTTCTAAAGTAGATGGACTTATTCAACCTAGCGATTTAATTGCAACAAGTGTTGGCCAATATTTAAATTGTAAAGCCATTGCTAAGCAAACAATGCTGGGCGTTAATTTATACAAGAAAAAAGATGATATGGGCGTTAACTACTCTCAGGGTGTCGTTATAGCCTATAAAAAAGATAGGATTACCTTAATAGATTCAGATGGTAACTTTAAAAACATTTCCGCCGCTGAAGGTTTTTCTATTGAACAAGGTTTAGATATACCATTTTTAGTACAGAGTATTAAAAAGCTCAAAACCTTTACCCAATAGCCGTTATCCTAACCTAGCTTGCTATACCACCAAGCTAGGTTATAGTTTTATATTATTTTACTAAAAAATATAAAAATCAAGGACGGCATACATGTTTAAAACTTCTCGTTATATTCTCCATTCTAGCTTTTTACTTATCAGTTTTTTTAGCTTTAGCGATACCACTTACTACAAATGTGTAACAGAAAAAGGCACTGTCTTTTCTCAACTTCCCTGTGACGACGAAGCAACGACTTATAAAGTTAACACGACGGGTAATCAGTATTCTGGTCCTAAGGTTGACTACACTAAACAACTAAACGAACTTGAGCGTGAAAGGCTTCTATCTGGCTTACAGGCAGAGCTTCGCAGTAATAACCATAAACTAACAATACTTGATCGTAATAAGCAGCGTGCTGAATACAAACAACAAGAACGATTAAATCATATTCTAGCCGTTGAAGATAAAAAGCGTATTACCAAAGACATTACTAAAAAATTAAAAATAATTAATAAAGAGTACAAAAAAGATGTATTGGTTATTACTAAACAAATTAAAACTCTCGAAAAAAAGATAGCTCAATACCAATAAATCACTGTTAATTAGCAAGTAATATTTATCTTGGTTTTAAACTTAAAATAACATACCCTTAACACAATAGAGTATAAGCTCTAGGGACTATTAAGGAGTGCAAATGCAGCCTCGCCATATTGCTGAATTAATTTTAACGGGTTTTAAAAGGCACTATCAGCTATTTCAAAAAACAACGGCCAAAGCCCCTCTCGCCTTTGCAAAAAAAGATTGGCAAGCAATTAATGATATCAGCCGTTTGCGTATCAGCTATTATGATGATCGTGTTAACGAAACCACACAAGCGCTAAAAAAAGAAACCCCAACAGAGCAATTAGATGAAAGCCTATGGCTCGAAGTTAAAAAGATATATCAGCATTTTTTATGTTTCCACCCTCAAGCAGAACTCGCCGAAACCTTTTATAACTCTGTATTTTGCCGGCTGTACCATAGGCGCTATTTTCATAATGACTTTATATTTGTAGAAGCAACTTTGAAAGATGCTCCTTCAGTACCTGTTGAGGCCGAATATAGGACATACTTTCCAGTAGTTGATGGCCTAAAGCCAACAATAAAGCGCATTATTAATCATTTTGATTTTAAAGCCCCATTTGTAAATTTAGAGCGTGATATTCGCCTTCTTGTTAAAGCATTTTATAAACAAGCCCCCGATACACATCATCAACCTTGGCAAATGCGCTTTGATATTTTACACACACCTTTTTATCGTAATAAAGCAGCTTATATTGTTGGTCGTGTTGTTTCAAAAAGTGGGGTTCAGCCTTTTATAATCGCCGTGTTACACGATGAAGATAACGGATTATATTTAGATGCACTTTTAACTAAATCATCTCAAATGCGTGTCATTTTTGGCTTTGCCCGTGCCTACTTTATGGTAGAGACTCATGCACCTTCAGCACTTGTCCGGTTTTTGAATCAGCTTATGCCAAACAAAACACTTGCTGAGCTCTATAACGCAGTGGGTTTTCATAAGCAGGGTAAAACTGAGTTTTATCGAGAGTTTTTAAATCACTTATCTCACTCTAGTGATGAGTTTACAATTGCACCGGGTACTCCCGGTATGGTGATGATGGTATTTACCCTTCCCTCATTTGGTTATGTTTTTAAAGTAATAAAAGACAAATTTGGTGAAAGTAAGCCCTTCGGCCGTGATACCGTATTAAAGCGTTATCAACTAGTAAAAAACCATGATCGCGTTGGCAGAATGGCCGATACCATAGAGTATTCTAACGTCGTATTTCCTTTGGCGCGTTTTGATAGTAATTTACTTGCGCAATTACATAAAACAATTGGCTCATCAATGGTAATTGAAGGCGAATGGTTGATCATCAAGCATTTATATATTGAACGGCGCATGACACCACTCAATTTATTTTTAGAAAATGCTGATGAAGAAAGTGCCGCAGACGCGATTGAAGAATACGGGCAAGCTCTAAAAGAAATGATTGCCGTTAATATATTTCCTGGCGATATGCTCTTAAAAAACTTTGGTGTAAGTAAGCACAAACGTATTATTTTTTACGATTACGATGAAGTTCAATACCTAACAGATATGAACTTTAGAGCATTACCAAAAGCAAAGAGCTACGACGATTATTTAATGGATGAACAAAGTTACTCTGTTGCACCACAAGATGTATTCCCAGAGCAGTTATGTACATTTGTAATGCCTAATCCTATGTATAAAAAGTTTTTTCTCAGCACTCATCCAGAGCTTATAGATGTTAGCTTTTGGAAGCAGGCGCAACAAAATATAAAAAATGGGCAGGTAAGTCATATTTACCCTTACCCGACAGCACAGCGATTTATCCATCACTGGTAGACGCAAAGGACACACAATGAATATAAGTAAAATAGATTTAAATTTACTCGTTTATCTCGATACATTGCTTCGAGAATGCAACGTAACACGCGCTGCTAATCAATTGAGTATTACGCAGCCCGCAATGAGTAATGGCCTTAAACGTCTTCGTAACTTATTTAACGACCCTATTTTAGTTCGTACCAGCGATGGTATGGTCCCGACAGAGCGCGCTTTAGAGTTACAACCCGTTATTCGCGGCATATTAATGACGCTTGAAGAAACCCTAGCACCTAATCGAGAATTTGAGGCAAGCCAGAGTAAACGTGTATTTAGAATAATGGCCAGTGATTACGCTGCAAGTACGTTAGCGCCAAAGCTCTTAAGTAAACTACACGAAGAAGCCCCCGATACTACTTTAGATATACTCACACCAAGTGATGTAACCTTTCATGATGTAGAAAACGGTAAAGTAGATATGGCAATCAACCGTTTTGAAAACTTACCTCAGTCTTTTCATCATAAACGTATTTGGAAAGACAGTTTTTGCTGCTTAGTTAAGGCCGACAACCCTATTATTGAAAACTTTAGCCTCGACAGCTACTTAAAAGCACGCCATATATGGGTGAGTAAAACAGGTTTTGGTGTAGGCGTGGGCATGGACCCTAAAGATGTGCAAAAACTTGGTTGGGTTGACGAAGCACTTGCCCACTTTGGTAAACATCGTAATATTGCCACTTTTACGCGTAACTACCATGTAGCGATTCATTTAGCTAAAGAGAAAAATTTGATTGCGACCCTTCCTTCAAAAGCCGCAAATATATACTTAGATGATCCGGGGCTTAAAATTTTAGAGCCACCGTTTCCAATTCCTCCTTTTGAGCTTGATATGATTTGGAGCCCACTGTTACATCGCGATGCGAGCCATATCTGGTTACGCCAAAAAGTAGCTGAAGTAGCTGAAGAGCTAAAATAACTTTATTACACAATATAATGTAAAAATTGCTAGGTTAATACTTTCCTCATTAACTTAGCCCCTTTCTGAAATGAAATTAAACCAATAAAATCAAATGACTACATGAAAATAAAAACATGGAACATACATTGCTTTTATTAAATTGAACTATACATTCATTTAATAAAAGAGGTCATTATGAACACCCATCAAGGATCAGAAGTAAATCATATTACTGACATCATTCAAGTTATGAACAGCGGCATCGACTTTTATCAAAAAGCACAGGAAAAAGTTGAAGACCCTGCTATTGGCGCACTTTTTCAGCGTATGATAGATGCCCGAAAAGTGAGTGTTGAGCGCTTGCAGCCATATGCAATTAATGAAAAAGGCGAACGCGAAGATGGTTCATCTTTCGCAGTTGAAGCACGACGTGCATACACAGCCTTACTTACTACATTCACCTCACATAACGACAGCACGTATGTAAAAGAGCTTGAAGAAGTAGAAGATAAAACGCTTGTAGAAATTAAAGCCGCTATGGATAAACCACAACCGGCTGATTGCGAAGCTGCACTGGCTAAAACATTATTAACAATGCAAAGCTGCCATGCAGAAATGAGCCGTATGCAAAAGCAGTAAGCTTACATAACGCATAAATACAACCCAGCCTAG
Source organism: Pseudoalteromonas sp. NSLLW24 (assembly GCF_015864725.1). Classification (NCBI taxonomy): domain Bacteria; kingdom Pseudomonadati; phylum Pseudomonadota; class Gammaproteobacteria; order Alteromonadales; family Pseudoalteromonadaceae; genus Pseudoalteromonas; species Pseudoalteromonas sp. NSLLW24. The sequence goes on along the minus strand of NZ_JADYWQ010000001.1, from coordinate 109,855 downwards.
CGCTGGGTTTTTTATTGCCTCTAATACCAATCTGTATAAATCCTTAAGCAATTTAACGAATTAAATTACTCTATAACGATGCTAAATAGACCCCATATATAAGCAGATTGCTATAAACACCACCTTATTTCGCCACATTTTAAATACATAATAAATACAAAAATTTAATGTTATTAGAATGTTTATTTAACCACGCTTTATTTTTGCTGTGCTAATTTTGTTATTAGGTACCTAAAACCTTGCTGTGGCGCCGCAGCATTTAATTAAAAATAAGGTCCAATATGAAAAGTAAACTAAGTAAACTGCAAAATAATGCTGATGTAGATATGACCCCGATGTTAGACATAGTGTTCATATTACTAATTTTCTTTATTGTAACTACATCTTTTGTAAAACCTGTGGCTATTGAATTAAACCGACCACTCGACAGCCCTCAAATAGGTAAGCCTGTTAAAAATGCTTTATTTAGAATTGATGAAAGTAACGGAGTATATTTTTCAGGGAGGTTAATTGATTTAGAGCAAGTTACGTCTAATTTAGCGATGTTCGCGGCTAAATATGAAATAAGTTCGGTACTTATAACCGCAGACGAAAACAGTACACATAATACTTTAATGAGTGTAATGAATAATATTAAGCAATACGATGATTATTCAATAAGTTTGATTTCTAAATAAAACAGCCCAATATAAAACCAAAAAAAGGGCCTTACGGCCCTTTGAGTTAAATAACGAAAGGGAGGTTATTAATTAAAAACGGTATTCTGCGCCTATGTAGTAGTAAGCACCGTTAAATCCAAATGGAGCAGAACGACGTGAGTAGTCAAACACACCTGAGCTACTTATTACTGTGTTGCCACTAGCATCCACAATAGTACCTGAGCGAGAGTTACCTATTTCATTTTTATCTGGGTAAACATCAAACAAGTTATTTGCACCAATGTTTACCGACAAATCTTCAGTAACGAAGTAGTTAACTTTAACGTCAGTTAAAATTTCTGCGCCATACGTTTGACGTCCGCCATCTTCTACTGTGTACTCACCAAAGCGATTAAGTGACAGGTTAACTGTCCAATCATCACGTTGATAAAGTGCACTTAAGTTAATACGATCCTCTGGTTGCCACTCTTCTATAATAGAGATATCTTCCGCTGAAAATATATCGTCTACACTTACTGTCTCAAGGCTTGAGCCAGCAGGAGAAAATAACGATACAACATCTGTTTTAGTGAAGTTAGCTGCAAGTGTAAAATCAAGCGTACCGCCTAAACCTTCAGTGTTCCACGTTGCTACAAAATCAACACCACGAGTTTCAGTATCAGCACCATTTAAGAAAAACTGCCCTACGCCAGCCCCCGCACTATTTAATGCAGCATCAAGGCTTGTAGATAAACCTTTACCTAAGCGGTCACTAATTACAATACGGTCGTCAATATCAATTGAATAGTAATCAACGGTTACATTAATATTATCTGTAACGTTATACACAATACCTAAACTACGGTTTTGTGATTTTTCTTCTTTAAGCTTTGGAATACCTAAGCTTTGCGCAAGTGTTGAATCATTTCTAAATGTACCAACCTCTTCTGCAACTAAGTTACCATTAGTATCAACAACAAATTGCGTACTTACATTATTAAAGTAAAGCTGTTGCATTGAAGGTGCTCTAAAACCTGAGCTTAATGCACCACGTAGTGAAATATCGTCGGTTACAGACCAGTTACCAGCAAGCTTAAAGTTTACTGTATCACCAAAGCCTTTGTAGTTATCGTAGCGAAGTGCACCCGATAAAATTACATCTTCAATCACATAAGCTTCTGCATCTACATAAAATGAGATTACATCACGCGACTCATCAACTGATGACGCAGGAGACGAACCACCAAAACCTTGTGAACCACCTGATGCATCTTCAGAGCCAACACCACCACTTAAGCCGTTATAAATACTTACACCGTTGGTCGTATCGTAATCGCGGTATGCATATTCACTACCTTCTAAGATACGGTATTCGTCAGTACGAATTTCAGCACCCATCGCTAACGAATAATCATCAAAGTTTTGCGTAAAATCAATGTTGATTGTTTGCAGTGATAATTCCATGCCGTAAGCGTACGCTTCACGTGGGATAGTTGTACGAATATCAGCTGCACTTAAACCTTGGTCATAACGTAAAAAGTTAGCGTATGAGGCATTGATAGTGTCACTTGTCGTGTAATCAATGCTGTTTTCACCATAGGTGTATGATAAATCAAGGCTTGCATCGTTATCAAACTCAGTTTTATAACCAAAGTTGTACGAGATATCGTCGATAGTTGTATTAATTTTTGGTAAGAAACCTAGCGGAATCGTCGCATCATTATCTTGTAGTACTGGGTTACCACCTGCATTTGCATTATGACGGAAAAATGCAGCCGACTCATTTTCACGTGTTGAGTAAGTAATAAAGCCGTAAAGCTCGCCATCACCTAACTCGTAACCGGTATTAATTGTTAAACCAAACTGCTGAGAATCAGCATCACCAATTCTGAATGTATCACGATCGGCTGTCAGCTCACGCGGATCGCCAGCAAGTAAAGTGCCGTCACTTAGTTCTGTACAACCATAAAACTGACAAGAGCCATGTAAACCTGCACGGTTAGTCGGTGCACGGTCACGGTAATTGATAGTTGTATTTAAATAACCGTCATCACCTAGCGCAAAGCCTTTATTAAAATCAAGGTTAATGGTTTCGCCATCGCCTTCAGAATATTGACCGTAGTTAATAGCCGCTTTGCCACCTTCGCTACCATCCTTAAGCACAATATTAATAACACCTGCAATTGCATCAGAACCATACTGAGCAGCAGCGCCATCACGTAATACTTCAATGCGTTTAATTGCAGAGGCTGGAATTGCATTCATATCAGTACCTGCAGTACCACGCCCAACAGAGCCATTAATATGAATAATACTTGCTTGGTGACGACGTTTGCCGTTAATTAAAACCAATGTTTGATCGGGGCCTAAACCGCGAAGTGTCGCAGGTCTTAAAGCATCAGTACCGTCACTAATTGCAGAGCTTGAAAAGTTAAATGAAGGAGCGATAGACTGTAGCATACGACCAACTTCTGTTTGGCCTGTATTTTCAAGCGCTTCTGCACTTAAGATATCTACTGGAACGGGTAAATCTTCAACTGAACGTCCTGCTACACGGCTACCGACAATAGCAATTTTTTCAATTTTTTCTTGAGCGACTTCTTCTGCTGCGTTTACACCTTGCGAATTTACTGCAAGTAAAGCTGGTAATACTGCTGCACTGACCGCTGAAAGCTTCATCATGTTGTTATCATTCCTGTTGATTTGTTTGAGTTTTATACTCAGTAAACCATTTTGATCAACAACCGCATCGAGTTCAGTCCCACCTAATAATGCCTCTAGAGCATCTAGCTGAGTGTAAAATCCATAAACTGAATTTGCGTCATACTGCTTTGCCAACTCATAAGAAAACACCACGGTTTGCTCTGTTTGTTTAGCATATTCAATTAAGGCTTTGTCTGCTCGCTGCGCTTTTATATCAAATTGCACCATTTGCCCAGTGGTTTGAGTTGCTGCTTGTACACTCAAGCTAAAAATAGCCGGTACAAGCACACTAAATCCACTCAATAAATGCGTTTGGTTACTGCGCAACTTATATAAACAGCTGACAAACAAAAATCCTCTATGGTTTTGTTTCTTTTTTTTAATGTTTTTTTTACGTTCAATCTTTATTGATGCAACTTTATCTAACATTAGTTTGATTTGCATAACGTCTACTTATGATTCTGTATGGTGTTTTAGCGTTACTACATGCTCACCTAAACGCTCATGATCAATCGAAAAATTAGTTTGTAAACTTTCTAGTAAACCTTCAACGTCACCCGCTTTAAATACCCCAGCTACTTTAATGCTGGCAAGCTCGGCTGATGAAAGCTCAAAACGTGTTGCGGTATAGCGACTTACTTCATTTAAAGCATCGCTTAGCTCTTCTCCATTAAAAATAAGCATGCCATTTTGCCATGCCAAATCGCGTTGTACGTCGTTCATTGAAAGCTGGGTAATTGGCTTTGTAACACTCTGCTCTATAATTACTTTTTCGCCTGAGGTAACAATATTGGCATTAATTTGACGAATTTTTTGCGTGCTGTTATCTGCAAGCTGATAATCTTTAAAGTCATTTGCGTCAACCGCTACACTAGGGTCGGTGATCATCACTTTGCCTTCGGTAACAACAAGCTCTAAATCTGATGAGGTATTACGCTGTACATTAAACACGGTACCGAGTGCAGTAAAGCTTTTGTCGCCGGCCATAACACTAAACGGACGCGTGGCATCTTTTGCTACATTAAAACGCCCTTCTCCACGACTAAGTAATAACTGCCTGCGGCCCTTGCTATAAGCAACTTCTAGCAAGCTATTAGTATTAAGCTGCACTATGGTGCCATCTGGCAACACATACGTTGCTTGCTCGCCTACTTTTGTTTTGTAAATTTTAGTGTAATTAACTTTTGCAAGCTCTTGGTTATAGCCATTTTCTAAATTAATTAATAAGTAGCTGCATACCATTAACGCCGCAAATAAGCTCGCTGCAATTGAGTAAGAAAACATCCACTTATTTTTTGATGCTTTAGTATTGTTACGCTGAGGAAATAAATGACTTAATTCATTTAACACCGAAAGCTCATCCCAAAGCTGAGCAAGCTCGTATATAGAGTCTTGATGGGCGGTGCTTTGCATCATCCATAATTTAAATTGCTCTTTTTCATCATCAGTTAAACCACGATCAATTGCGCTTATCCAATCACATGACTTTTCTAAAATTAAATCTTTTGAATTAAATTGATGAACATTACTCATTCTGCGACCCTCTTAACTGATATAGGGTGTGCTTGAGCTTTAGGGTTTGTTTGAGGGCTTTGCTCATGTTCACGCATGTACAACATGGTTTGTAACAATCCTTTGGCAATGTGTTTTTCAACAGTGCTTTGGCTTAACTGCATTTGGTCTGCGATCTCTTTTTGGCTCATGCCGTAAACTTTTTTTAATATAAAGCATTTACGAATCGATGAGCTTAGTTGCTCAGTAGCTCTACAAAAAAGTAAAAAGCGCTCTTTAGATGTATATTCATCTTCAAGCTTCATTGATTTGAGTAATACGGGTAATTCGTTATCATTTTCTAACGAATCATTAAATTTGTTGTCCCACTTAGCTATATGGTTAAGTGCTAGGTGTTTTGCTGTTTTAAGCATGTAACTGCGGGTAAACTGTATATCTTGCTTTAAATCAGCTTCGTAGCTTTTTACAAAGGTTTCTTGCACAATATCTTCTACATCGTCGGGTTGAACAATGCGCGATACAAAACGTTTGAGCTGTTTAGATATATCAACAAATGTTGACGTGAATTTTACTTTTTTCGTCATCCTTAACATCCACCTGTTGTTATTTTTATTACCGACAGGTTACGAGTTTTTGATATAAAAACAAGCTCAAATGTTAATTCTGGGTTATTTAAATGGATAGGAAGATAAATGAGTAAATTTTTAGATTACATCAGGCTTAGTTTCTTTGCATTCGGTTTACTACTTGGAGTGCAAATTCCTGCATTTGTAAGCGATTTTGGCCAAGCATTATCAGCCCAATTAATTGAAGCTAATAATGCTATTGCGCCTTTTAAAAGCGATGCAGCTAAGTATTTTAATAATGATTTAAATAAGCTAATTAAACACTATAAAAATATTGATGATGGGATTGTGAATAAAGGTGCAAGTAATATCAGTACACTTTACACACGACAACAAGACTTACAAATCGCTGTAAATAGGTTTGCGCAATCTCCATATATTTTTACTATGATCAGTGGCATGAGCGATGTAAAGCAACAAGTGTGGCAACGCTTTGAAGGTCAAATCATTTTAAAAAAAGACTCTATTATAGCCGCCATTGTTGCAGCTATTATAGTTGCTTTACTTGCCGAACTTACTGGTTATTTGTTTTTAACTGGAGTAAAACGCTCATTTAAACGCTTATTCGCAGCTCAAAAATAGTGATTTCATAAAGTCATAAAATACGTCGGTTTTGCGGGTAGTTAAGCTATTTTGCGGACGCAAAAACCAAACTGGTGCATCATCTTGTGCCATGACACCGGGCATAACTTCAACTAAAATGCCATTTTTAATATCTTCATGAATAGCTATCATTGATTTAATTGCAATGCCATGACCTGCAATGGCTGCTTGAGTCATATTGTCGGAATTAGAAATAGTAAAGCGTGTTCTTGCATTAAAAGTATGTATTTTACCCTGCTCATCAAAAAGCTTTAATTGGCGCTGCCACGGCAGGCAAACCCAATAGTGTTCGCTTAATTGAGCTAAGCTTTTAGGCATACCATATTTTTTTATGTAGCTAGGAGCTGCGCAAAGTATACGTTTGTTGTTTACTATTTTTCGCGACAGTAAACCGGAATCATTTAATTGCCCTACACGAATTGCCACATCTTGTGCGTCATCAACCACATTTACAAAATGATCCGTAATTAAAAAATCAAGTTTTAGTTCAGGATAGGTCTGCTCTAACTCGTTAAGCCTTGGCATTACGTATTTCGAAAAAATCCAAGGGGGCATAGTCACGCGTAATAAACCACTTACCGATGAGCTACGTGCACCAATACTATGCTCAGCGTCGTGCAATGCCTCCATTATAGCGCCAACTCGCGTATAAAATATTTCACCTGCGGGAGATAACCGTACTCGTCGGCTATCCCTAAAAACAAGTACTGTTGCAAGCTCACGCTCTAATTTACTTAAGCGATGGCTTACCGTTGCAGGCGATAAACGCTGCTCGCGAGCAGCAGCAAGCACTCCTTTATTTTCAACTACTGCTATAAATGTTTCTAGGTCGCTTAAATTATACATAAAGATGCCATTGTGCACTTTTCAATGTTTAACATTTTCGAATGAAGCTTTCAGTTTTGCAATGTTTATTTAAATATGTAAAACACTATAATTGCAAATAGTCTAATTATTGAGGTTCAATCATGAGTTTAAAAGCGCAAATAGATGCCTATAACGTACAAAAAGATGCCAAGTTACCGGCTGACGTTTTAGCATTAATGAACACTACAAACGAAGAACTTATTGCACAGCATATAAAAGACAATGCGTTGCAAATTGGTCAAAAGGTAGAAAACTTCAGCCTAGCCAACCATAACGGCGAAAACATTGAGCTTGCAGATTTATTAAAAAAAGGCCCGGTAATTATTAGCTTTTATCGTGGTGGCTGGTGTCCATATTGTAATTTAGAGCTAAAAGCACTTAATGACTACTTACCGCACTTTAAAACTCAAAGTGCTCAGTTAGTGGCAATATCACCACAACTGCCTGATGAAACTCTCTCAACTGCACAAAAAAACGACCTTGAATTTGATGTGCTGTCAGATGTTAGTAATAAAGTAGCTGATCAATTTGGTCTATTGTTTACACTTGATGAACGTATTCAAGCGTTATACACACAATTTGGTATTGATTTTGAACACTACTACGGCGATAAAAGCTTTAAATTGCCGCTACCGGCTACCTATGTGATAAACCAAGAAGGTGTTATTACATATGCATTTTTAAACGAAGACTACACCCTACGCGCAGAACCTACTGATATTATGGCAGCACTTGAATCGGAGAATAACTAATGTCTATTTTAAAATCGTTAAAAACACTGACTCTTTCACTACTTGTAGGCACAAGCCTTGTATCTGGTTATGCAGTCGCTGATGAACCAAAAGAACAAGCAAAGCCCAAAGTGCTTATTTTTGATGTAAACGAAACCCTACTTGATTTAACGTCAATGCGTACCTCTATTGGTAAAGCACTAGGCGGACGTGAAGATTTATTACCACTTTGGTTTTCGACTATGCTGCACCATTCATTAGTAGATACAGTAAGCGGTAGCTATCACGACTTTGGGCAAATTGGGGTGGCGTCACTTCTTATGGTTGCTCAAAATAACAATATTGATATTACTAGTGAACAAGCTAAAACAGCTATTGTTACGCCTCTTTTAACGCTTCCTCCACACAGCGATGTTAAAGAAGGACTGGCAAAACTTAGAGCTCAGGGCTATAAATTAGTAAGCCTTACAAATTCTTCAAACAAAGGTGTAAAGGCACAGTTTGAAAGCGCTGGTTTAATGTCTTACTTTGATGCGCGTTACAGCATTGAAGATATTAAAATTTACAAACCAGACTTACGTGCTTATGAATGGGTACTTAAAAAGCTAAACGTAGCACCAAATGAAGCAATGATGGTTGCAGCCCATGGTTGGGATGTTGCTGGCGCAAAAGAAGCAGGCCTACAAACCACTTTCATTGCACGCCCAGGTAAAGCACTTTACCCATTAGCTAAAAAACCAGATCACGTTGTGAAAGATTTACATGAATTAGCCGCTCTACTTAAATAAGTACGCGCTGATGAATCAATACCCAAGCGGCCAATGTTAGGATGACATTGGCCGCTTTTTTATAACTACCCCTAAATATGTCTTAGTGTAATTATTTTCATAATCAGTATGTTAAAAATTGAATGTAAACAAAGCATTTAGCCCAGTATGAGTTATTTTATCTGCTAGCAATTTAGTACTCACAACGCTACTATTAAATAAATACGTGGTGGAGAACATAATGAATAGTGAAAGATTAGGTGAGTTTGAGCAGTACTTTCAAATTAATGAAAGTATAAGAGTGAATTTATTCGCTGTATCGAACGAACAAGTTCCTAAATCGCAGCTTGAGCTAGAAGACGACATTCCCCCACTATTTAGATTAGCAAATGAAGTAAGTGAACTTGAGCAAAGCTCGTTACGCCCACTGCGTAACTTGGGCGATATAGCACAAGAGCTTGCTACATTTTTACAAGCCCAGTCACGTAAAATAGATTTAATAATGAGCCATATTTTGGCCTCAGAACAAGCGCAAGATAATGCAATTCAATGTGATAGCTACGGCGGTGGCGGTATTCGCTTTACATCACCCGAAGTACACTCAATTGGCCAAGCGTTTAGAACAAAACTATTTTTGCACCACGAAGCCTCTGCGGTTTATTGTTACACCGAAGTTGTGGCAGTAGAAAAACAAGATAGCGAACATTATCAATACACCATGCTCTTTACCGCAATTAGAACCACTGACCAAGAACTTATTGTTAGAGCAAGTTTACATGCTCAAACCCGCCAACTTAAAAAACGTCAAGAACTTGATCAAAACCAAGCCGATCTAAACAGTGATAATTAGCTGACATCTTTATGTAAAATGCTAAACTAGCGTCATCTTAATTAGTATATAAAATTCATGAACTTTAGACTTTTACCAGAATGGGCCGAGCAAGACGCTGTTATGCTTACATGGCCTCATAAAGACACAGATTGGGCTGATAATTTAGCACGTGTAGAACCTGTATATATTGAGCTTGCTAAGCATATAACAACGCAGCAACAGCTTGTTATTGTGGCGCATAACAGTGCCTTAAAAATGCATATTACAGCATTGCTAAATAGCGCTAACATCTCTCTTAATCGTGTTCATTTTGTAGTAACGCCTACCAACGATACCTGGGCGCGCGATCATGGTCCGCTTACTTGCGCCGCTATTGATTCACCAGAGCAGTTAAAAGTATACGATTTTACTTTCAATGGTTGGGGCAATAAATTTGAAAGCGCATTAGACAATCAAATTAATCGTACTTTGGTAAAAGAGCTAAGTAGCACAAACAACCAATATCAAGCGCTCGATATGGTACTTGAAGGTGGCGGTATTGAAATAAACGAGCATGGTGTGTTGCTAACAACCAGCGAATGTTTGCTTAACAAAAACCGTAACCCAGATTTAAACCCTGCTGACATAGAAATACTTTTAAAAGAGCACTTGGGAGCAACACGTTTTTTATGGGTTGATCATGGCTATTTAGCGGGTGATGACACCGACAGCCACATTGATACCTTAGTGCGCTTTGCTCCAAATAATACCCTTGTATATGTGCAGTGTGACGATAAAACTGATGAGCACTTTAGCGCACTTGATGCAATGGAAAAACAACTAAAAGCCTTTAAAACTGCCGATAACACCCCATATAACTTAATTGAGTTACCGTGGCCAAAAGCCGCGTATGACGATGAGCAAACACGCTTACCGGCTACCTACGCTAACTACTTAATTATTAATAATGCTGTGCTTGTGCCAACGTATAATGATGCCAATGATGAACGTGCTCTAGCACAAGTTCAAAAAGCATACCCACAACACACTATTATTGGCGTTAATTGCCAACCAATTATTGAACAATTTGGCAGCCTGCACTGTATTACAATGCAATTACCTCGTGGATTTTTAGCTGGAGCAGCACAATGACAAGCCCTGCAAAATTAACCGTTGCGTTAGTGCAACAAAGCAATACCGATAACGCTCAGCACAATATGGCAAAATCAATGAGTGCCATTCGTGAAGCCGCTCAAAAAGGTGCAAAACTGGTTGTACTTCAAGAGCTACACCGAAGCCTCTATTTTTGCCAAACCGAAAATGTTGACGTATTTGATTTAGCCGAAACCATTCCAGGCCCTAGCAGTAACGCCTTAGGTGAGCTTGCTAAAGAGCTAAGCATTGTTATTGTGGCCTCTTTATTTGAAAAACGCGCTACGGGCCTTTATCACAACACCGCGGTTGTATTAGAACAAGATGGCAGTATTGCGGGTAAATACCGCAAAATGCATATTCCTGATGATCCAGGTTTTTACGAAAAATTCTACTTTACCCCTGGTGATATCGGTTTTGAGCCTATTCAAACCTCGGTGGGTAAATTAGGCGTGCTAGTATGTTGGGATCAATGGTTTCCTGAAGCTGCCCGCTTAATGGCAATGGCAGGCGCTGAAGTGTTAATTTACCCAACCGCTATTGGTTGGGATCCTAACGACGACATTGCTGAGCAAACTCGTCAAAAAGATGCGTGGGTTATTAGTCAGCGTGCCCATGCTGTTGCCAATGGTGTACCGGTAATTAGCTGTAACCGCGTAGGTCATGAAAGTGACCCAAGTGCGCAAAGCGATGGTATTGCGTTTTGGGGGAATTCGTTCATTGCAGGCCCACAAGGTGAATTATTAGCTGAGGCTAATAATACTGATGAGCAAATTTTAGTGGTTGAAATTGATCAAAAACGCTCAGAAAACGTAAGACGTATCTGGCCGTTCTTGCGTGACCGACGAATTGATCACTATAAAGACCTAACAAAAATATACCGAGACTAAGTAAACTTAACTCAAGATGGCTCTTACTTGCTAAGAGCCAACTATAAATGGAGTAATAAATGGCGTTTGAGCAATGGGCAGCCTTGCCTTGGGTAAAATCTCAAAAAGATAAAATTCAATGGGGCCAGCTAAGCGGAAGTGGTTTAAGTATTGCCATTGCTGAAGGCGTTAAACAACAAGACAACTTAGTCTTGATTGTTACGCCTGATACACCAAGCGCACTGCGCCTTGAAACAGAATTAGAATATTTATTACCCGATAACCCAGTAATGGTATTTCCTGATTGGGAAACTCTGCCATACGATCACTTTTCTCCCCATCAAGATATTATTTCAGCCCGTTTAGCCACTTTAAACACCTTAAAAAAAGAACAACAAAGTGTGTTAATTGTGCCTGTATCTACCTTAATGTTGCGCACAGCCCCGGCCTCGTTTATTTACGGTTCAACAATAAATTTTAAAGTGGGCGACAAGCTAGACACACATAACTTTCGTGACAACTTAGAACAAGCCGGTTATTTAAATGTTCAACAAGTAATGGAGCACGGCGAATACGCTATACGCGGCTCTATCGTTGACTTATATCCAATGGGCAGCCCGCATCCATTTAGACTCGATTTTTTTGATGACGAACTCGACACAATTCGCTTATTTGATGTAGAAACGCAGCGTTCTGATGAAAAAGTAGATAAAATTGAGCTACTTCCAGCGCATGAATTTCCTACTAACGACGCTGATATTGAACGTTTTAGAATAAGCTACCGCGAAAAATTTGGTGCAAGCTCGCAGCAAGATTCTGTATACATGCAAGTAAGCAAAGGTAACTGGCCTGCCGGTATCGAATACTACATGCCGTTGTTTTTTGAAAAGCTAGCAACTATTTTTGACTACTTGCCAGATACGACAACTGTTATGCAGCTGGGTGATTTAGAGCACGCGGCAGACACCTTTTGGCACGATGTAAATGTACGCTATGAGAACCGCAGAGTTGACCCACTTCGTCCATTACTTGAACCCAATGCGCTTTATCAGCCTATTGAAGAGCTGTTTTCTAATTTAGGCAATTTTGCACGTATTCGTTTATCTCTTGCAAAGCTTGGTACTAAAGCGGGCAATAAAAACTTAAGCGTTAGCGAGCTACCAGCGATTAGAATTGATCATAAGCAGCATGAACCTTATGCCGCGTTTATAAATTATGTAGCAGAGCAAAAAAAGAAAAAAGGCCGCATATTACTCAGTGTTGAATCCGATGGTCGTCGCGAATCATTACTGAGCATTCTAAAACCAAGCGGTTTAAAATTTAAAGAATTTGAAACACTCGAACAATTTACAAAAAGCGCGAGTGATGTAGGTTTAATAGTAAGCCCGCTTGAACAAAGTGTAGTACTTGGTACTAAGCCCAGCCTTTCTATTATTACCGAGCAAGAACTGCTAGGTATTAAAGTATCTCAACGCAGACGCCGCAAGCACAAGTACGAAGCCAGCCAAGATGCGCTAATCCGTAATTTAGCTGAGCTTAAAGAAGGCCAACCTGTTGTGCATCTCGATCATGGTGTTGGCCGTTACCAAGGTTTGCAAACAATTGATGCCGCAGGTGTAATTACTGAGTTTGTTACGATTACTTACGCAAGTGAAGCTAAACTTTACGTGCCAGTGTCTGCATTGCATATGCTGAGCCGTTACTCTGGCGGTGAAGAAGCTAGCGCCCCGCTGCATAAGCTTGGCTCAGATGCATGGGAAAAAGCAAAAAAACGTGCGGCTGAAAAAGTTCGCGATGTAGCAGCCGAATTACTCGACATTTATGCACAGCGCCAAGCAAAACCCGGTAATAAGTTTACTCTAGACGCCCCTGCATATCGCCAATTTAGCGATAGCTTCCCGTTTGAAGAAACTGACGATCAGCGTAATGCCATAGAAGCCGTATTAGGCGATATGCAATCAAAACAAGCCATGGACCGCTTAGTGTGTGGTGACGTAGGCTTTGGTAAAACAGAAGTGGCCATGCGTGCTGCTTTTGTAGCGGTTAACGATGATAAACAGGTAGCCATTTTAGTGCCTACCACCTTGCTGGCTCAGCAGCACTTTGAAAACTTTAAAGACCGCTTTGCTGATTTTCCTATTGAAGTAGGTGTACTTTCGCGCTTTAACTCCACTAAAGAGCAAAAAGACACGCTTGAAAAAATGGCGAACGGTAAGCTCGATATAGTTATTGGCACACATAAACTTATTCAGCATGACATTAAATTTAACGATTTAGGCTTACTCATTGTTGATGAAGAGCATCGCTTTGGTGTTCGCCAAAAAGAGAAAATTAAAGCCCTGCGTGCCGATGTAGACATACTCACGCTAACTGCAACGCCAATACCGCGTACACTTAACATGGCCATGAGCGGAATGCGCGATTTATCAATAATCGCAACGCCACCGGCTAAACGTTTAGCGGTAAAAACCTTTGTACGCCAACGCGATGTAGAACTAATACGCGAAGCTGTACTGCGTGAAATTAAACGCGGTGGCCAAGTTTACTTTTTGCATAACAATGTGGAAACTATTGACCGTGTTGCGCAAGAAATTAGTGAATGGGTCCCTGAAGCAAGCGTCACCTCAGCCCATGGTCAAATGCGCGAGCAAGAGCTTGAGCAAATAATGACTGACTTTTATCATCAAAAATACAACGTGCTGGTATGTACCACGATTATCGAGACCGGTATTGATGTACCGACAGCCAACACCATTATTATGGATAGAGCCGATAAACTTGGCCTTGCGCAATTACACCAATTACGTGGACGAGTTGGTCGAAGCCATCATCAAGCGTATGCCTATTTACTCACAGGTGACCCTAAAGCACTCTCTAAAGACGCGAGTAAACGCTTACAAGCAATCGAATCGTTGGAAGATTTAGGCGCGGGTTTTGCCCTTGCTACACACGATTTAGAAATTCGTGGCGCTGGTGAGTTACTTGGCGACGATCAATCAGGTCAAATGCAAACAATCGGCTTTAGTTTATATATGGAAATGCTTGAGCAAGCCGTAAATGCGCTACGTGAAGGAAAAGAGCCAACGCTTGAAAATCTACTTAAAAAACAAACCGAAGTAGATTTAAAACTGGCTGCACTATTACCTGATGATTACATACACGATGTTAATGCACGCCTAGGTATGTACAAGCGAGTTGCTAGTTGTGCTAACCTTGATGATATGGATGAACTACAGGTAGAACTTATAGACCGCTTTGGTTTACTGCCTGATGCCGCTAAAAACCTATTTAGCCTACAATTATTAAAAATGCAGGCAAGTAATTTAGGGATAACAAAAATTGAGGCAAATCCAAAAGGTGGTTACTTTGAGTTTAGCCAAGATACTAAGGTTAACCCTAGCTTCATCATTGGTTTGATACAAAGTGCGCCTAAGGTGTACAAAATGGATGGCGCAAATAAACTGCGCTTTGCAATTAGTGAAGCTAACGCTCGCGAACGCTTAAAAATGGTCACTGCAATGATTGCAGATTTCGAAAAAAAGGTTAGCCATTAATGTTGCTAAAAAAATCGCTAGTTATTTTATGCTGCTTGTTTAGCAGCACTGCATTTGCAGAACGCTGGTTTGAGGTTGAGGTGCTCGTATTTAAACAGCGCCCTGCTCCATATTTGCAAGAAGATTTTACACTTAAGCACAAAGCTATTGAGGATAAAAACTCTCTAGATTTAATGACCCCTCTTTATACAGAGCAAGCAATGCAAGCATGTATAGATGGTGATGAGCGTTTTCAAAAACGCTCTTTTACCGATTCATTAGTTAATTCAAACCCACAATCGGGTGTATGCGGTGACAGTACAAACTACCTAAAAAGCTACGATGAGCTACCTGTAACACCTCTAGCACCCGCTAAAGATGATATGCAGCAAACTTATTTATTAGCACCAGAACACCTGCAATTTAAAGCGCAGTACCGACAGCTAGATCGCAAAGGATTAACACCTATTCTACATACTGGCTGGCGCTTTGAAGGCGCAAGTAAATCGCGTGCACCAAGTATGCATTTAATAGCAGGTAAACACCTTAAAAGTGATTCCAACGTAACCCCTAGCTATTCAAATCCTGATTTTGTAAGTTTATTAAACTCACAACCTGAACTGTTTAACGACCCAAACCAATCAAAAGCAGAATGGGAACTAGACGGTTTATTTAAAATACACTTACGACATTATTTATACATTACAGCTAATTTTGATATTAGCCAAAAACTAGAAAATGGCGATATAGAGTCAGCCCGCTTTTCTCAGTTTAGACGTGTAATAAGTGGTGAAGTACATTACTTTGACCACCCACGAATGGGCATGATCGTCCAAATCAGAAAATTCAAACATTAATACTAAGTAGGATATAACAATGAAAAAACTCCTTATCATCGCAGCTACACTAAGCCTTGCGGCTTGTTCTAAGGTAAGTCTTGAGAGTTACGAAAAAATCAAAGTAGGTATGGACAAGGCTGAAGTTGAAACCATTTTGGGAAGTGCAGATAATTGTGTTGAAAAAACACTGCATACTAATTGTGTGTGGGGCGACGAAGCAAAAAATATCGAGATCACGCTAGTATCAGACAAAGTAACTTTATATAGTAAACATGGTTTAGCTAATAAATAAATTTAAAAAAGGGACTGATTTTATCAGTCCCTTTTTTAATTACTAAAATTCATTTTTTGGAGTAGATAAGCTCAATATTAACGATTTTACTACGATTTAACGTTATTTTATAGCGTTGGTAAAGTGTTCTATCTTCCTCTGTTAGCACAAGCACCATGTTAAGTTGGTAGCGCCGTTCAACCGCCTGCTTAGATATTTTATTACTATCTAAATGATATAACTTCCCTTCACCACGTTTTAGATAACGCGCAAATGGCGCAAGACTAAATTGTAGCGTGTGCTGCAGTGTATCGTAACCGGGTAAAAATTCTTTTGCACTAACACGTGTCTCACTTGCAAAGTGTAACCACTGCGCGGCTTGTTTATTTTGCTGACGACGCTTTGAAAAAATAGATTTCACTTCTTTAGGTATCTTTTTAAAGCGCATGTATTCAAGCCAAATTAGCTGACTCGCTATTTTGTCTTTGGTAATACTATTTTTAAAACTAAATCGCCACTTAGGTCGCCCTTGTACAATAGCTCGCCAGATCATACGTGTAATGTCTTCTTTAAATATTTCACGTAGCCCGTAAATAACCCCTAAAATTAAAATAAGCGTCGCGGTGACTTCAGTAAACGTTGAGCGGGCATTAAGTATCACAACCATCACAAATGCCATGATAACAGCTGTTACAGTGCCTTTAACTAATCGTTTAAGGTAGCTGTTAAGAAAACGCGTTTGGCGCTGTAATATAACGCCATGCTCAATTAAACGTTGTAACAAGCGCATTTTATTTGTTATTCGATTTGCGTCTTGCATGGTGGTTTCAGAATTGTAGCTTTTCTCTGCTCGGTACGTATTCTCGTTTTTACAAAACTGCAGTAAATCGTTACGCTCTTTTGCATAATCGCTACTACGTGGGCCTTCATCTAAAAGCTTTAAAAATGATTGCTCAACATGCCAACTTAAATAGTTGTCAGCATTGGTAAAAAATGGAAGTAGTTTTTCGTCATCTGGTGTGTAGCGACGCAGCTTTTTTAAAAGCCCTTCACTTTGTTCATATACTTCGTTAGCGCGTTTATAAAAGTCTTCTGCTTCATCAATTTTTAACGCGTCTTTAATGTCGGCATCAAGGGCTAAACGCACTTGGTAACAAAATAAATTAAGGTTTTGACGGTAATCTTGCTGCTCACCTTTGTTTTTACTAACAAAACGGCTTCGTACTAATGGCAAGTGTATATTGTTAGCGTTGTATGCTAAATGTGATTTAAAGTGGTTATTAAAGTAAGATTCTTCGGTAAGCGTTTGCGGATTAATCCCCATTTCATTAGGGATAGAAAAATACAGATCTATGCGCTGTTCAGAACGAGGAGTTAGCTCTGGTTCAATGACAAAAGATAAGTTTTCATCTTGTTTTAACAATCAGTTCTCCTTCTAAAATATCTTTTTAGTGTACTTGTCTCCTTTGTTTTGTTCAATAAAAAAGGCTCAGTAAATACTGAGCCTTAATACGATTAATGTGCTAGTTAAAACTTGTAGTTTACACTTGCAAAAACACGTGAACCAATTACATCATAAACTTCTGGAACAGTACCCATATCGTTACCACCTAATACTTTCTCAGGCTCTTTATCGAAAATGTTGTTCATGCCACCAGTAAATCGTAATGCATCATTCAAGTTGTAGCTCATTGAAATATCGTGGTAAATAACGTTGTCAGTACTAAAGTTTTCACCGTAGTAGTCACCATCCATTCCACGAAGGAATCTTGCGTTATAAAGGATATTTAATGAATCAGTTAGATCGTAATTAACTGAAAGGTTAGACTTTATTTTAGAGTAACCACCGATGTTGCCATCAATAGTACCTGTGTAATTAATGTCATCTTCTTCAAACTTAATTAAATAAGTTGTATCAAGGTTTATACGGTAGTTATCTGCAGAGTAGCTAATATTCCAATCAACACCTGACGTTTCTTGAGAACCTACGTTAGTTAGTGCTGAACTTAGGTTAGATAAGTCACCAGATTGTGTAATGTTTACTGATGAACATGATTCTGAGTCACCTGCAAAACAGCTATTCATTTCGTTTTGAACATCTAAGCGAGTAATCGCATTAGTAATATCAAACTTCCAGTAATCTAGAGTTGTTGATAAACCGTCAGCTACTTCCCAAACCATACCAAAAGTGAAAGAGCGACTTTCTTCGGCTTTAAGATCGTTATCACTTGTGTAGTTTACAAGTATTTGAGCATCTTGTTCGTTGCCCCATGGATCAGCTAGGTAATCGTACGAACCTGAGTTACCACCAAACAGTTCTGATACGTTTGGTGCTCTAAAGCCAGTAGCTAATACAGAACGAACCATAAACTCTTCAGTTACATTCCACGTTGCACCAAGTTTCCACGTTGTTTCGCCACCAAAGGTAGAGTAGTTATCGTAGCGAGCAGCACCTTCAAGGGTAACAGTCTCTAATACCGGCATAGATGTTTCAAAGTAGATAGACTGTACTGAGAAATCACCTTCAGTTGGATCTTGTTGTGCAGCTGTGCTCTCACCAAGCTGAGTAATTAGATCTGGTGTGTAGTAACCACTTTCAAAGCGGTTTTCTACACCGATTGCGTAACCAATATCACTTTCTGTTACTGCGCTGTAACCAGCTGAAAGAATAAATTGCTCGTTACCACCTTCGTTTGACTCAGTATAAATTGAATCGTTAGATGTTAATAAGCTACGATCTAAAGAATCACCGCTGAACCAAAGAGCTTGGTTTGCATAAATGCTTTCTTCAACTCGACTTGCATTAATTGAGTTTTGAACTTTATCTTTTGAGTCATTACGACCGTAAGTTGCACTTACATCCCAGCTTGCATCGTTATCTAATAAACCTTGTAATGCAACAGATACACGGTAAGTGTCAGTTTCTTGCTCATAAATACGAGGACCAGCATCAACCATTCTTCTTCTGTACTCTAAAGAGTCAGCAAGATCGCCTGTATCTGCGTCACGGAAGCTATCTGTGTAAGTTGAATCCAAGCTAGAAGTACTTAAATCAATACTTGCTGGTTGTGGTGCAAGTTGTTGATTAGATTCACGACGTGTATACATCAAATCAACATTAAATGTAGTGTCTGAGTCTAGCTCTTTGTCAAAACTAGTAAATAAGCTGTATAGCTCATTAGGTGTTTGAGCATAGCTTGATGTTGTGAAGTCGTATGAAGTAGTTCTATCTGCAAAAACACCATTACCCTGGTAAGTTCTGCCGCCCAGTGTTCCTTCAGGGATAAATGAAGACTCGCCAGGCTCTACAAAACGACGATCCGACTGAATTACTTCACCACGGTTTGAGTATTGAGCACCAACAACTAAGTTGCCATCGGCAATATTCATTCCGTGTAATAAACTAACACCGTAGTTATTGCCATCACCTTTTGTAGTGCGGCTTCCTTCAACGTTTAGCTCTGAACCTTCAAAATCTTTCTTTGTTATAATGTTAACAACACCAGCAATAGCATCAGAGCCATATACTGCAGACGCGCCGTCTTTTAAGATTTCGATAGATTTGATCATTGCTACAGGAATGGTATTTAAATCAACAGAAGAATCTGCGCCGGTACCTGAAGAAACCATACGACGACCATTTAATAATACCAGTGTACGTTGCGAACCCATACCACGTAAGTTAACTGTCGCAGAACCACCTGAACCATTATTACTTGAAGCGCCTAAGCTAATACCAGCAGCTGATGGCTGAGTAGAAAGTATGTCAGCAACAGATGTGAAACCACTTTTTGCAATGAAGTCATCACCGATAACTGTGATTGGGCTTGCTGTTTCCATATCAGTACGGTTAATACGAGAGCCCGTCACCTGAATTTTTTCAATTGATGTAGCTGCTTCGTCAGCCGCTAAAACTTGCACACTTGAGAACATTGGTATTGCTGCAATTACAGCTAAGCCAAGAGTTGATTTTTTCATGAAAGAACCCTACTTGTTGAAGTTTACCTTTATTGGTAATGCTCACTTGTTATAAGAATAGTGAGTCAGATGGGCAACTTAGGCGCTTTTAACTGAACGAAAACTTAACGCCAGTACGCTTTTTATCAACCAACAAAATAGAACAACTCTTTTGGGGACATACGTTACAACTTGTTTCATTGTTAACGAATAAATACATTTAAATATCAATAGCATAAACAATTTAAGATACTTAAATAACACAGTTGAAACCAAACTGGTCAACTTTGTAATTCAATGTAATTAATCGAATTGTGTACCAAATTCAGATAAATTAACAAGTTAATCACAGCAAATTATTAAAACCGCAAAACTAAATGTTAATTACTAACCGAATTTACGCATGTTTGGTGCTTAAATAGCTTTATCTGACTACTTTGCGGTTTTTTTGATTAGACTTTTTGTTCAGCCACAATTAAAACTGTGTCTTTATTGAATTAGTTTCATATTATAAAAACTTATATTGGCTACTTGATTCAAATAGCAGTTTTAGTGATCTTCTCGCTTAAATAATCGTATGGATAACAATGCAAATTGCTAATGGTAAATGGATTGCATGAAAGTTAGGTATTAAGCCTAATACGTTACATAAAAAGAGTAATTTAGTGTTTGTATTAAAGAGGTTGTATTATCTTTGACTGTTAGCTCTAAATTCCAGAGCATATTTTGCTCAGAACAAATGCCAACCATGGTATTACTCTGCCACAGGCCATTATGTTTTTTAAATTGCTGAGGAATGTAACCCATATACATAGTAATGCCTTTAAGCTTGGCATCTTCAATTGTAAGGTTTGTTGGCAAATCACTAAAAATAGTAAATGGAGTTTCGGGAGAAAGAGTTTTCTCGCTTAACCATACTTTAACATCATTTGAAAAAGTACAAGGCAAATTGGCTGTGCATGTGGCATTTTCTAGAAACTTTTCATCTGTATTTTTGGAAAAATCACATGCTGTTAATAAAAAAAATACCGCCGTGAATAAACTTAATCTATATATAAGCATAACAATTTCGCACTAAAGAAAAACAAATACTAATAATCGCGACTGCAAATAACAAGTGCGAGTGTTACTATTAAGCCAAATTAGGCACAAACTGTATCAAAAAATAAACAACAAGCTCACAAACATTGATTGATGTCATAATTTTATGTAATTGACCTATCTTTTTTAGGCCAAAAAATTTATCATTTCACCCGCAAAAAATAAGGGTTTCTCAAGTTTTTTTTCTGAAGCTTTCATGTATTGAAAGTTTTAGATAACACGCTTGAGAAAATAGTAGGCCCCACTTTTAAAGGTGGGTAATTCATTTCTAAACGCATTTATTGCAGCGGAAGCCAGAAAATGAGCCAAACAGTAGCATCACAAACTGAGTATAACTATAAGGTTGTACGCCAATTCGCTATTATGACAGTGATTTGGGGCATCGTTGGCATGAGTATTGGGGTTCTGATTGCTGCCCAATTAGCTTGGCCAGCACTTAACTTTGATACACCATGGTTAACTTACTCTCGACTACGTCCGTTACACACGAACGCAGTAATTTTCGCATTTGGTACTAGTGCACTTTTTGCGACGTCTTATTACGTCGTACAACGTACTTGTCAAACGCGTCTTTTCTCAGACAAACTCGCCGCCTTTTCTTTTTGGGGCTGGCAGCTAGTTATTGTATTAGCAGTAATAACGCTACCGTTAGGTATTACTAGCTCAAAAGAATATGCAGAACTTGAATGGCCAATCGATATTTTAATCGCTGTGGTTTGGATTGTTTACGCTATTGTATTCTTTGGTACTTTAATCAAGCGTAAAGTGTCGCACATCTATGTTGCTAACTGGTTCTATGCTGGCTTTATTATTACTGTTGCAGTACTACACATTGTAAACAGCATGGCAGTGCCTGTGTCGTTAACTAAATCATATTCAATCTACGCTGGTGCCGTAGATGCGATGGTTCAGTGGTGGTACGGTCATAACGCTGTAGGTTTCCTACTTACTGCTGGTTTCTTGGGTATGATGTATTACTTTGTACCTAAACAAGCAGGTCGTCCAGTGTACTCATACCGTTTATCGGTAGTTCACTTTTGGGCTCTAATTTCATTATATATCTGGGCTGGTCCTCATCACCTTCACTACACAGCGCTTCCTGATTGGACGCAAAGTTTAGGTATGGTTATGTCTATTATCCTATTTGTACCGTCTTGGGGTGGTATGATTAACGGTATTATGACGCTATCTGGCGCGTGGCATAAACTACGTACTGATCCAGTACTACGCTTCTTAGTTGTTTCATTGTCTTTCTACGGTATGTCTACGTTTGAAGGTCCAATGATGGCAATTAAATCTGTAAATGCGTTATCTCACTACACAGATTGGACAATCGGCCACGTACACTCAGGTGCACTAGGTTGGGTTGCTATGATTTCAATTGGTGCTATTTACCACTTAATTCCTGCGTTATTCGCGCAAGGTCGTATGTATAGCGTTAAATTAGTTAATACCCACTTCTGGTTACACACTGTAGGTGTTGTTTTATACATTGTTGCAATGTGGATTTCTGGTGTAATGCAAGGTCTAATGTGGCGTGCAGTGAATGCTGACGGTACATTAATGTACAGCTTTGTGCAGTCTTTAGAAGCGTCGCATCCTTTCTATATCATGCGCTTTGTAGGCGGTGTATTCATCGTAACGGGTATGTTAGTTATGGCTTATAACGTTTACCGCACTATTTCAGCTGAGAAAGAATCTCTGAAACTAGACGCGCAAGCACAATTAGCATAACGGAGTGAGATGATGAGCAAGAAAAATTCACAAAACAAACATGAAATAGTAGAAAAGAACGTTGGCCTTATGGCTATTCTGACTGTTTTTGCTATTAGCTTTGGCGCGTTAGTTGAGATCACTCCGCTAATGTTTCAAGACGATACAACTAAACCAGTGGAGGGTTTACGCCCTCTTAACGCTTTAGAAATGGAAGGGCGCGACCTTTACGTGCGTGAAGGTTGTTCTAACTGTCACTCACAAATGATTCGTCCTTTTCGTGATGAAGTTGAGCGTTATGGTCACTACTCTGTAGCAGGCGAATCAGTATGGGATCATCCGTTTTTATGGGGTTCTAAACGTACTGGTCCTGACTTGGCTCGTGTTGGTAAGCGCTACTCGGACGATTGGCATTATGCTCACTTAGTTGATCCACGTGCTGTGGTTCCTGAGTCAAACATGCCAGGCTTTCCTTGGTTAGCAGAGAATACGGTTGATACAAGCCTTACTCTGAAAAAACTACAACTTTTCCGTGATACTTTTGCTATTAACCCAGAAAACCCAAAACATCCGGGTTTAGGTTATGGCGATGATGCAGAGCTTCAAGCAGATGTTGATAAAGTTAATGCTATGAATGATGGCAAAGGCGCAACAGAAATCCAAGCTCTCATCGCGTATTTACAGCAACTTGGTACCCACTTGAAGTAAAAAATTATGGATTACGGAACATACAGAGGTATTTTGACTCTGGTAATTTTAGTATTGTTTATTGTGATTGTTGCATGGGCATATAGCAAGCGAAGCAAAACTCGTTTTGACAGCGCTGCTAATGCCATTTTTGAAGATGAAAAAAAACATGACAACACGCTCTCTAACGAGGAAAAGGAGTCTGAAAAATGACTAGCTTTTGGAGTATTTGGGTTATTGTATTAACCCTTGCATGCTTATGCATCATCTTTGGCTTATTAGTTTGGAACTTAAAAAACTATGCAGGCGTAGAAGAAGGTGAAAGCTGTGGACATGAATTTGACGGCATTGAAGAGCTAAATAATCCACTACCAAAATGGTGGACTTACATGTTTTTCGCAACTTTCATTTGGTCAGTATATTACCTTGCAGCTTACCCAGGTTTAGGCAACTGGGAAGGTTTAGGTAAATGGACTAGTTCTAATCAAGGTATTACCTCTTTAGCTGAATCTAAAAAAGCAGTTGCAGAGGCAAAAGCTGATGGTCGCTTTGTAAAACTTGATAAAGAATACGAAGCTGCAGAAGAACGCTTTGGTCCTACTTTTAATAAACTTGCACAAGTACCCGTTTTAGATTTAGTTAACTCTAAATTTGAAGGTGATGCAGCGCAGCAAGTAGCGCTTGATAATGGTAATAAACATGAGCAAACAGATGGCCAAGTAGCCATTGAAATTGGTCAGCGTTTATTCTCACAAAACTGTGCGCAATGTCATGGCTCTGATGCACGTGGTGGTACTGGCTTCCCTAACCTAACTGATAAAGATTGGTTATATGGCGGAACACCTGACAAAATTAAAGAAACACTTCTTTATGGTCGTATTGCAGCAATGCCAGCTTGGGGTCCTGCTCTTGGCGAACAAGGCGTTAAAGAAATGACAGCACATGTGCTGAGCCTTTCTGGTCGTACTGTTAACCAAAAAGACGCAGACGCAGGTGCCGCTAAGTTTGCAATGTGTGCCGCATGTCATGGTGCTGACGGTAAAGGGTCAGTTGCACATAACCTACCGTTTGGCGCGCCTAACCTGACTGATAACATTTGGTTATATGGTGGTTCTCAACGTGCTGTTGAAGAAACTCTTAACCACGGCCGTGCCGGTGTAATGCCTGCATGGAAAGACATTTTAGGTGAAGATAAGATTCACTTATTAACTGCCTATGTTTACAGTTTATCGCAAGATAAATAAGCACGCGGTTAATAAAATGTTTATAAATTAATTTATTTAATTCAATAGATTAATCCAGATCAAAAAAGCCTCCACTGTGAGGCTTTTTTTTAGTCTTTTACGTATAATTCCTATAAAATAACGCTTCCTAAACTAATTTTAGAGACACTATGCAACCTACTCCGTGGTATAAAAATTTTTGGCCTTGGTTTTTAATCTTCTTTCCGTTAGTTGCCATTATTGGCTGTATTAGCTTATTTATTACGGCAATAGGTAACGGTCCAGATATGGTTGTTGACGACTACTACAAAAAAGGTAAAGCAATAAACTTAGAACTGACTAAGTTTGAAAAAGCAAAAGCACTTTATTTACATGGCGAATTGAATGTAACCAACGACCGCGTAAGCTTTAAGTTCACAAAAGGCGACAGCAGTAACGTGCATGTATTAAAACTCTCGTTTTACCATCGCACCATCAAAGCGCATGACTTTGAAGCAACACTTACTCCTAATGCCAATCAGGAATTTACTGCATTACTTAACGAGTATACGCAAGGTGCCTACTCTGTATTTATTGAGCCAATAGATGGCAGTTGGAAAATGAAAGAAAATATAACGTTACCAACTGAACAAACCGTTTTAGTTACTCCTAATTATAAGTAGTAATAACTATGTCTAACTCTTGCTTTCATTGCCTTGAAAGTGTGCCAAACGGATTTAGCGCAAACGTTATAATTGACGATAAAGCTCAGCCAATGTGTTGCATTGGCTGCCAAGCTGTTGCGCAAAATATTGTTGATCAAGGTATGACCGATTATTATAAATACCGAACGGTTCGTGCTGGAAAGGTCGAACAGCTGGTACCTGAGCAACTCGCATTTATAAAAAGTTATGACAACGAAGACATCCAAGACGAATTTATAGCAACTAACGATAATATCTCAGAGGTATTATTGAGCGTTGAAGGTATAACCTGTGCCGCGTGTGCATGGCTTATAGAAAAACAACTCTTAAATTTAACCTCAGTTAAGCGTGTCGATGTAAATACATCCACCAACCGCGCGATGATTCAATGGGACAAAACCAGCACTCCATTGAGTGAAGTTATTACTTCCCTAGCTAAAATTGGCTACAAAGCCTACCCGTTTCAATCAGATGTTGAAGCTCAGCAAAAACAACAAACTGCCAAAGCCTATATTCGGCGCTTAGGTGTTGCAGGCTTAATGACCATGCAAGTAATGATGTTTGCGTTCGCCATGTACTTTGGCATGTTTTCAGGCATGGACAGTAACTTTGAGCAGTATTTTAGATGGATCAGCTTAGTACTGGCCTCTCCGGTTATTTTATACAGTGCACTGCCCTTTTTAACCAATGCTATAAATGGACTAAAAGCAAAACAGCTCAATATGGATTTACCCGTATCACTGGCTATTTTTGGTGCGTTTGGTGCAAGTTGTTACGCCACATTTATGCAAGTCGGCGAAGTGTATTTTGAATCTGTGTGTATGTTTACCTTTTTGCTGTTATTAGGTAAATATCTTGAATTTAGAGCGCGTTTAAAAGCCAGCGAGTTTACTGCAAATTTACAAAAATTATTGCCATTAACAGCCCGCACCATTAACGAAAGTGGCGAAGAGCTTATAATTGCAGCCAAAAAACTAAAACTTAATGACGTAGTGCTTATTAAAGCAGGTGAAACAATTCCTGCCGACGGCGAACTTATTAAAGGTAAAACTACGGTTGATGAATCAATGATGACGGGAGAACATCAACCCGTTACAAAGTTTATTGGCCATAATGTCTATGCTGGGTGCGTTAACCACGACGGCGTTATTGAAATAAAAATTAATAAAATTGGTCAAAATACGCTTTTAAACCAAATTATACGCCTGCAACATAACGCTTTAACCAAGCGCCCTAAACTGGTTGAAATTACAGATAAAGTAGCGCAATGGTTTATTGCGTCTTTACTTATATTTGCTTCACTTACAGCTATTGGCTGGTACCAAATTGCTCCCGAACATGCATTTTGGATCACTATTTCGGTTTTAGTTGCTACCTGCCCGTGTGCCCTGAGTTTAGCCATACCTACCGCACTCACATGTGCAGTGGCAACGCTTACCCGCAAAGGCGTATTAATAAAACAAGCGCATGTGCTTGAAACGCTCTCACAAATTACTTTATTTGCATTTGATAAAACAGGCACACTTACGCAAGGTAAATTTAGCCTTGATGAAGTAGATATAATCGATAAACAATATACAAAAGCGCAAGTGCTAGATATAGCAGCCATGCTAGAGCGTTATTCTGAGCACCCTATCGCCAGTGCATTTGATGAGTTTACGCCAGCTCACCGCAGTCTTAATAGCGTTGAAGTACATCCAGGACTGGGAATTAGCGCACAAGATGCAACTAATCATTACGCAATTGGTAAAAGTGGTTGGTTTAATAGCAAAAAATCGAATGCACAAGCGAGCTTGTATATAAATAAGCAAGTTGTTGCACGCTTTTACTTTGTTGATAAAGTAAAAAGCGATGCTAAAAAGCTTATAGACTCACTTCAATCGCAAAACTTAACCTGTCACATGTTAACCGGTGACGCGTCAGATGCTGGGCAAAAAGTAGCTAAGCAACTTAAACTTGAAAGTGTTCAATTTGGATGTTCTCCACAAGATAAACAAACCGCCGTTGAGCAATGGTCTTCACAAAACGAAGTGGTTGCTATGGTCGGTGATGGTGTAAACGACAGCCCGGTATTTGCTAGTGCGCACTTATCTATTGCTATGGAAACCGGTGCAGACATATCAAAAAATAGCGCCGATGTAGTGCTTCTTAATAGCGATTTAGCCTCCATTGGTCACTTACTTAATGTAGCAAAACAAACCAGACGTATTATTAAGCAAAATCTTGCGCTGTCTTTATTGTATAATGCTTCAATATTGCCACTGGCAGCGTTGGGCTTAGTTGCTCCTTGGATGGCTGTTATTGGCATGTCTGCCAGCTCGATTATTGTGATTAGTAATTCACTAAGGCTATTAAAGTTATGAGCATAATTTACATTTTGATCCCTATCGCCATTTTGTTCGTCATTATTGCTATTGGTGTTTTCTTTTGGGCTGTAAAAAGCGAGCAGTTTTCAGATTTAAACAAGCAAGGTCATAGTATTTTGTTTGAAGATGACAAAGAGCAACATAACAAAAGTAATGATTGACCCTCTTTATACCAGCGCATTTTTAATGGGACTAATCGGTAGCGGTCATTGCATTGCTATGTGTGGTGGTATTGCAAGCTCATTACAACTGGCAAGTGACAAACGTAAAACATTTACCTATTCATTTGCTTATAATATTGGACGCGCACTGAGCTATATGGCTGCAGGCGCACTTGTTGCTGGTATTAGCAGCCAATTTGCAAGGCAAAACACCTCCTTCTCTTTAGTACTTTCGTTCATTGCAGCTATTTTTATGCTCCTCGTTGGCGTGTATATAATGCGCTTGGGCCCTACTTTGCAATGGTTAGAGAAAATTGGTAAAACCTTGGTGTGGCAACACATTGTTAAGCTAAATAAATATTTAATGCCTATTAACTCTCCTTTTAAAGCCTTAGGTTACGGTGCTTTGTGGGGCTGGCTGCCTTGTGGTTTAGTATATTCAGCGCTTACATGGGCGATGACTAGCCCAAGTGCGTTAGACGGTGCTTTAGTTATGTTTTGCTTTGCTTTGGGTACTTTTCCCGCGATGATCACATTAGGCGTTACCGCTCAAAAACTAAATACTATTATTAACCATCCATGGACCCGAATTGTATTAGGCAGTGTTATAATTTGGTACGGTATTTACTTATTGATTATTGCAACAGACAAGCTGGTACATTAATCTTCAGGACGTGTTAACCTCTAAATATTATTTTTGCAGCAATGTATAAAAATTTAAACGGATTAAATTATGGATTTCTCTCAAAGCCGCACTAAAGGTAATTGTGCTATTAGCTGTAATAACTGCAGTATTAGTCAATTGTGTTTGCCATTTTCACTTAATGGCCAAGAAATGGATAGACTTGACGAAATCATTGAGCGAAAAAAACCGCTACATAAAGGTGATTACCTATTCGAATCAGGTGCACCTTTACACGCTATTTATGCAGTTCGTTCTGGCTCATTCAAATCGTACACGTTATCGGAGCGAGGTGATGAGCAAATTACCGGCTTTCATTTAGCGGGCGACCTAGTTGGTTTTGACGCAATAAGTAAAATGACTCATCCTAGTTTTTCGCAAGCACTTGAAACGTCAATGGTATGTGAAATCCCATTCGATACTCTTGATGAACTATCAGGAAAATTACCTAAACTTCGCCAACAAATAATGCGCTTAATGAGCAGTGAAATTACATACGATCAAGAAATGCTGCTATTACTCAATAAAAAATCAGCAGAGGAACGCTTAGCTAGTTTTATTTATAACTTGTCGGAGCGTTTTGGTGAGCGTGGTTTTTCGCGTAAAGAATTTAGATTTACAATGACTCGTGGCGAAATTGGTAATTACTTAGGTCTAACTGTAGAAACGATTAGTCGTTTATTAAGTCGTTTTCAAAAAGCTGACTTAATTAAAGTAGAGGGTAAATTTATTACAATTTTAGATAATGATGCCTTGGCTAAAACAGCGGCGATAGTTAAGCCTCGCTAAATTAAATAGTTTGATTTAGAACAACAATTTATATGCTACCCCTTTAACTGTTTTATATTTACGTTACACTAAATGTACACCCGTTAGGTAAATGGAGTAGCATATGAACACTATTAAACGCATTATTGCGGTTATTGACCCCACCAAAGATGATCAACACGGTTTAGCACGTTCAATAGATTTAGCTAAAAAATCTGGCGCAAGTATTACCGCCTTTATGACGGTTTACGACTTCTCTTACGAAATGACTACTATGCTATCTGGCGATGAACGCGAAGCAATGCGCGATGCCGTACTAAAAGATCGCCAGCTATGGCTAAACGATTTAGTTTCTCCTTACAAAGATATAAATATTGAAACCCAAGTGGTTTGGCATAATCGCCCTTACGAAGCCATAATAAACACTGTAATTGATAAAAAGTACGATTTAGTAATTAAAGGCACACATCAACATGGTGCACTTAAATCAGTTATTTTTACCCCGACCGATTGGCACTTAGTACGCAAATGCCCCGCTCCGGTATTATTTGTAAAAGAAATGGCATGGCCAGCAAACGGTAATATTTTAGCTGCAGTAAATGCAGTAAGTGCAGTAAGTGAAAATGAAGAACATATAGCACTTAATAAACGCGTTATTAAAGACGCACAATTTTTATGTGAACTTGCCAACGCAAAACTTAATTTAGTTAATGCCTACCCTGCAACTCCTATTAATATTGCCATCGAAATTCCTGAGTTTAATCCAGGACTTTATAACGAATCAGTTAAAAAGCATCACCATGAATCAACTAATGCACTTGCTGCAGAGTTTAATTTAAACCCAGAGCAATGTTTTATTGAAGAAGGCCTGCCAGAGGATGTAATTCCCGCTGTAGCTAAGCGCCTTAAGAGCGAATTAGTTGTTATTGGCACTGTTGGCCGTACTGGCTTAAGTGCCGCTCTTGTAGGTAATACAGCAGAGCATGTAATTGATAGCCTAGACTGTGATGTACTGGCACTCAAACCCGATGGTTACGTTAGCCCTATGGCAAAGGATTAATTTTAAGCCTTATGTACAAGTTATAAGCGAGTTATTTTTACGTGTTAATAAGGCATGTTTAAATCAATTTTAATTACATCCTAAACTCGCATATTCAGGTGGTTTGGGTATAATACGCCCCTTTATTTTTAGCAAATAACTTTGCTGTATTGTTTTACTAGGGGGCGTAATTGTCACACTCAGATCAAGCTAAAGCTCAATTTAACTTAAATAAGCTGCAAAAGCGTTTACGTCGCCAAACTGGCCAAGCCGTTATGGACTTCAATATGATTGAAGAAGGTGACCGTATAATGGTATGCCTTTCTGGCGGCAAAGATAGCTACACAATGCTTGAAATGCTTCAACATTTAAAACGTGTAGCACCTATAAAGTTTGACCTAGTTGTTGTAAATCTTGATCAAAAACAACCTGATTTTCCTGAGCATGTTTTACCCCAGTATCTTGATAAATTAAATGTTGAATACAAAATTGTAGAAGAAGATACCTACAGTATTGTTACCGATATTATCCCTGAAGGTAAAACAACGTGCTCACTTTGCTCACGCTTACGTCGTGGTATTTTATACCGCACAGCAAAAGAGCTAGGCGCTACTAAAATAGCCCTTGGTCATCACCGTGACGACATGATTGAAACATTGTTTTTAAATATGTTTTACGGCGGGAAGCTAAAAAGTATGCCGGCTAAATTAATGAGTGATAACGGCGAGCATATGGTTATTCGCCCACTTGCATACTGTAAAGAAAGCGACATAAGCCAATATGCATTTGTACAAGGTTACCCTATCATTCCGTGTAACCTATGTGGCTCGCAAGAAAACTTACAGCGTAAACATACAAAAACAATGCTCGCTAAATGGGATGCGGAGCACCCGGGTCGTATTGAAAGCATTTTTACAGCAATGCAAAATATAGTGCCTTCACATTTAGCTGATGCCGACTTGTTTGATTTTAAAAACTTACAAACAGGTGAAGTAATTGATGGTGGCGACATAGCCCTTGATAAACCAGACATTCCTAAAGTGCCTGTTACTAATGAGCTTGATGAACAAGAAGCGCCAAATGTAGTTACTATAAATCTAAGCTAACATATCTAAGCTAACAAATTTAAGGGGGTTGTATTTATGTACAACCCCCTTAAATTTACCAATTCAGCACTGCGTTCTATTTTTAACTCTCAGCTAAACCTTGTAAAAATTCCAAACTTAACTTTTCTTGTGCATTAGCCTGATATGGTAATTGCTGCAAGCTATCGTACGAAAAATCGTTAATATCAAAATGACTTATTTCACTATTCCCAAAGCTGTTTCGCTCACCTGGGCTTGGCGACATTCTCTCAATAACAAAGTCGCTTAAGCGCATATCTGTAATGCCTTGTGGTAACACGGACCAATGAGCTTTCAAATTAAGAGTTTGGCTTCCCTTCGTTAACCGCTCTTTAGATACTAAATGAGCAAGTGGTGTATCGCCACTGTATAAATTAGCCCTAACACGATACAAACCACTTTTTACTACCGCTATGTTAGCTGGCAAAATCATGTTTTCGTTTTGTGCATAAGCAGTTTCAAAACCTGTTAAAGTTGCACTAGGCGGCATATATTGAATTTGCGCAACCACTGGAACTTTTTTACCGGCAACATCACCCTCTACAAACACTTGTAAGCTACGAGGATAATCTTCATCCTCTTCAAATGTAATAATTGCTTCACCGTCACGCGCATTGCCTGTATGGGTATTTAACACTTCTTTTGTATCTGTATTTGCAAGCTCAACAACCACTTTTCCAAGCCCTTGAGCGCTTATCTTTATTGTTATTTCTTCTGGGTATACAAAACGGTATTGCTTAAGACTTAACGTTAAAGCATCGCCACTTTCATCAATAGGGCTCGATACCGGGTAGAATTGATTTGGCTTTAATCGATCTTCATCTAATGGACTCAATGGCTGAGAATAAGGAGGAAATTTAAGTGCACTTTCATATTGCATAACCACTTGCTGCGCTGCTTTTGTTAAGTCTTCATTAAACGCGATTTGTTTTTTTGATTGTATTTTTTTTGCCGTAGGTACATCTATAGGGATCACTTTTACAGGCGATAAATCAGCTACGCTCGCACTGTGTTTAACCTGAGGTGTTATTGGCTCAGCAATTTTATGAGCATCATTTTTACCTGTAAACCATAGCGAGAATAAAATAGTGCTAATAATTAAAGCAACGACATAAAATTTTTTCATTTTTATATTTCAATCTTTTATAAGGCGTATAGTTTTTAACTACACGCCTTGTATGTTATGGAATCACATTATAAATAAGTGCTGATGCGCTTAAATTATTTGAATCCTTAATATAACGATATTGTTTTTTCCAAAACCAACTACCTGTAGTTTTATCAAACGTATCAAAACCTACAGTGTCACCTTCCACATTTACGTTATTCATGGCTATTGTTACATTACCTTTTCGCTGCGCGTTATGTATTTCGTTATGGCTATAACTGTCACTCATCATCATTGGATAATGGTTTGGCATAAAGCTACTTACTGCATCACCTTGCGATTTTAAATGGCCATTTGTATCAATACTGCTGCTACAACTTCCAAACGAGCCAGCCGAACTGGCACCACATGAAGAGTGCGATGCAACAACCGAATCATCATTGCCTTTTAAAAAACCACCCGTTAAACCCAAATATGCATTTCCATCGGCAACAAAGCGTAAACGAGGTGTACGTGCATCAGGAAATGGAGATATTTTACGTGCATTATTCACTTTTAAATCGTGTAATACACCAACGGCCTCGGTTACATCACTTCCTAGCCACCATTTGAGTGCTGCATCGACCGCAAAGTTCCATGATGCGCCAGTTAAAGCACTAACAGCTACGTCAGCCAGCTCACTTCCACCACCCGCGCCTGCTAAATCAAACGTAGCAACAATATTAAGCGGCTCTAAGCCTTCGTTTTCTAACCAGTTTTCTTGATTATCAATAATATGGCGTGCAACTAAGTCTCCTGTTGAATGTGTTACAAATACACAGCCATCACTGCATAAATTAGAGCGTGAAATTTGCTTTAGCTTTGGCCACACCCAATCGGTAGCAATTTTACCTTCAATACGTTCATAAGCAGGCCAATCAATTCGCTCATCTGCACGATTATTCCAGTACGATTGCCAATATGTTTCACCATCATTGATTACATCACTACCCGACTTATTTGTTATTTGCGAAGTTTGTAAGCCATGAATTAATATAATTTTGTAGTCTTTACTCGCTGCAGAAAAGCTCATTAACATAGCTAACCCCGCACCAATTAGGTGGTTTGGCTTAATTAATTTGTGTGTGCGCTTTGTGTTGTTCATACAATTCCTTAATGTTGTGTACTTAATATTTTATTATCATTTAAGGTATTCATGTTGGTTTACATAAGCTTGTCAGCTTAGGTGTTCACTAGGGTCTGTTGTTCTTTGCGGATTAAAATTTGTTCAAACTAGAGGCTATTTAATCACGGCGCGAGATTTGTAACCTAGTGGGCTCGGTAACTGCTCCTGCGTTACTCTACTGGCTTACATCCATGTAAGAATAAGTAAAAACCGAGCAACAAAGAGTAAATAGCCTCTAGGAAGTACCCTTTGGGCAGCGTCTGTTTGGCATTAATGCTACGTTATCGCCTATTTATGGGGAACAACCACACTACTTAGGCTCTGACTTGCCTAAATACCAAACAGACTGCTGCAAATTTAACCTTGAAAGATCAACAGACTCTAGTATTAGGAACAACGAACAAAAATGCAACAATTTATTATCATTTAGAGAAGAGAAGAAACTTATTTCATACTGATTAATGAGTTAATAGAGGTATAGTTGTTAAATTCGAAATTATTAGATGGGTTTCATGGGGTATATTGAGGGTAGTAAGATTAAAGCGGATACCATTGAAAGTGCCCGCTTTAGAATAAGGACGAAGCTAATCTAACCGTTAGCTTTAAGTTCACTGGTAAATTGTCCAATCGCATTTACAACTTCTTGTGCACCTTGTTGGATCTCTTGCATCACTTCACCAGATTCTTTAGATAACGCCAAGCCTTGCTCTGCCTTCTCTTTACCTTTTTCTATTACAGCCACCGTATTTTGGGTTTGTGATTGGTTGCGCTGTACAACTTCTACAATTTCTTCTGTTGCTTTTGAGGTACGCGATGCAAGCAATCGAACCTCGTCTGCAACCACAGCAAAGCCTCGCCCCTGCTCGCCAGCTCTTGCCGCTTCAATTGCGGCATTTAATGCTAATAAATTTGTTTGCTCAGCAATACTACTAATGCTTTGTACAATACTCGATATTTGTTGCGACTGCTGATCAAGCGCTGAAATTTCATTTGCAGCTTGCTCCATGTTAATAGCCAGCTCAGTCATTACTGCGACTGTATCTTGTATAACGCTCGCGCCTTGCTCTGCTTTTTTATCAGTTTGGGTTGAGGTGCTATAAGCAATTTCGGCAGCTTGTGATATCGCAATTTCTTGATTTACTTGATCAGTGATAACAGTTGCAAACTTCATTACTTTATAAAGCTCATTCGCGTCATTTGAGATTGGGTTATATGACGCTTCTAGCCAAACAATGTTGCCATGTTTATCTACGCGCTTAAAGCGCTCAGCAATAAACTTACCTTCTCTTAATTTAGCCCAAAATTGCAGATATTCTTGGGAGTTGTACTCTGAAGCCTCACAAAATGTGCGATGGTGCTTTCCTATTAATTCACTTTCTTGATAACCCATTGCAGCTAAAAACTGATCATTTGCTTTTAACACATGGCCCTCTAAATCAAATTCAATTACCGCCATAGAGCGATATATCGCTTTAATAGTGTCGCTTTGCTCGCGAGAAGCCGTAATTGTTTTTGTAAGCACACTCCCGAATATAGAAAAATAGAGCAACTGATCTTGCTCCCCTTTTACAGGATGTACTATTAAACGTAACCATTCAGCTTTGCCATCGCTGCGCATAACTTGTAATGCACCGCCCCAATGCCCTTCTTTTTTTATAGCTTGCTGTAGGCTTTTAAATTCTGAAGATTGGCGAGACGAATCTGTAATAAAATCGTCAAAAGAATTATTAGTTAGATCATCTTCACTGTAGCCTAGGTTTTCTAAAAACTTATCATTGGCGTGCGAAATTCGGCCATCATAAAGAATGTTTAGTACTAACATCTCTCGGTAAAGCCCTTCCCATACTTGTTGTAATGGGTAAAGTTCAGCTTTTAGAGAAGCTATTTCGTTTTGTTTATTTTTAGAAAAAAACATTAATATCCCTACTAATACATTCGATATGAAATGAAATTAATTTTATTATAGAAGATATCATTTATAACGCGATAAATAATAAGAGCTTTAATTACTAGATTCAGAAAGTTTTAAAATAGCCAATACATAAACACTGGTATCTACAAATATGTGGATACATCAATAAAATAACTTCTATGTCCCAGCAGAACCTTTAATTCTCAAACTTTAATCTTTCATACAATCCAGACGCTCTCGATACGCTTTTATTCATTGCTAATTGCAGTACTTTTTCGTCAGCCACCAGCTCAAACTTATTTTTAGCGCGGGTTATTCCCGTATACACTAATTGCCTGTTAATACCCATGCGCGCTTGTTTTAGCGGTGGCAGTACCATGGCTGTGTAGCTAAACTCTGAACCTTGTGATTTATGAATAGTCATTACATAGACTTTATCGTGCGCAGGGAGTCGTGCTGGCGAAAATGCTCGTTGATTACCTTGCTCATCAATAAATATGGCTTTGAGCTGATTACTTTCATCGGGCATTAAAATACCAATATCGCCGTTAAATAACTTAAGCTGGTAATCGTTTTGGCTCACCATAATAGGCATACCCGTATAGTGATGAGTATTAGGGCTTACGGTAATTAAACCTTGCTGTTGCAATACGCGCTCTATTCGCTGATTTAAGCTATGAACGCCGTAATCGCCCTCTCGTACCGCAGCTAAAAGCTGATAACTAGCAAAAGCAGCATGCACCTGTGCAACACTTGCACCTTGAGCTATTAAGTTAAGATACTTTGCATAATGACTTGCTGCACTTTTAACGAGCTTTTCAATCGGTTTTGCTACAAAGTCGTAATCTAAAATTACATCGTTAAAACGCCCTTCAGTACTTTCTTGCTCTACGTAATTTAAAATACCGGTGTTATTGGTGTTTACCGCAAGTGCGAGTTGACCAATACCGCTTTGTGCGTCAAATCGATAACTGTGCTGTAAAAAGGCAATGCAATCTGCAAGTTTAAATTCACTCACGCTTTGCGATACGAGTTTAGGTTTATTATTAAAACATAAACTATTTAGCTCATCACAACGTGCTTGCGAGTAGCGTGGCGTTTGCCCAAGTGTTAAACCTTGGCATAAATCGCTCATTACACTGCCGGTATCTACCGAGGCAAGCTGATCTTTGTCACCTAGGAGTATTAATCGCGCGTGCGCAGGAAGTGCTTCTATTAATTTAGCCATCAGCGATAAATCGACCATACTGGCTTCATCAATAATTAGTACATCTAAATGCAGCGGATTACTTTTGTTATGTCTAAATTTATTAGTAAACGGTTTTACGCCCAATAAGCGATGAATCGTTTGAGCGCTTTGCGGGATCAGCGCTTTTATATCATCAGGAATCGTTGTGAGCTTATTTTTAGCGCCCAAAATAGACTCACTTAAACGTGCAGCGGCTTTACCTGTAGGGGCCACCAGCTTAATACTAAGGGGTGCTGTTTCATAAAGTGACTGCAAAATAGCCAGCAACTTAGTCACTGTGGTAGTTTTACCTGTACCTGGGCCACCCGTGATCACACTAAAGCCTTTGGTGGCCGCAATCGCACACGCCACTTTTTGCCAATCAGTTTCAATTGTTGAATCAGCAGGAAAATAGGTATTTAAAAGTTCAGCCAATACTTCATTATTAATATTGAGCTTTCGCTCCCTCATGCTTAGTAATCTATCTGCGAGTGTTTGCTCATAACCGGCAAGGCGCGCAAAATAAAGTCGCTCGTTAAACAGTTGCAGTGGTTTATTTTCGCCTACGCTTTCATGATTTTGTAAATAACTAAGCGCTGTGTGTACATTAAAATCATCACTAAACGGGCTTAGCGTACTGGGTACATTGCCATCGAGTTTATTAAAGTCACTTTTGCGCAAGTTAAAAGGATTGCTCCAGTCAACCTCATTTAAGGTTAGGCAGCTATGCTGGCTTTGCTGCGATAAGCACAGCAATAAAATAATATAAAATAGTTCATTGTGAGTTTGCTCAATGTCATTAGCACACAGTAATTCTGCGAGCTTCACATCAACTACACGCAGTCGGTTTTGCGCTAATAAATACTCAAGTAACGGGACCTCTGTAATCGCATTATTTAACACAATGTCCTCTAATGGGGCATCTTGCGCTACATTTTTTGAAGTAAGAGGCTCTGCGGCTTCATTATTAAGTGTCTCGTCTATATCGTCAAACAAGCCAGGTTGCTCATTTAAATCGCTCATAGCATGGCTCCTTGGCTAAATAAGCCATCTAAAATAATCACTTGTTCTTCAGTTAGCTTTTTAAAGTACACGCCTTGCCCTGTAGGCATTCCACGTAAAAACGTGTAATACACGCCGCCTAAATGGGTTTCTATCGAGTAATCAGCTATACGTTGTTTTAATAAACGATGCAGCGCTACCGTGTAGATTAAATACTGTAAATGATACTGATGACTGCTCATTGCTTGCTCAAGCATATCGCCTTCGTAATCACTTGGCGTACTGCCTAAGTAATTAGACTTATAATCTAAAATATAATATTTGCCTTGATAGCAAAATATTAAATCGACAAAGCCTTTTAACAAGCCTTTTACTTGTGAAAATTCAAGCTTACTTTGCGTAAAGCCAAAATGTTTAACCAGCATTTCGTTTAGCTTAGGTGCACTTAAGCTCTCAAGGGGTAAATTAAATTCCATTTCGACTAGGCAATCATTGGGTGTAAGCACACCTAATGAAAGAAGGCTATTTTCTAGAGAGCTTTTATCTAGGGGGCACGCAAGAACATCGAGTACCCATTTTTCAGCCACTTCTCGCCATTGCTCACCTATGTGGTACTTTTCAAGGCTGCGCTTAACTACCTCAGATAAGTTTTGCTCGGAATTAGTTGGGTGAACTATCGGGCTAATAAAATCTATTTGTTCAAATATTTCGTGCAAACAGCTACCTGGCTTTGGCCCTTTAGGAAAACTATAAGGTGATGGCAGCTCGTCCTCTTGCACTGCAAACTCGTCTTTTTCGTGATCTTCATCACTTCGCCCTGGGGCTAATTGGTCGCTATGCTTTTTAAAGCTTAACGCACTAAAGCTGGTTGCTCGCCAGTTACGCTCAATATTTGCCGTTACTCTATTAACACTTAATGTTTGCTGCGCAATTTTACTATTACTAAAACAAAGCGTGCCCTGCTCTAATAACGTTTGCGAGGTAAATTGCTGATAGCTCATCGCGCTATTAGCGTCGCAAAACTCACTTAAATGCGTGCGCCATGTTTGGCTACTGGCAAGCTCAAGCCCTGCAAATAAAACATGCCCAAGTGCACTACTTTGCATAGCCAAGCGGCTACTTTGTCCTTGCCCAATGTTATAAACACCAAGCGCACAAAAATGTACGGCGCGAGTAAGCGCTACATAAAGCAGGCGTAAATCTTCAGCTAAGCGTTCTTGCTCTGCTTTTTGCAGGGCATCTTCGTCTTTACTTAAATCGTAAACTAGCTTGCCATTATTATGATAAAGCGCTTCTTTTGTTTCGCGATAGCCACTGGCAAACGGCATAAATACCAGTGGATATTCAAGCCCTTTTGAGGCATGCATAGTGACAATCTTAACTAAGTTGGCGTCACTTTCTAGGCGCACTTGTACTGTTTCACCGTCTTGTTGGCTTACCTTTTGTGCAAACCAGCGCAGCAAACGCAGCGTGCCTTCAAGCTCTATTTGTTTTTGCTGAAGTATTTCGCCCAAATGCCTAAAATCTGTCAGCCAACGCTCAACGTTATACCCTAAACCTTGCCATTTAGCGCTAAGCTGGTTATGGCTCATTAAGCGCTCAAGCATGGCCATAGCACCTTGCTTGTTCCAAATGTGGCTAAGCTGTGCAAAAAAGTTTAAATGCTCTTGCCATTTATTTTCATCATCAGCGAGTGCGTGTATTTCGTTATAACTTAAACAAAATAATGGACCAGCTAAAACACCGCGCAGCAGTGACTCATCATATTGTCCATGCAGCGCTGTTAAAAAGTTAAGTAGGTGATGGCTAAGCTCTTGGCTAAAAACGCTTTCGCGCGATAAATACACGCTGGCTATTTTGGCTTCGCTAAGCGCTTTTTTCATTATTTGCGCTTCAACACGGTCGCGCACTAATATACAAATATCGGCAGCGCTTACAGGGTTACTGCCAATGCACGCGTCCCCCTGTTTTGCTTTTTCAAGCAGGGTCACTATTTTATTAGCAAAGTGAGTGGCTAAATGTGCTTGCCCTACACCTTTGTTGGTTGGTTTGTTTTTTTCGTCTGCGACTTCATCCACAAATACATTAAATTCGAATGCGGTCGCGGGTTTGCCATCAATTAAAAAAGAGTCTTCCGCTTTTTTACCTTTCGCAGCCACTGCGTTAAACGGTATGGCGTCGTTATAAATAAAGCTGTTAGCGTGTTTGCCAAATAAACTATTAACGCTATTTACTATATCGGTGCTTGAGCGAAAGTTAGTACCCAGCGTAAATTGCTGATCAGTCTGTACAGCTTCTTTTGCGCCAATATACGTAAAAATATCCGCGCCCCTAAAGCCATAAATAGCCTGCTTGGGGTCGCCTATCATGGCAAGCGTGGTATTTTGTTGCCCATAAATTTTACTAAAAATACCGTACTGAATCGGATCGGTATCTTGGAATTCATCAATCATGGCAACCGGAAACAACTGCGCAATTTTTTGCGCTAGTACGTCGCCTTGCTCGTTATTAAGCGCACTGTGTAAATTGGTCAATAAGTCATCGGGGGTGATCACACTTTGCTCTTGCTTGCGCTTAACTATTGCGGCTTTTACCCAGCGTGCTGCATGTTGTATAACCGCTATTTTGAGCCCTTGGTTTATGGTGTTATTAAGTGCGGCAAGCTCGTCAAACTGACTCAGTAATGGATGCACAAATAATGGCTGATTTTTTTTATAATTGCCTGCATCGCTTAGGTTTTCTGTACTCCACACTTCAAACGAATACTTGCTAGTGCCAAATTCAAAAAACAAATCGCCGCCTAAACAAAATGTCTCAAGCGCACTAAGGCTGCCTTTTCGTGCTGGCGTTTTAGACCCGCTTAAACCCGAGCCTTTAATAGCACCTATAAACTCTTGCTCTAATACCGCTTTTTTAAATGCGGGTACACAGGTTATGTACTCGTCGCGGGCTTTCCACACATCGTCTAATTTTATTTGTGGTGTAATGTGCGCATTGGCTTTATTTAAAATGCTCGCCACTTGAGCGAATAAAGCCTCTGGTGCGGCAAATACATCTAAAATAGCATCGGTGCGCTCTTTGTTAAGTGGGTATACAAACGCACGCCAAAAATCTTTAATGGTTTCGAGCAGTATGTCGCGCTCATCTAAAATAAATTCGAGATTAAACGCCACACCCGACTCAAACGCATGTTGTTTTAGCATCCGCTGACAAAAGCCATGAATGGTAAAAATAGCGGCTTCGTCCATTGATTTAGCAGCTGCATCGAGTAAATCAAACGCGCGGTGCTTATCATCAATTTTGGCAATTACGCCTTCAATGAGTTCGTCATTTGGGTCTTGCCCAAGCAATGCGTCGCGCGCAGCAATAATTCGGCTGCGTACGCGGTCTTTAATTTCTTGGGTGGCGGCGTCGGTAAAGGTTACTACCAAAATTTGCTCAACACTGAGCGGCGTATTTAACTCACCTTCTATTTGCATACCTAGTAAGTAACGTAAATACAGCCCCGTAATTGTATAAGTTTTACCAGTACCCGCACTGGCTTCTATTAAACTTTGACCAATGAGCGGCATAGTAAGAGGATTAAGCGCTTGCATGGTCACTCTCCTTTGCGTGTTCAAATAAAGGCGTGAGCAATTTATCACTCCATTTTATAAATTCTTCTTGGCAGTCGTTTAGCGATTGCACCGTTAAGCGAATATACGGGTTTTCGCCCTCGCCTCGCCCTATGTATTGCGGGCTAAATTTGCTCATTGCTTTTGTTATATCGCCGCCGCTTTTAACGTATTCATAACCACTTACCGGAAAAAATGGCACTGGCTCTGCGCGCAGCGCTTTGTATAACTCAAACCAATCAGCTAATAGTGCATCGGCATCAGCTTTATTAATTGGCGCAAAGGTAATTTGCTTATCAAGCCCAAGTAACAATGTTTCTACTTGTTGACCCATACTTTGCGCTGCGAGGTGATAAATAAAGCCTTTAATTAAATCTTTCGCTTTAATACTCGCGCTGCGATAAAACACTTGTTTTTGCAAATAAACATGATTGAGCCAGCCCTCTATTTTGGTGCCTTCAATGGTAAGCAAAACTTCTATTGGCTCACTTTTTCCGCCTTTAATGTGCTCTTTTACTTGCCCTGCAAGCGTATCAACTCGGTGCTCCATACTCTCAAATATGAGGCTGCCTACATTGGCTTGAGGTAACTCACCCCGCTGCAGTATTTGCTCGGTACTCAGTGGTTGCTCGTTTATATTGGCTTTAAGTATTTCATCAAGGTAAAAATAACGGCGCAGTGCATCTAGGCTAAATGGTTCTTCGTCTTTTGCTACTTCGTTAAATTGTGGCAGGCGTAAACCTAGTGTTTGTTGATAAAAGCTCTCTTGTGCGCTGCACACACTTCTAATAAACACGTCTAGATCAAGCTGCTCTGGCACAGTCACATCAAGTGCAATAACCGGCTGTGGTTTAATTGACTCACTTGGCAGCCAAATTGGATTGTAACTGTGGTTACTCAGCACAGTATTAGCTTGCTCATCGGCTAAATAATAATGGCTATTAAAGGGCTGTAAATGCTGCTGATTAATTAGACATGCGGGCAGCGTTTTTTCACTCTTTTCGTTTAATACAAAACTACGCCCAATATATTCTAACAGCTCACTTACAAGCGTTGATGGCATGCGCGGTTGGTTATCAAAACACGAGCGACCAATGTAACTCATGTATAGGTTGTCGCGGGCACTCAATAGCGCTTCTAAAAATAAGTAGCGGTCATCTAATTTACGTGATCGGTCACCTTTTTGCTTTTTAGAATAAGGCACTAAGTCAAAACCAATGGGCTGTACGTTACGTGGGTAGTCGGCATCGTTTAAACCCAGCATGCATACCACTTTAAATGGTACGGCGCGCATGGGCATAAGCGTACAAAAATTGACTTGCCCAACTAAGAATCGCTGCCCTACGCCTTTTTCTTGAATGCCTTGTTTAACTAAGTAACTAACAATACGCTGCGAAACCACTTTGCTGTAATCGCCGTTGTCGTGGTGTTTTTGTAATTCTTCGAGCACGTTTTGAAGTACTAATAAATCCCAGCTGTCATCGCTTTCACTTTCGTATATAGCGTTTAGTAGCTCGCTTAAAATATGCGCTTTATTAGTGAGCGTATCGTAGGGCGTTAGCTGCTCTTTAAAGCTTTGCAGTACATCAATAAAGTGCACGAGCTTATTGAGTGTATCGAGCGCCATGCCTTCTACTTCGTCAGCGCTGTAAATACCGTTAAACGGGCATTGTTCGTCGCGCATAGCAATACCAAGCAGTAAACGGTTAAGCCCATGTTGCCAGGTATTTAAATCGATAGCTGGTAAATCAAAGCTTCTTTTATGCGCTGCGTTTATACCCCATTTAACCCCAACACGTTCAAGCCAGTATTGAATTTGCTCGTATTCGTG
Organism: Pseudoalteromonas sp. NSLLW24; assembly: GCF_015864725.1. Lineage (NCBI taxonomy): Bacteria > Pseudomonadati > Pseudomonadota > Gammaproteobacteria > Alteromonadales > Pseudoalteromonadaceae > Pseudoalteromonas > Pseudoalteromonas sp. NSLLW24. Next base: position 66,569 of record NZ_JADYWQ010000001.1, on the reverse strand, counting down.
CGCTTCAAGCCCAAATTTTTCGGCTATTTGCGTAACTTGTAATAAATCGAGAATATCCGACACACCAAAGCGCGAAAACGGTAAGTTAGCTAAACTCGCAAATGAGCTAAGGACGGGCTTTTCTTGCTCTATGGCTAAATCGGCCAATGCGTAAGGAATAAAGCGGCTGCCTTGTGCTCCGCCAAATACGGCTTCAATGTAAGGGCTGTAAGTGCCTACATCGGGCATCATGACGATTATGTCTTTGGGGGTAAGCGCTGGGTTTTGATTAAATAAGTTAAGTAAGTAGTCGTGCAAGCGCTCAACTTCTCTGAGCGGAGTATGGCAATCGCTTAGCGTAATGCTGGTGTCGGTTGCGCTGATTGGTAATTTACCTTCGTCGTTTATAAACCACTCTTTGTTATCGGTCAGCGATTCACCTTTAAACGCAAGCTGATAAATCTCGCTTTGTACTTGCCCTAGTAAGGTGTCGTCAAACACATCAATAAAACCATCAATCCAACGGGCATCTAACTGTACAAGTTGTTCAAAATAGTCGCGACCTAATTTACCCCACGACGATAACAACGGATTACCAATAAAGTAGTATTCTTCATCTGGATTGGTTTGTTTTTTTTGTTGTGCTTCCACCAGCGGCATTTTGGCGTATTTAGCGCTTATTTTAGCTGCTGTTTTTTCATCTATAATATCGCCCCAGTAATGCTCACTTGGGTTAAAAAAGAATAATATAACCTCGGTTTTTTTACTCAGCGCTTCAAATACGTCTAGCTGGGAACTGGCAATCGCCGATATACCAAATAAGCTAATGCGTTGTGGCAGTAAGCTATTATCCATGGTTTCAAGTGCTGCAAGTAACTGCCCTTGCATATTAGCGCGATGAAATTGGCTTTGCCCAAGCTCTTGGCTTAGTTTTACAATGCGTCGCCATAAGTCAGGTTGCCATGGGGCAATGGTTACATCCACGTCATCAAGTTCATCTTTTCCGCTATCCCATGTGGCTATCCAGTGCGGTCGGTACATTAAATATTGGTCGTACACATCGGCTATTTTTTCGCACAGCGCAAAGGTCTTTTGCCCGTCAATATCGCCCTCTAAATAGGTTTTTAGCGGTAAATATAGCGGCTCATCAATACAGATGGGTAAAATGGCAAACAGCTTCCAAGCAAGGTTGGGCTTATTAAATGCCGACTCTTTAGGGACATTTGGCAGTAATTGCTGATACAACTGCCAAATAAAGCTCGACGGCAGCGGAAAATCTACCTGCGCCGCAACCCCTAAGTTTTCGCTCAAACCTATTTTTAACCACTGCGACATACCCGGCGATTGCACTAGCACTACTTCTTTGTCGAACGGGCTTTGCAATGGGTTTACTTTTAACAGCTGGTGGAACTGCGCTTGCAGGGCTTCCATCCGGTTTGATTGAATAATATTTAGCATATAACACTGACCTTGCTTGAGATAAAACCAGTGTAAGATATTTTCAATATTAGGGGTAGCGCAAACGGGTAATTGGCTTTAATAAATCAGAGAGTTAAGAACTAACTTACAGATTTTATACGCACAGCATCTATTTTATATACTGTGCGTAGTAGTGAGTTTATTTATAAGGGCTAATACTTGATAAACTAAAATCACTTTGCATTATTACTTCGCCATCAATGCCTTTTAATTTAAGTGAAATAGTGGGGTCAATTTGCTGCCAGTCTATGCTTAAATCACCATAATTTACGTTATGAGTAAAATTCCCTACTCGGTGTTTGTTAGGGCTTACATCTTTCCACTTTTCAGTTAAGCCAGAGCTGGTCATCTCAATTAATGGGTAATCAAGGTTTTGCTGATACTTTGATATTTCACCCCAGTGCGTATCGCCGCTGATGATCACTACCCCATTTACCTTATGCTTTTTAATCAATGCAAATAAACGGTTTCTATCTTCAGGAAAGTTTGCCCATGACTCCCAACCTGTAAAATCGGGTAAAAGCTGTAAGCTTGAGGCAATCAATTTTATTGCAGCAGGCTTTTTAAGCTCTTGTTCAAGCCATTGCCACTGGGCTTCACCTAGCATTGATGCGCCCTTTACTTCACTGGGACTATACGGGCCTTGGTTATTTAACTTACGCTTAGTGTAGTATTCAAGCTCACCTACATGGTTTAGCGCATCACGGTTCCAACGTAAATCAGGCATTATTACTTGTATGGTTTGCTCATTTTCACCATACATGTACGAGGTATAAATTCCATCAGGACGAGTGCGACGCGCTGAGTTTACAGGTTCATCCCAAAAATTAAGCATAATTTGGCGTGATTGCTCTTTATGCGGATACTCTTTACCTGCATCGTTTTGGCCATAATCGTGGTCATCCCACATAGCAATAATAGGCGTTTGCTCTTTCAAGATTTTAAAACCCGCCTTTGCCCCTAAAAGTTGGTATTTATCGGCAAGTATATCCATATCGTTGGTATCGCCGTAAATATTGTCACCCAAAAATATAAACAAATCCCCCTGCTCTTTGTTAATTGCATTAAATATGGGTATGTTTTTATCTTGATGCCCACACGAACCAAATAGGATTTTAGATGGTGCGGCATTAACACTCGCGCTAATAACCAAACTCAGCACCAAGGCAGATAGGGTTAATGGTTTTAATAGGTTCTTCATTTTAAAATATCGCTAATAGCAGGCGCCATATTTGAATTTATTTCATTTGGGTTCTGCCCAAGAGCCTTTAAAACGGTAGCCGCTATTTGCGCTTGTTTAAGCTCATTTTCAGTTTTAATTAAGCCACGTCCTTTTATTGCGGGGCCAATGGCTGCAAGCCAAATATGTTCAGAGCCAACAATTCCTTCTGGGTAGGTATTTTCACCTAACTCTAGCTCAGCAAGTGCACGTTTAGAGCTGTGATGTTGCCAATCGTTGGCATTATTGCCACGGCCGTGATCAGTAGTAATAATTAGTGTGGTGTTATTTTTATAACCCGCTGTAGTTTGAATAGTTGCCCATAAGTCTTTTATAAAGGCGTCACTTTGCCTTGCCGATTTAAGGTATTGATCGTAATGTCCATCATGCGCAAAGTCATCGGTTTCGCCTAAACTTATCACTAACAACTTAGGCTTTTTAGCCAACATATACGCTTTAGCAAAGCGATATGTAAAACTATCTAGTCGTACGTTATACCAAGGACTGGGAATTTCATTTTGTAGCGCATTTAACAGCGGCGCATCGGTGAATAAATTCTCTTCAATTGACATAAAACCTGCATTTACATACACGTTACTGCGCTTAGTATTTACAATGTATGGGAATACATCCCAACTACCAAATAAGGCAGTGCTATCTTTAAACTCAGGTAACTTATCTAAACGCTCTAAAATAGTTTTATTTGGGTTGAGCACTTTGTTGTTACTATTTATATTTTCGTCAACTTCACCGGTGAGTATTTCGTTATAACCAGGGTATGAAAAATACCACGGGTTACTTACCGACATAGTAGAGCCGTTAGCTCTATCGCCAATAATTACGCCTTGTTTAGCCACTACTTGCGTTAAAAAAGGCATAAGTAATTGCTGGCGCTCATTTGCTGTTTTTGCCCAAAATTGTCTCTTTAATTGCTCAGGCTTTTTAACAAAATCAGTATTATTAATTAAGCTATTATCAGCCCCATTAAATACTTCTTGCCAGCGTACTCCATCAAGCGTTATCAGCACTACATTTTGCGCTGCTGTTGCAAAGTTGCTCGCTAATACACTTAAGCTAAATAGTGTTACTTTTATAATTGTTTTCATCGCGTTTGCGCCCTTTCATATAATAAAGCCCACCAATGATGGGCTTTATTTTAATTCAATTACTAAAACCTAATTAAAAGTCAGCGGTAAATGTAACTGCTGCGGTGCGAGGCGCACCAATGTAATAAGTAGCGCCGTTACCGGTACCACCTGCTAAGTAGCTTTTGTCAGTAACATTATAAACAACAAACGATACGTCAATGGCTTTAAACGGGCCGGCATCTACGTCAGTTGAATAACCTGCATTAAAATCAAGTACTGTGTAGGCGTCTACTTTATTGCGCGTGCGAGTGTCTTCGTCTTGCCATGCGCCTAAGCGCTCACCGGTGTATTTAGCCGATAAACCAACACGAAAGCCATCGCTAAAGTAATCGGTAGATACCACAAATAAATCCTCTGATGAATCTATTATGCTGTCGCCTTTTCTAAAGCTTGGTGCTACCTCATTACCACTTTCATCTCTTAATATTACGCCTTGTGAATCGTATGCATTTGGATCATCGGATGAATACTCAGAACTGCTATTCGTATACGACGAGTACACGCTCCAGCTTGGTGTTAGCATATAGCTTGCTGCAAGCTCGAGCCCATTTGAGTCAATACCCCCTACATTTACGTACGAGCCATTTGTACCAATCGTGTAATCAATGCCGTCTGTGCCACTACCAGGGGCAATAAAGGTAATGCGGTTATCAAACTTAACACTGTAAGCCGTTGCTGTAAGAGTTAGTCTGTCAGCTTGATAACGTACACCAAAGTCGATGTTGTCGGCAGTTTCTGGCTCTATGTTTGTAAGCGTTGAGCTGTCTCGCTCAAGTACACCGTCTTTTATTGCTGAAAAATTCTCGCTGTAACTGGCAAATAATTCTGTGCTGTTATTTAGCTGATACAATACACCCCCGCTAAATAACACGTCTGAGTCGCTATCTACTTTATCTGATCTTTCGTTAGCAAAGTGGTCGTACTTTTGTAATTCAACTAAATATTGTTTTGCACCAATATTTAATGTTAAGTCACCAAAATTAATCGAGTCTTGTAGGTACCATTTGAATGTATCGGTATCAAAAGTGTTTTTGTATTGTGTCCAGTAAGGCGTGCTATCAAAGTGATGATAGATACGCGCGTCAATTACTTTGTGCCAATCACGCGATTCATCACGTTCGCTTTGCTCATACCAAAAGCCCGCTTCAATATCGTGATCACCAAATGTAGCTTGGTAATTTGCCGTTACACCTAAACGATCTTTGTTGTAATGCGTATGGCGGTAAGACATAACAGGCGTTGCTGTTGCATCGTAACACGCAGGATTTAAACCAGGACCCGACTCCCATGGCCAGCTCAAACTTTGCGTACAATCGGCATTTGGTGCAAGCGGATTGCCTTCACTATCAGCAAAACCATAAGAGCCTGCATTAGTACCGCCCTCGGTTGTTGGTTCGCCATTTTCATCAACAGGCGTTGTTAAGTAAGGTGGGATCCAATCGCCGCGACCTGAATTTTTATGGTAATAAGGGCTAACGGTTAATAATGAAGTTGGCGAAATCGCGTATTCAAATTTTAAATAGCCTAAGGTATTTTCACGAAGCGTTCCCCACCCTTCTGCAAACATTTGGTCAAAGTGCGGAACTCCCGTCCAATTCCATGTTAGCTGATCCCACTCTGGTGTTTGTTCAAACTGCTCAAGGCTTACGCTGTTATAGTTTGTCTCGCTTACATCGTCGTAAGATAAACGACCAGTGAGCGTTAAATCGTCAAAATTAGATACAAACTTAAGCTCTGCGTGTTGGTTGTCTTTACCGCCATTACTGCCTGAACCAATCCAGCGGCTTGTATCTGTTTGCGAGTAACTTACGTACGCTTGTGTGTTATCAAAAACAGTGCCTGTTTCGTGTTTAAAGTAATAACGCGTGGCATCGTGACTCCCTGAGGTATAAGCAAAAGTAGTGCCCTTTTCAAGGCTTGGATCTTTACTTACAAAGTTGAATGTACCGCCTAGCGCTTCAAGTGAAGCCGATTTAATATCAGACGTACCTTGACCTACTTCAACCGTTGCAAGGTTTTCGCTATCTAGGTAACGGTTAGCTTTAGCACCACCGCCATAATTAGAGCCACCATTGGGAATGCCATCAACGGTCATACCTAATTGTTGTTGGTTTCCATCAATACTAAAACCACGCATGGTGATTGTAGTAGACCAATCGTCGCCACCAAATGCATCACCTTCGTTTATGCTAATACCTGGTAAATTATCAATAACTGATAATATGCTCGATACCGAACTTTGTTGCTCAAGCATTGCAGGCTCAATAACATTGTTAGCGTAGCTCGTTGGTTTAGCAACCACGGTTACTTCTTCTATGGTGTTGTCGTTAGCATGAACAGATGTTGATACAGCCATGGCAATAGCCATGCTCAAAAGCGATTTGTTTTTTAAAGCGTACATTGTTGTCCCGTTTGATTTTAATTATGAAATATGAAAACGCGGACAGTATGAATTTTAAATATGACAACCAGGATGAACTTTATTTACATAAAAATTAAACAAATATGGAAGATTCATGGCGGAAATATGTACAAAAAAAGACACCCAAAGGTTTAACTTTGGGTGTCTTAATTATTTTCTAGAACTTATTACAAATAGTAATTTATTTCAATTGTGCAAGCATTTCATCGCTGTATGGTACTAACTCTTCACCGTTTGCAATTTTGCTAATGTAATCTGGGTTTGCAATAAGTGGGCGACCAATAGCGATTAAGTCAAACTTAGCATCGTTAATAGCTTCTTTTGCTGACTCAAAACTATAACTACCTACGCCTACTAATGTACCTTTGTAGCCTGCTCGTAAAAATTCAGAGATGCTTTTGCCTTCAAGCGAGTCAAAGCGCATGCTGTCGTCAAAAATACCGCCGTGTAAGTACGCTAATTCTCTGCTTTCAAGTTCTGTTAATAAGTAATCAAATACCGCTTTATCGCGGCTATCTTCGCTCATATTAAAGTAAGCACCCGGTGTTAATCTAAGTGCAGTACGATCACTGCCTACAGCAGCAATAACCGCATCGGTTACTTCTAGTGCAAAACGCGACATGTTTTCAGGCGTTTGACCATATTCGTCGCTACGTGTATTTGCAGCGTAATGTAAAAATTGGTCCACTAAATAACCGTTAGCACCGTGAATCTCTACCCCATCAAAGCCTGCTTCAATTGCGTTTTCAGCAGCTTTTGCGAAATCAGCAACTAGACTTTTAATATCATCAGTAGTGGCTGCTTTTGGTGTGATGTATGTAAGCTCACGCATACGAGGGACAGAGCCTTCAACGCCAATTGCTGATGGAGCAAGTACATCGCCATCAAAAAAGTGAGGGTGTGCAACACGGCCAACATGCCATAGCTGTGCAAACATTTTGCCGCCATTAGCGTGCACAGCGTCAGTTACTTTTTTCCAACCTTGAATTTGCTCGCTGGTAAATAAACCCGGAGTATTTGGGTAACCTTGTCCATCTGGACGAATAATAGTTGCTTCACTAATAATTAAACCGGTTTCGGCACGGCGAGCATAATATTCAACCATATCTTGTGTTGGCACTAAGTTATCGTCAGCCATACAACGCGTTAATGGCGCCATAAGTACGCGGTTTTTAAGCTCAATCGTGTTATTTAATTTAAACGGAGCAAGTAGATCAGTTGTCATTTTTCAATCCTTCATTAAGTATATGCTTACTACAATGTGGCCTTTTTACAAACATTCAAGCTTATTTTGAATGATCGCTCAAATTAGTGAGAAATTATACTGATCAATCTACAAATTAGATCTGCATTGCTGAAATTAAATAGCAACTTTTCAACACTCTGTCATATAACTCGATATACTTGTGTGCATATAATTTAGATATATTAATATCAATAGTAATTAAGAGTGAGCTAATTATGACAACGCCAAATTTAAGCGAAGAACACGCAGTAATTTTAGGACTTGGAGCAAAAAAACGCCTAGCCTATATGTTCGAAACCGTACAACAGTTCAAGCAAGTATGGATTTTAAACGATGATGATGGCTGCGTTATGCTTGCCAACGAAGATGACGACTGTGTGCCAGTTTGGCCAACTCGCGAATTTGCAGAAGCATGGGCAACTGGCGAATGGGCTGGCTGCAGCGCTAAAGCAATCCCACTTGCTGACTGGTTTAGTCGCTGGACACCGGGTCTTGAGGAAGATGACTTACTTATTGCTGCCTTCCCTACAGAGGAAGATGATGGCACGATATTGTTTTCAGATGAGTTTGAAAAACAATTAAAAGCGCCAAAGCAAAAATATTAAGGTTCAAAGCCTAAATACTCAGAGTTCTAAAATTTATAAACGCGGCACTTAATTTAGTAGCCGCGTTTTTATTGGCAATATCTAAAATTCAAATAAGCCTGTGTAATTGCATCTGGATTTTCTACTTGCGGATAATGCCCAAGCTCTACAAACTCTTGTACGCGCGCATTGGGAATAAGCTTTTTATAGTGCTCAATCATATGCTTACCAGAGATGGGGTCTTCTGCGCCTGCTATAAACGTAAGTGGTATATTGCTATTTATGATGGCACCAACCCAGCGTGCTCGGTTTTGCTGCCTCTGCTTTATATAACTAATGAGTTTGGGCATTACGGCTAAGCCATCTTTATAAACTAGCAGCTCCCAAAGTGTGTCTACCACTTGTTTTGAAGGCGGTGTACTTTTACCAAAAATAGTAAGTAGATTATTGGCAAATTTTTGTTTATTCATTAATTTTGGCACTATCCAACCTAGCTTTGAAAGTAAAAGCTTTTGTATAAATAAGGGTTTATGCACCTCAGGAAATAACCCACCATTTAAAAAGCACACACTGTTTATTTTAAAGTCACTTTGGCTAACGACTTGCCTTGCTAATAACTCTTGAGCCACAGTATCGCCATAGTCATGAGCTAAAATATGTATATCATTAATATTTAACGTTTTTAAAAATTGAGTATATAAGTCGGCTTGTTCAGTAATTTTATAGCCTGCATTTTTAGGTTTATCTGACAAACCAAAACCTAGCATATCGAGTGTAATTACAAAATAATGTTCACTAAGGGTTTGCCACATACCTTCCCAGTCCCAACTAGCACTTGGAAAGCCATGTATTAAAAGCAGCGCAGGCTTAGTTATATCACCAGCTGTTTTAGTAAAAATTTGATGGCCACTAATTTGAGTAAATTGACCCTGTGATTGCCACTGTTGAAGAGAAAACATATATTAGCTTAATTTTTATTATTGATTTGTTAGTTTTATCATAAAGATAATGAAAAAAGGAAACAAAACCAATGCATAAAATTTGCATTGGCTTATTAAAAGTCATGTTAAAATTTAATAGTGTAATCTACATAAACTCGATGGTCAGCTCTATCGCCTTTAACACCATCAACACTGCCTGATTTTTCGGTTGTATAATCTACAAATAACCAACGTAAGCTTAAGCCTTTTATTTTCTCAACTTTATAGCGAGTATCTACAGCCCAATATTTTTCGTCGGCTGTACCACCTAACTTACCCAATGCAGAGTTTTCAGCATCGCTGCCGTCTGTGTAGTAAAATTTAGTTGTTAAGCCAGGCGATACTGCTTTCAAATCAATTCCTAAACGAGCTTGCCATGATGTTTCATTTTGGTTTGTTAAATCGGCACCAATTAATGAGCGAGTTGGAAATGGGTTTGTACCATGGTCGCCACTGAAATTATCTTCAATCCAAGCATCACTTACTTTAGTAAATGCCGCACCTACACTCCAAATATCTTTTTTCCAATCAGCATCTAGGTAATAGGCAAATCCATCGTTTTCACTTTTAGTTAAACCTGTTAATGCACCAGATGTATCTTCATCATCTAAATCTCCGCCCTCTGCGCCTGTTACAAATAAATCACCATCATCTTGTGAGGTAAATATGCCAGTTGAAAGGGTTAACTTACTTTGCTCAAGCTTAATGTCGTAACTGATTTTTAATCCGATTTTACTTAAATAATTGTGCGAATTTAAATATTCAGCCTCTAATATTAGATTGTCTTTTTTATGCGTAGCACCTACGCCCCAAATTACGCTAATAGCACCAGTTGCCGATTGATCGGTAGAAAAGTCTTCCCATCTATCATCGTGTCGACGGCTCCATTTATCGTAAACGTAACCGTATAATTTAGTGTTACCAATTTTGTAATCGCCAAAAACGCCTCTAAAAGTATTAGGAATAGCCCGACTCCCAGAGCTTTTAAGCAACATACTTTTGGTTTTTTGCCCGCCCACTTTAACGTGACCGTTGTTGCCCAATTTAAAATCTAAAAAATATTGCCCAAATTTAGAAAAGCTATCGTCAACTCCACCGCTCTCATTACCTGCTGGCAAAATATTACCTGCGGCTGAACCCGTAGAATTAATATCCATCACGGTGTAAGTCGATACACCCACACTCACTAAATCGTTTATATAACCCGATGTGTAATTGAGCTCTATACCTTGAGCAAAAGTTGAATCGTCACTTGCGTCGTTATCGTAGTCGCGGTCAAAATAAATTGATCTAAGTTTTATATTAAATTCATCTTGTTCTGTCAGCCCATTAACAGCGGCATACGAAGGAATAGAAATACATGTTAATACTGCGCCTGTTGCCGCAAGTAATTTAGATACTCGGTGAGCCATAGTTATCTCCGTTACCTTGTTTTGTTTAAGTTTTCACTGTGCAGTGCATAGCAGCGTGTATTTTTTCGACCTACACGGCAAACAAGTCATAAGGTAATTACATTTTAAGTAATCACGTTTTCTTTCACGCTACTAAAATATAGAACAATATAAGTTTTTAATGTTTTAATTTTCATATTATAAAATATTAAGTGTTTGTTTTGTTTCGGATGAATTATAAAAGTAAGGTGAGCATCGTCTCTTGCTCGCTCGAACCTATACCGATAGTTCCCTTTAAAAGCGTCATAATATTGGTTAAATTTTACTTTATTTAAACTTAACAAAGTAAAGTTATAAGCAAAAACTAAAAGCTATCCGTTGTTTTTTGAGCACCTAATATTCACTAAAAAATCGATAAATATAAAAATCAGCACCTTTAGCTAATACTTTTGTTGTTCGCTATAAAGTAGCAAAAAACATAAAAATTATTATATTTATATACATGTTCGTCTTATCTTGGTGAGTAAAATCAACTTTTTATATTACATCCACTCTAAACCTTTATAAAATATATATATTCTAATTAATAACAAAGTTGTATCCTGAATAATAAGTGCTATATTTATTTCGATGATAAAACAGATATACTGTCAGTATATTAATAATAAAGGATGAGTTAATGTTTTCAGGACGACCGGTTAGTAAAAGGTTATTAATCTCGGTGCTTACTCATGCTATTTTTTTCATCAGTGGTATTGTATTAACTTACTTTGCCCACGCTGCACATCAAGATGCTGTTAATAACAAAATAAATGAAGCCCTCAACAACCGCCTTTCTTCACTCTCAACAGGCGTTACTAGCAGATTCGCCTTATATAAATATGGGCTATACGGCTTAAAAGGATTTATACACGGCATTGGCGTTAATAATTTAAGCTACCAAACAATTTCTAATTACTCTAACAGTCGCAACTACGCCCAAGAATTCCCTGGAGCAAATGGTATTGGTTTTATAAGAAAAGTGAATGCCGAAAACTTAGCTCAATTCTTAAAAACTGCAAAATCCGATCGACCTAACCAAATATTCAAACTAAATAAACTAGCTAACGAAAGTGATGAGCACTTTATTATTCAGTATATATTTCCTGAGCAAAGTAATTCACGGGCTCTAGGACTCGATATTGCATCGGAAAGTACACGTAAAAAAGCAGCATTAAATTCTGCAATTAATAACCAAGTTCAATTATCGGCGCCAATTACGTTAATCCAAGCGGATAACAAATCGAAACAAGGCTTTTTAATTTTACTACCAGTTTATAAAAATATTATTATTCCAACTGATAAAATCCAGCGTTTAGAGCAATTAATTGGATGGACTTACTCCCCTTTATTAATAGACAATATTTTAGACTCTCTTTCCCAAGCTGATGAAAATAAGCTAGTCATTAGCGACATAGGTAACAACGTTAAAACTGACTTTTTTAGCTACGGCATTAAAAGCAACTCGGCTGATTATCAGTTAAATAAAGTAATTAAAGTGATGGGAAGAACATGGGAAATCACACTTAGTGCTTCAGACACATTTATTGAATCACTACACTTACCGAGTAAATATCAAGCTATTGTCAATGGTGTTTTTTATACCCTTATTTGTATGTTTATAACTTTAATAATTCAGCTGTTTTTTTACCGTAGAGCACAAAGAACACAGCGAAGAATTATCAAAGCTAAACAAAATAAGCATATGCTGCAGCAAACAAATTTAAAATTAGAAAAAGAAGTAAAATTACGTACTAAAGAAATTGCCGATATAAGTATGCTTCAACAAAGTATTTTAAACAGTGCCAGTTACTCTATTATTGCGACCGACATAAATGGCTTAATTACTTTGTTTAATCCCGCCTCTGAAAAGTTATTAGGCTATAAAGCGCAAGACGTTATTGGAATTGAAAATCCGGGTATTTTTCATTTAAAAGAAGAAATTATAAAAAAAGCCAAACAGCTTAGTGCAGAGTTAAATGAACCTGTTTTCCCTGGTTTTGAAGTGTTTATCTTAAAAGCAACTGCTACAGAGCCTGATATCAATCAGTGGACATACATTTCTTCTACAGGCGAGCACATACAAGTTAATATAAGTGTTACCTCTTTATTAAATAACGAAAATGAAATTGTTGGCTATTTGGGTGTAGCATACGATTTGACCGAACAAATTAATCACGAACAAGCTCTCGGACATGCTAAAGAATTAGCTGAACAAGCATCACAAGCTAAATCTGAATTTTTAGCAAATATGAGTCACGAAATACGCACACCTATGAATGGCATACTAGGTACATTACAGTTACTGCAAGAGCAGCCATTGAATGAAAAATCAAAAGAGTATTTAAAAAAATCACTTTATTCGACCCGCTCACTCACCACTATTATTAATGATATCCTCGACTTTTCTAAAATTGAAGCTGGGAAGCTTTCATTAGAATATAAATCATTCGACCTTTTTGAACTTATTCACCACTTAGAGTCTGATCTTGGCCTGCAAGCCAGTGATAAAAATATATACCTTAAATTTATAATTAATATTGAGCATAAGTACTGGGTGGGCGACCCCGTTAGACTCAGACAGATATTTTTAAACCTAATATCTAATGCGATTAAGTTTACGTCGCAGGGTGGCGTTACAGTAACGTTTAGGCTAACCGACGAAAACAAAATATGTTGTTGTATATCAGACACCGGAATTGGAATTTCTGAGCAGGCTATAGAGCGATTGTTTGAGCGCTTTGAACAAGCAGAGCAATCAACTACGCGTGAATATGGCGGTACAGGTCTTGGCTTACCTATTACTAAATCATTAATAGGTTTAATGAGTGGCGAAATTAAAGTAACAAGCCAATTAGATTCAGGTAGTCAGTTTTATGTGTACTTACCATTAAAACAAGCACAGATTGATGAAAGCACATTAATAACAAAAAATGTTGAGCTTCCTGACCTATCTGGAAAAACTATTTTATTAGCTGAAGATAATAAAATAAATCAGCTTGTTGCATCTGCGATGCTTGAGCCTACAAAAGCCAGCATTATTATTGCCAACAATGGGTTAGAAGCAATCTCATTATACGAGTCACACAAGCCAGACATCATTTTTATGGACATTCAAATGCCTAAAATGGATGGTCTTCAGGCATGTAAAAAAATTAAGGCGCTTAATAGCGAACAAATTGTTATCGCATTAACCGCTAATGTTTTTACAGAGCAAAAAGAAATATACAGGCAGTTATTTGATGGTTACGTTTCAAAGCCAATTGAAAAACATGAACTTGTAGGCATGTTATCAACACTCTATTTAGTTAATAGTTAGTCATTGCGAAGGCATTAAAAAACCCAGTTACTAATACCTTTCAATATTAGTAACTGGGTTCTAAGAATAATGGTGGAGGGAGAGGGATTCGAACCCTCGTTAGGGATAAACCTAAACACACTTTCCAGGCGTGCGCCTTCAGCCACTCAGCCATCCCTCCACAGTGCTGCAATTGTGTAATGCAACAGCGCGCTATAGTATGAAATAGACCCTTAAGGTGCAAGGCATTTTTAAATATGAGCCTTTAAATGCTTACTAATCAAGCAACACATACCTATAGGCACAAAAAAACGGCTAAATCTAAGACCTAACCGTTTTAATTTATACTTTTAAAATTACTTAGCCATGCTCGCAGTAAATTCAAGCATGCGATTAAGCGACTTAAGTGCGCCTTCGCGTAAACCCATATCAACGAATACTTCTTTACCTTTAGGGCTTATGAGGGCTTCCTCAATCGCTTTTAAGCCATTCATTGCCATCCAAGGGCAATGTGCGCAACTTTTACATGAAGCGCCCTCACCTGCCGTTGGAGCCGCAAAAAACTCTTTATCTGGACATAGTTGCTGCATTTTATAAAAGATCCCGCGATCGGTTGCTACAATAAACTTTTTATTGTCCATTGTTTGCGCAGCTTTAATTAATTGGCTCGTAGATCCAACCGAATCGGCAAGTGCAACAATTTCTGCTGGTGACTCAGGATGAACTAATACGCCTGCATCTGGGTGTAGCGCCTTCATATCTTTTAAGGCTTTAGTTTTAAATTCGTCATGTACGATACATGCACCATTCCACATAAGCATATCAGCACCGGTATTTTTTTGAATATAACTACCAAGGTGCTTATCTGGGCCCCAAATGATTTTTTCGCCTTGCTCATCAAGGTGCTCTACTATTTCAAGTGCACATGATGAGGTTACAATCCAATCTGCACGTGCTTTAACAGCCGTAGAGGTGTTTGCATACACAACCACTTTACGGTCAGGGTGCTCATCACAAAACGCTGAGAACTCGTCTATCGGGCAACCAATATCTAGCGAACACGTCGCTTCAAGCGTTGGCATTACAACCGTTTTATTTGGTGTTAAAATTTTGGCTGTTTCGCCCATAAATTTCACGCCCGCGACGATGATCATATCTGCATCGTGACGTGCACCAAAACGTGCCATTTCTAGCGAATCGGCAACGCAGCCGCCGGTTTCTTCTGCAAGTGCTTGAATTTCAGGATCGGTATAATAATGTGCAACAAGTACTGCATTTTTATCTTTTAGTAATTGTTTTATACGCGCTTTATATTCGCCTTGCTCGTCATTTGTTAACGGTGCTGGCTTAGGGGGGAAAATATAACCTTCAGGCATAATAGTTTGAGCTAGACTCATGTTCTCGACCACTTATCTACAGTGCATTAATTAGGGCGAATTATACGAGAATATAAACATAAATAACAGCAAACTAGTTAAGCTGTTTATAAAAAATAGAATGGGAATTTAAAAAAGAATATAAAGGAAAGCATTAGAGAGTGGTGGGTCATGATGGATTTGAACCATCGACCAATTGATTAAAAGTCAACTGCTCTACCAACTGAGCTAATGACCCGCTCTAATATAAATCTGCTTTGTAAAAAGCTGCGTAAATCCGCCGATTAAAACTTTCAAAGAATGGTGGGTTATGATGGATTTGAACCATCGACCAATTGATTAAAAGTCAACTGCTCTACCAACTGAGCTAATAACCCGCTCTTTTTGTCGCATTTCGAGTGGGGTAACCATTCGTTTGCTGCGGGCGCTTATAATACTTATTTATAAAATGAGTGCAACCGAAATTGTCTCTTTTTTTAAGTTTTTATGTCTAGATGCACAAAATTAAACCGTTTGTGCTCAAACTACATGCAAATCCAAGATTCTTCGAGAGTTTCCATGTAGTTTGCTCGCCCTAACTAGAAATTTAATCGCTAGTGAACTTTAGTTTCCTAAACGATCAGTTGCTAGTTTTGCAGCGGTTGTACTTGGGTATTGATTGATAAGATCGCTCAATATTTTTTGCGCTTGCGCCGCTGAACCTTGATCTTGTAAAAGTGTGCCTAACTTTAGCATCGCATCTGGGCGTTTATTAGAATTTGGAAATTCGTTCACAACGACTTTAAAGTGCTCTACTGCTTTTACACCATCATTTTTAATAGTAAGCAACTGCCCTAACCAATAATGCGCATTAGACGCATAGACAGAGTTTGGGTAGGTAGTTAAAAACGTTTGAAATTCAGGAATCGCTTGGTCATAGCGTTTATCTTTCATTATTAACGCAACAGCGCGCTCATAGGCTTCGTTTTCAGATAAGTCACTGCTATAGGTCTGTGCATTGCTTTGTTGCGTGTAATCAGTTGCGGGAGCTGCTGCTGGCTGTGTATAAGCCTGGCTCACGCGGTTTTCAATCTCTTGATACAACTCACGCTGACGCTGCAGTACTTTTTCAAGCTTGTAGCTTTGCTCTTCGGTTACACCTCGAATTTGGCTTACTTCGTCTTGTAACAAGTTAAGCTGTTGCTGTAACTCAACTTGCAAAAAGTTACGCTGTTGCATCATATTCTCAAGCGACGCTAATCGCTTCTCAATACTTGATTGTGAACTCGCAGCTTCTGAAACAGGAGCGGGAGCAGCCATTAACTGGGTGCTCCCGCTCAATATCATGGCTGCCAAAATAATTTTCGGCTTCATAATATCTCTTATCTTAGTAAACTAGTACCGCACGGCGGTTTTTAGCGAAAGCTGATTCAGTGCGAGACTTAACCATTGGCTTCTCTTCACCGTAGCTTACCACTGACATTTGGCTAGCTGAAACACCTAAGCTTAATAAGTATTTTTCAACTGCTTGGCCACGGTGCTCACCTAGTGCAATATTGTACTCTGGAGTACCGCGCTCATCTGCATGGCCTTCAATTAATACTTTAACTGATGAGTTTTGAACTAAAAACTCAGCATGTGCACGAAGTAAGTCTGCGTACTTGCTTTCAACTGTCGCAGTATCAAAATCAAAGTAGATTACTTGCTCTTGACGAAGTGCTTCGTACTTTTGACGAAGTTGCTCTTCTGCTTGTTGCTCAGGAGAAATTGTAGCAACTTCAACCGTATCAGTGTTAGTTGATTGCTCAACAACGCCTTGATTTGATTGGTTTGCAGCACCTTCATCAATATCTGAAGATGAGCTACAAGCTGCTAATGTCATTACTGGCACAGCAATTAGCAGGCCTTTAAGTATTTTGTTAAGTTTCATTGAGTAGATTCCTATTTTGAGTAAACCAGTAATATTACTGTAAGTATGGCGACCAAGCTGGTGCCTTTACTTGTCCGTCTAGCACAGGTAACCGTGCCTTAAAGCGGCCGTCCATCGATACTAGCGCAAGTACCTGTTTATTATTATGAAGCGTGCTATATATAATCATCGAACCATTTGGCGCTATGCTCGGTGATTCATCTAGACGTGTTCTCGTTAATACTTGGAACGCGCCTGTAGCCAGCTCTTTCTTAGCAAGATGGTACTGCCCGTTGGTACGGTTAACCATCACTAATTCTTTTCCATCTGGTGTTATTGAACCAGCAAGATTCATATCACCATCAAAGGTGAGTCGTTGTGACCTACCTGTTTTTAAATTTAACTTATAAATCTGAGCATTACCACCCCTTTCAGATGTAAACACAATATCTTGACCATTAGGGTGCCAAGATGGCTCAGTATCTATGCTACGGTGATTTGTTAAGCGTGTTTCTTTACGTGTAGCTAGGTCAAGCATGTAAACTTCTGTTGCACCCGTCTTGTCCTTAGAAAGCACTAACAATAGCTTTTTACCATCTGGCGAAAACTGCGGTGCACCATTAATACCACGGTAGCTTGCTATTATTTCGCGTTTACCTGTGTATATATCTTGAATGTAAATTTGGCTTTGACGGTTTTCAAACGTTACATACGCTAACTTAGTACCATCTGGTGACCACGCTGGCGACATTAAAGGCTCTTTTGAGCGAAGTAATACTTGCTCATTAAATCCGTCATAATCTGCAACAACTAACTGATAAGGCTTATCATCATTATCACGTACTATTACATAGGCAATTTTAGTTAAAAATGCGCCTTTTTCACCAGTCAATCTTTCATAAATAACGTCACTGATTCGATGAGAGTAACGGCGAAAACCACTTTCACCAATAACACTTTCACGCGCTTCCAAAATATGATCTTGGCTTTTAACTAGCTTACCATTACTCATCATTTGTGTGTTGCCACCGGTAATTTGGCCGCGGATCACGTCAACTAACTCATAACGCACTAAGTAACGCCCATCAGTTTGCTGCTCAACTTCGCCCACTAATATCGCTTCCACACCTTTATTAACCCAAGATGCGTAATCAATTTCGCTATCTTTGGTTGGCTGTTGTGGCATCTGCGCTACATCTACAGGTTTAAATTTACCACTGCGCATTAAATCGGCAGCAATAACACTGCTTAATTTTTCAGGGATCGGGCCAACACCTTGGTACTTAAAAGGTACTATAGCAATGGGCCTTGCACCGTCTACACCCTCAGTTATTACAATTTCAAGTGCTGCATTAGCAACACCCACAAACCCAAACAGTAAAACTAAACAGGCTATTTTTATTTTGTTGAACATATCATTCCTTTAAAATTCTGGCTTGATTGTTAAATTAATATTCTTAAGTTGTTCGAATACGTCTTTATCTTTAGATACCGGTAATGTGTCGGCCATGCGCACTGCTCTTAATGCAGCTTCACATACCAACTTATCGCCACCTAATGATTTAACTTGCGTTACTAAACCATTAAAACCTAAACGAATATTTACTCGGCACTGTTGGTTTTTCATTTTTTCATCAATCAATAAGTTTTGCTGAATACGCGCCATAATTAATGCACGGTACTTATCAACTTCGCTTACCACTTGTTGTTGACGTATTTTACTACGGGCAGCCTGCTCTTTGGCAAGTTGCTCTTGTAACATTTGCTCTTGCATTGCTTGCTGGCGTTTACGTTCTGCCTCGGCTGCACGCTCTTTTGCTTCTTCTTCACGTTTTTTACGTTCAGCTTCTGCTTTTTTAAGTGCGTCTTCTTCGGTTTTACGCTTATCAGCAGCAGCTTTTGCTGCACTTTCAGCTTCTTGCTTTTGCTTTTCGGCTTGCTTAGCTTTAGCGCGCTCTTTTTGCTCAATGGCACGTGCTTTTTTAGCTTGTGCTTGCGCCTCGGCTGTTTCTTTTTCTTTAGCTTTACGTTCTTGCTCTAGCTTTTTAATATGCCTAGATTCAGATTCGCGTTGCTTACGTGCATTGGCCGCTCTGCGTTCTAAATCGCGGATACGTTTGTCTTCAGCACTTTTTTTATCTTTTTCTTTCTTTTGAAGTTCAGCAATTTTTTGCTCAACTTGTTTTTGATCAACTGTAACGGCTGATACTGCTTTATCTGGCGTAGGTATAGCCGAATTAAGCGTTACCTCCATTACTTTAGGTGCTGGCGGATGAATGTTTGCAGACGCATACAAAAAACCACCAATTCCTAAATGAAGTACTATCGATTTTACTACTGAACTATTCATACAGCTACTTCCCCTCAAAGGATTCAGTCATTAATCCTACTGATGGTACGCCTGCATTTTTCAAAAAATCCATTAGTAATAATACTTCTTGATACGACACCTTACCCGAGCCTTTAATCATAACTGGCACGTCAGGGTTTTTCATTAACTGTAATTTTATAACCGCAGCAACATCAAGTGCTTCCATAGGCTCTTCAGGATCAGTACCTACGCTTACATAATATTTACCCTCTGCATCAATTGAAGCAATAATGGGCGGAGTATCTTTAGTATCAACTAAATCAGACTCTTCCATTTTAGGTAAATCAACTTTTACACCGTGTGTAATAAGCGGTGCTGTTGCCATAAATATAATAAGTAATACCAACATTACATCAATGTAAGGTACTACATTAATTTCTGCGACCGGACGGCGCTTTTTACGCTGATACATTCGCTTGTGCCTCTATTTGTGTAGCTGCTTGACGGTGTAAAATATTAGCAAACTCTTCCATAAAGTTAATATAGTGAGACTCAAGCTTTTCAACACTGTTTGAAAAGCGGTTATAAGCAATAACGGCCGGAATTGCCGC
Source organism: Pseudoalteromonas sp. NSLLW24 (assembly GCF_015864725.1). NCBI lineage: Bacteria > Pseudomonadati > Pseudomonadota > Gammaproteobacteria > Alteromonadales > Pseudoalteromonadaceae > Pseudoalteromonas > Pseudoalteromonas sp. NSLLW24. The sequence continues at coordinate 46,598 of NZ_JADYWQ010000001.1, read as the reverse complement.
GAATAAACCCATAGCAGTCGCAATAAGTGCCTCTGCTATACCGGGTGCTACCATTTGTAATGTAGCTTGCTTAACTTCACCTAGTGCAATAAAGGCATTCATAATACCCCACACTGTACCAAACAAACCGATGTACGGACTAATAGAACCTACCGTTGCTAAAAACGATAAGCTAGATTCAATTTTTTCAATTTCACGAGAAAGCGCAACACGCATAGAACGATGCGTCCCTTCCATAACAATACTCGCACTTTGAAATGTATTCTTTTTATGACGAGCAAACTCCTTAAAGCCTGAAGTAAATAAGGCTTCAATACCTTGAGACTGACCGCTGCGTGACGATATTTCGTTATACAATTTACTTAGATCAATACCAGACCAAAATTTTTGCTCAAATTTCTTAGCATTTGATAGTGCATCTGATATTGCTTTTTTACGCTGAAATATAATTGTCCACGACATTACAGACATGGCAACTAGCCCTAACATCACTAACTGAACAAGCAAGCTTGCTTCTAAAATTAGGTCTAAAAAATTAAGCCCTGATCCCACGTTAAACTCCTAAGTAATTTCAAAATACGGCAAATTGGTTAATTTGTGTAAATATGACCGTTTATACGGTCAAAAGTTGCATCTAGTGTATCTAGTCCATTTCAAGCTGACAACGGTATTGCTATGAATAGGCAACAAAAAACGTTAAAAAACAGCTTTAGTTGGCATTTCCCTTTGCCTCAGTATTTTATTTAATCTTTTAAATAAACTCGCTAACTATAAATATGCGTAAATATATAAGTAAAACGTCATAAAATGCGCCGTTTATTCAAAATAAGAGCATAAACACTCAAAACCTATAAGCCTTACCTTCACGTAACAGTAAAACTAATACCGAGCCACATCAAAAGAAATTACTTAAGCTAGAAATTTCATTAACTTATAAATTTAACGATTAATTAACGCGCAAGATTCAAACAACAATAAAATTCACCGAATTAGTTTTTCTAATCTGAAAATACAAATTTTCTAGTTTGAACAAAAAGATGATCTTACGTATTATTCTCCCATACCGAACTAGCGCACCGAATGAGATAGTTTCATTAAGCCAAGTTCTTAGTAATAGGATATTTTATCGTATTACATTGTTTTACTCTTTCTGGATAAAACCAAATTCAGTAAAACGTAGTTCCCTGGATTACTTCCTTCAACTTGTTGTTTGCCCGCATTTTTTGCGGGCTTTTTTTTGCCTGCAATTTGGTGCGCTACATATTTTATACCAACCTGCATAAATCTTTGATCAATTTAACGAATTAAATTGCACTATAACGTCGTTAAAAATTTTTTATTTAGAACAACTAGATACAAAAACTTTTGCCTAGTTCTAGCGTAATTTTCTTAACGTTAAGTAGACCCCATATATAAGCAGATTGGTATTATTTATAAACTAATAATTGCCCTACCTATTTTACAATAAGTAATCCGGTTACTAGTTTGAATGGTACGCAGGATAGCTTCGCGAGTCTTAACGCCCTGTGAATTAACAGTTAACTATAAAGCGTATAGGTATTTTGAAATAACATTTGCAACAGTGTGCTGAGGTTTTGGGTAAAATACCAGCCGTATAAATATTTGAAAGAAAGGGATACTAAGTCAATTACCTGCTGCGCAATAAACCACAGCAAGTAATGTATATGATGAGGCTAGTCTTTTTTAGGAAGTAAACCAAAGTGATGATATGCACTGTCAGACACTATTCGACCACGCGGAGTACGCTGAATAAATCCTTGCTGAATTAAAAACGGCTCTATTACATCTTCTATTGTTTCACGCTCTTCACCAATAGCTGCAGCTACATTGTCGAGCCCTACTGGGCCGCCCATAAATTTTTCAATTATGGCGAGTAAATATTTGCGATCCATATAATCAAAACCACTTTTATCTACGTCAATCATATCAAGCGCTTGCTTAGCTACTTCGGCATTTACTGTACCGTCAGATTTTACCTGTGTGTAATCGCGTACACGGCGTAATAAACGGTTTGCAATACGTGGTGTACCACGTGAACGTTGTGCAATTTCGGTTGCGCCATCATCACACATTTCTAAACCAAGATAATGTGCAGAGCGCCCTACTATGTGCGACAAATCTTCTACAGAATAAAACTCTAATCGCTGCACAATACCAAAACGGTCACGTAGTGGCGATGTTAGCGAGCCTGCTCGCGTAGTGGCACCAATAAGTGTAAATGCAGGTAAGTCTAATTTAATAGAACGCGCAGCTGGGCCTTCACCAATCATTATATCAAGCTGGTAGTCTTCCATTGCGGGATACAGTATTTCTTCAACTTGCGGGCTTAGCCTGTGTATTTCATCAATAAACAGTACATCGCCTTCTTCTAAATTAGTAAGTAACGCAGCTAAATCGCCTGCTTTTTCAAGTACAGGGCCGGATGTTGTTTTAATACTTACGTGTAATTCGTTGGCAACGATATTTGCAAGCGTGGTTTTACCAAGCCCTGGTGGGCCAAATATTAATAAATGATCGAGCGCTTCACCACGGGTTCGGGCAGCTTCAATAAAAATTTCCATTTGCTGCTTAACATGAGGCTGGCCTCTGTAGTCGGCTAAAAGTTTTGGTCTTATTGCACGATCTATAGAGTCTTCATTTGTTTTTTCAGTCGCATCAATTAAGCGATCCGCTTCAATCATGGGTTACTCACAACATTGATTTTAAAGATTCTCTAATAAGAACCTCAGTAGACATATCGGGTTTGCTTATCGATTTTACTGCTTTTTGAGCTTGTGGCAATTTATAACCTAATGCAAGCAGTGCCGATACGGCATCATCGGCTGCGTTATTAGCTATTGTCGCATCGCTCATTGGCTCTATTACTGCGCTGTCGCTAAATGGCGTAAATAAATCATTACCCCAATCTTTTAATCTGTCTTTCATTTCGAGTACTAAACGCTCGGCTGTTTTTTTACCTACACCCGGTAATTTAACTAGCGACGTTGAGTCTTCGTTATTTACACAGCTTACAAATTGCTTTGCCGACATGCCCGATAAAATAGCTAAGCCAAGTTTTGGCCCAACGCCATTTGCTTTTAATAGCTCTCTAAACAAGGCGCGTTCAACTTTATTATTAAAACCAAATAATAATTGAGCATCTTCACGCACTACAAAGTGGGTGTAAACAATCGCGTTTTCACCAATTTTTGGTAAATCGTAAAAACAGGTCATTGGCATTTGTACTTCGTAACCGACACCACTTACTTCGAGTAATATTTCTGGTGGCTGTTTTTCGACTAAAATACCATTTAAGCGGCCTATCATAGTTATTTCCTTAAACGTCCTCTAACGATTTTGCTTGCGCTACCCGCTAGTTTAATTAAATTTTGTTCTGAGTGAGCGTGGCAAATCGCAATAGCGAGTGCATCAGCTGCATCGGCCTGTGGCGTACCTGGTAGTTTTAAAATATTTTTTACCATGTGTTGCACTTGAGTTTTATCAGCGCCACCGTTACCTACTACTGCTTGCTTAATTTGCCTAGCTGAGTATTCAAATACGGGCAAGTCGGCCATTGCAGCACCTACAATAGCAGCGCCTCTAGCTTGGCCAAGCTTTAAAGCAGAATCGGGGTTATGCGCCATAAATACTTTTTCAATGGCAAAGGTTTCTGGCGAAAACTGCTCAATAAGCTGTGTAATGCCTTGATAGATCATTTTAAGCCTAACCGGAAAAGGATGATCGGCTAACTTAATACAACCACTGCCTAAGTATGTAAATTTAGAACCTTGGTGGGCAACAACGCCATATCCGGTCAAACGTGAACCAGGATCGATCCCTAAAATAATGGCCAAACAGCACTCCATTGTTATTATTTTTAAATTACGCTAATAATGCCAGAGCACTGTATAAATTACCAGTACAAAGAAAAACAAAAATGCCCACGTGTTAGGTGGGCATTTGAAGGAGCATGTTAGTTTAAGCTTACCCTAGGGCACGCACTAATCCTTGGGTATTTTGTTTAAGTGTTCGGGCAATCATTAAATAGCCTAAACCAGCCACAAATACACCGCCAGCTACCGGACCAATAATCCATATATGCGGATGTAACTTACCTGCTAAATCAAACATTTGTTGCTGCACAATTAAAAGCGCTATATCACTAAAAAATGCAGCAACTAAGCCAGCTAAACCGCCGAGTAATAAAAACTCGTACAAGGTCGCGTTTTTAATTAATCGGCTTTTAGCGCCAAGCGTTCGCAGTATGACAATTTCTTGCATACGCTCACCTAAACTAGCTTGCACTTGCGATATAAGTACAAGCGCGCCACACAGCACAACAATTGCAAGTACAAAGCCAATAGCGAGTGATACTTGCGAAATAGTTGTTTGTATTTGCTTAACAAAGTTATCAATATCAATCGCTGTAATAGTAGGGTAAGTACGCAATAACTGGCTAAAGTCACACTTTTGATCTGGATTTATACGTACCGACGAAATATACGTTGCCGGAAAATCTGCAAGTACATCTGGGCTTAAAATAATAAAAAAGTTAGGTTTAAGCGTGGCCCAATTAACTTTGCGCACACTGGTGATTTTAGCATCGAACGACTGCGAACCAATTAAAAATGTAAGCGTATCGCCTATCTCAACATCTAAACGCTCAAGCATCGACTCCTCTACTGAGGCTTCAGCCATCGCATTTTCACCAAACCACGTGCCTTGTGTTACTTCATTTTGGTCAGGCACATCTTTAAGCCATGTAAGATTTAGCTCGCGGCCAATACCTGCACGTGCTTCTTCGTCTTTTTTCTCGTTGTCTTGCAGCGATACTGAACGTGCTACCAACTCGCCATTCACCGCATTTACGCGCCCACGAATAGTGGGATAAAACTCTGATACTTGAATATCTTTTTGAGCTAAATATTCATTAATTGGCTCAAGCTCATTTTGCGTAATATTAACTAAAAACGCATTAGGCGCATCGGCAGGAAGTTGCGACTGCCAATCAGATATCATGTCGTTTTTAAGTACCACTAAAAACAGCAGTAATTTAATCGCTAACGAAAAACTAATTAACTGTACCGCGTTCACATTTGCACGCTTTTGAATAGATGCAATTGCAAGCGACCAACTGTTACCTGGCTTAAGCCCTAATTTTCGACCGCCACCAAATATTAATTTAGATATCAAAAACAACACACCAATTAGCGCAAGCGTTGAGGCAAACAAAATAAGCGTTATTTTTATGTTGTTACTAAATAACCACATTAATAAAAACACAGTTAGCGCACTCATGCCTAAATGCACACGACTTACTGCCAACTTGTCACCTAAGTTACGGCGCAGCACTCTAAGCGGTGGAATATCAAATAAATCAAATAACGGTTTAATAGAAAACATAACGGCACAAATTACGCCAGTACTTATAGCCACCAGCCAAGGTTTAAAGCCACCTAAAGGTAGCTCTGTGCCCATACTTTTTGATAAGTAACTTGTTGCTATTTCTTGCAAGCCATAACCAATTAACAGCCCAATACTTACCGCCATTGCACATACAAGCAATAAATGGAGCATGTATATTTTGCGGATCATTGAACGGCTACCGCCTAGCGTTTTCATCATCGCTACTGGGTCGTATTGGCGTTCACAATAACGTTTTGCTGAAACGGCTATAGCCACTGCGGCTAAAATAATACCTAATAGGCCGGCAAGTAATAAAAAGCTCTCTGCACGGTTTAAACTATTTGAAATAGGTGATTGACGGTCTTTAACGCCGTACCATTGTTGGTTTTCTTTCATTTGTGGTTTAAGCCACTCGTAAAAGCTATTTATATCGGCCTCACTACCTGCATAAAGTTGGCGATAATAAACACGACTACCTGGCTGCACAACTTCGGTTTTTGCCACATCGTCAATATTAATAAGCACGCGGCGGCTGCTCGAAAATACATTAAATGGCGCATCGGGCTCTTCTACAATAACTTTTGAAACATTAAATAATGCAGCGCCAAGCTCTACTTGCGCGCCTATATCAATATTTAGACTGTAAAATACTGATTCACTTAGCCACACATTACCAGGCGTTGGTCCGCTATTAGCAACCTTAGTTTCACCTGTTAAGGTATCTTTAACTTTTAACTGCCCTTTTAACGGGTACGCACTAGATGCCGCTTTTACCGAGCTAAACTGCATTTCATCATCGGCAAACAACATAGTGTCGAAGTACACCATTTGCGCCGTTTTTAAATTTTGGCTCTGTGCTTTAGTAATAAAAGCAGTGTCCAGAACATGGTCGCTTGCAAGTACACGGTCTGCTGCAATAAAAGCACTGCTTTTTTGCGCAATACTTTGCCCTATTCGCTCAGTAACCATAGACAGTGTAAGCACGGTTAAAACAGCAAGGGCGATAGCTGCGCTTATAACTGTTAGCTCACCACGGCGAAATTCTCGCGAAAATAACTTAAGCGCTAACTTAACCCACATTAGCAACGTCCTCTACTTGGCTTTTTACCAGTAAACCCGCTTCTATTTGAATAATGTGCTCACATTTTTGTGCAAGCCCTTCATCGTGAGTAACCAAAATAAGCGTAGTGCCGTGTTGCGTGTTTAAATCAAATAATAACGACTCAATCATTTTACCGTTTTTGCTGTCTAAGTTAGCCGAAGGCTCATCAGCAAACAATATTTTAGGTGTACCAATAAATGCTCGCGCAATAGCAACACGCTGTTGTTCACCGCCAGAGAGTTGCGACGGGTAATGATCAATTCGATGGCTCAAGCCTACTTTTTCAAGTAATGCAATTGCTTGCTCTTTTGCATCACTTTCGCCAGCAAGCTCTGCTGGTAGCATAACGTTTTCAAGTGCCGTTAAGCTTTGTACTAACATAAACGATTGAAACACAAATCCAATTTTAGCCGCGCGCAGTGCAGCACGCTCTTCTTCATCTAAATTGTGTAATGGCTCGCCATCTAAAAATATTTCGCCGCTGCTTGCGGTATCCAGCCCTGCTAATAAACTGAGTAACGTTGATTTACCAGAGCCCGACGTGCCAACAATAGCAACAGACTCGCCATGCTTGACATTAAAGCTGATGTCGCTGAGGATGGGCAGCTCACCTTCAAAGGTAGAGACTACTTTAGACAAACCATTAACCTGAATTATATTTAATTGAGAAAGCGCTGACATATGACTCATTCAATCCTTCGTTTAGTATTCATTTTATTTTTAGTTATCAAACCGCTGAGCGCAGCAGCCGACAACACGATTTTAATACTCGGTGACAGTTTAAGTGCAGCCTACGGACTTCAACAAGAAGAAGGCTGGGTAAAATTGTTACAAGATAAATACGATGACGAACAAACCGACATTGAACTTATCAACGCCAGTATTAGTGGCGAAACATCTGGTGGAGCCCTACGTCGTTTAGATGCATTGCTTGAGCAATACGAACCCACTCATGTACTTATTGAGCTAGGTGCTAATGACGGTTTACGTGGTTTTCCAGTCAAAAAAATGCAAACAAACTTAACGTCTCTTATTCAAAAAAGCCAAGCAGCTAATGCGATGACCGCCTTAATGGAGATTTACATTCCCCCTAATTACGGTCCGCGTTACAGCAAAATGTTTACAGACACTTTCTCACGCGTTAGCGAAGAAACAAATGCGCATTTAATGAACTTTTTTATGCTCGATGTTGCTGGTCAACCTGAGCTAATGCAAAACGATAGTTTACACCCTAACAAAAAAGCTCAGCCATTAATACGAGATGAGATGTATGACTCGATCAAAAAGTGGTTAAATAAAGACTAGCCAATTAATACACCGCAAGAGTGCCTTTTTAGGTCTCTTGCGTAATAAACACCCAAACAAACAATCGCTTATTGATTTTTAAAAAAATACACGTACTATTGCATACAAATCGGTATGTGGCGCAGCTTGGTAGCGCACTGTCATGGGGTGGCAGGGGTCGAGAGTTCGAATCTCTCCATACCGACCAATTAATTCCCTTAAAAGTAACAATCTTCGTTAATCTAAACCCAACCATCAGTAAACTTTACTTCCAGTAATTCGATAATACTCTATATCTAGATCCATATTTTTTTGTTATCAACCTTAATACTAATCTGCTTGCACCTCTCCAATATGTATTCTTTTAAAGACCTCTTTGCTCTCATCAAGAACCGCTACCTATTTTAATAAAATAAAGTTAAGCGTATAATTTTCAATCAGATATTAATAATAGGTTTTTAATTAAACTGTATAATGGCATCGATGTAAAACTAAGTTGAATTTAAGGCTCTGTATTAAGTAACTTAGCATAGCGATGATTTAAGTCATTCAGTAAGGGAAATAAAATGAAAATAGGGATAGATCTCGGTACAACTCATAGCGTAGTGGGAATATGGCAAGATAACGCGGTTAAGTTAATTCCAGATATGGAGGGTAATGTGCTCGTTCCTTCAATTGTTGGCTTGTCGGAAGACAATTATATTCTTGTAGGCCAAGCAGCTAGGGATCGATTAGCAACCCACCCCGCACACACAATTTGTGAATTTAAACGTTTTATGGGCACTGATAAAACCTTTTCATTGGGCGAGCAAGATTATAGCGCAACTGAACTATCAGCCATTTTATTAAAAAGCCTTAAAGAGCAAGCCGAACATTATTTACAAGAGCCTATTACTGAAGCCGTTATTTCGGTACCTGCCTATTTTAACAATAAACAACGCCAAGCAACGCAACAAGCGGCTTTACTTGCAGGCCTTAAAGTTGAGCGACTACTTAATGAACCCACAGCCGCAGCACTCGCTTATGGGCTCGATAATAAAGACTGTGAGCAAACTTACTTAGTACTGGACCTTGGTGGCGGTACATTTGATGTGTCGGTTATTGAGGTATTTAACGACATATTTGAAATACACGCCTCATCGGGTGATAACTACTTAGGCGGTAACGACTTTACGAACGTTATTGAAGAAGATCTTTATAAGAAAAACGATTTGTACAAAGGTTTTTTCTCAGATAGTGAACTACGTAATATTTGGTCGTTGTGCGAGCGTTTAAAGTGCCAATTAACTAACGAGTCAACAGCCAGCTTTAATTTTGAATATAAAGAAAAAACTTATTCATATACCCTCACTCTGGAAGATTATCGTACATTGTGTAGCGAGTTAATTGAGCGAATTAAGTTTCCTATTAACCGTGCGATGTCTGACGCTGACTTAACACTTGAAGACGTTGATGGACTTATTCTTGTTGGCGGCGCTACGCGTATGCCTATTTTTCAACAGCAAATTAGCCGTGTGTTTTCACGCATACCGCAAACTCAATATAACCCTGACCATGCTATCGCTACTGGTGCTGCAATTCAGGCAGGTATGAGCGCACGTGCTAAAGAATTGAAAGACGTAATAATGACTGATGTTTGCCCATTCACTTTAGGCGTGGAGGTAAACAACAAACATGGTCAGTCTGAGTTTTTGCCTATTATAGAACGTAACGCGACGATTCCTGTCAGCGAAACTCGTTCTGTTTATTCAGCTCACCCTGAACAAGAAAAAGTACTCATTAAAATTTATCAGGGTGAACATTATCTCCCTAAAGATAATGTGTTTTTAGGCGATTTAGAAATAAATCTTGAGCCGTTAAATATAATACAAGAGTTATATTTAACATATACCTACGATCTTAATGGTGTACTTGAAGTTGAAGTAACTAATGTTGCAAGTGACAAAAAATACCGCACTTATCTAGGCGAAAATGAAGAAAGCTTGAATGAAAGTGAGTTACGTGAACGTTTTTCACGACTTAATGCACTTAAGGTTTTGCCTAAAGACAAACTTGTAAATACTGCATTTAAAGCAAAGTTAGAGCGTCTATTCCAAGAAAATCTAGGCGATAAAAGGCGAGAGATTGGCGAGGCGATTGGTCAATTTATGGAAGTGTTAGAAACACACGATAACCACAAAATAGAGCGTATGATCGAAAATATAAAGCGCTATCTTAGTTATTAAAATTAACTATTAAAGTTAACTAATAAAAAATAGTTTCAGTTAAAAAATTACATGCATTAAATAAAGAGTGAAGTAATGAACCATTGGAAAATATTAGGCATTGAAGCCACAACAGATAAACGCCTTATTAAACTCGCTTATACAGAGATTCTAAAAAAAACATCGCCAACAGAGTTTCCCGAAGAGTTTAAAGATTTACGAAAAGCATATGAGTTAGCTATTAAAGAGGCTAAACGACCTGCTAAAAATGAAGACAAAGCACCCAATCAAGTATTTGAAGATGAGCACGAAAAAAAAGGCGTTATTAACGAGTCATTTTTTGATGAAAAAGAGCCCTCTCCCGCACCTACAGAAGTTGAAATAGTTAAGCCTCAACCTATCGAGTTAAATTGTGTTCGCTCTATTTCAGAGCTGCAAGCAGCACTCAATGAATTATATTGTAATGTGTTATCTCGCAGCGATGTTGAACAATGGAAGTTATTATTTTCGTCGCCATTATTTTGGGATGTCGATCAAAGTCAGCAAGTCTCATTTACTTTAATTGATTTCTTTTCAGAGAATTACTTTTTATCTGCCACGGTATTTAAATTTTTAGATGAGAGTATGAAAATCTCTAGTGAGTTAGTAACCAATAAAAATAATCACTACCGTGAACTTGCTATTGCACTGCATCATTATATTCAGAGCCTACCACTGCGAATCGATGCCCTATCTAACATTGATCACAATATCAGCTTTGAACAACTGCAGCAGCATCTTCAGTTACGTAACTTAATAGAAGAGCAATGTATATATTCTAAGCTTACAGCTGAGCAGCTAATTACGCTTATGCAGCGAATCAATTTGGCATTTTATAATGACGAATCACTTTATCTTTATGTTGCTAACTATTTATGGACATTGGGTGCATACACAGAAGTTAGTAAGTTACTTGCCTCATTGCCAGAGCCTACAGATGCAAGCATAGATCAGCTGCGAGATTTACAAGCACACGCAGAATTTAAGCTTAAAAACTATGATATAGCACTCACTATTTATCTTGCGCAGCGAGAACTTATGAAAAGTTTTTATGCGATGAATATGACTAAAGAGATTGGTCTGTGTTATTTGCACCTTAAAAATTATGAAAAAGCATATACGTATTTAAACTCTTATTTTTATACTAGCCCTGAGGATATAGACCTTCGCTCTGCTTTGATTATCGCCCGTCGATACTACATAAATGATCTTAAAAAAAATGAGGAAAGTAACGCTCTTAAAATAGCGACGTTACAATTTGAAAATGGTCGCTACCAAGATGCCTTAATAACGACTCAAACATACCCTCTAATTTTTCAAGCTGATTGCAATTATTTACAGGCTTTATGCCTTGCTAAGCTAGAACGCTTAGATGAAGCATTTGACGTTTTTATCGCCTTTATGAATCTACATTTACAAAAACAGATAGATCCTTGGCCACTACTGGTTGATTTATTTATATATTGCCCAGACTCAATTGATTTCAATTTGATAATGGAAACTATCGCAAAAAAAATACAACCATCTCCTAACAAGTTTTATAAAACCCCTCGCGTGCTAGGCTCTGTACAAGAGAATATATACTCACAATTAGAACTCAAAACATTAGATCTTCCAGCGACTGATCATGATGGAAAACCCAATAAACCCATGGGTTACGCCCTCTATGCTGATTTAGACTATAAACAGCAATATGCTTGGGCAATGCTACATGCGTTAATGGCTAAATTGGCAAACTTCGAAGATAAAGCGATTGTGAAGCAAATAAAACAAGCCGCTATTTATGCGATTAAGCAAGCTATGCCAAAAATCACACACCAACCAAGTTGGAGCTTAAAGTTTATTCACATAGCTTTTGATATAGATGATTTTGATACCTGTATTAAGCTCGCAAACATCACGATTAGCGAGTTTTCTAATTTACCTCAAACCTACTATTACAAAGGGCGATCGCTAGCTGCCTTAGAGCAATATGATGCAGCAATACCTATATTAATATTAGCCGCAGATAAATACGGACATCAGAGGCTTGGGATATACTCACTTGAATTTGCAGTGGAGTGTTGTGAAAAGCTCGTTGAACATGGACAACCAATGCATCCTAATTACAATGATATATGCCTAAAACTGCAAACAACAAAGGAGATTGTAGATGCACAATCAAAGTGAAGTACCTTGTGTAATTACGGATGATGCGACCTTAAGTCCAGAACAAAAATTATGGCTTATTAGCCTCTCAGGCCACCTTTCAATGCAAAATGGCTATTCATTGAATACCTTAAAGCATCACAATAAAAACTACACTGACGAGTCAGTTGCTAACGGTAATTTAAGTATTTTAGATAATGCTTATGGCGTTACAACAAAAGAAGAATTAATTGAAACTTTAAATGTTTTTTATAACACATCAAATAGCCAAGTTTTCATGAGTTGTATGGCTGAACTCACCAGAAATGATTTATTAGCAAGATACTACATTGAGAATAAATCTACTGCCTATCAAAATACGCCTATAGGTATTATGTCGGACTGGGCAGGAATACATAAATTCTCACTGGCTCGTTGTGGTATTAGAGCTTTTGATATTGGCCGCTATGCTTTTTTATGTCGTTGTGGTGTTAGCGTCAATTTTTTAACCGAAGAAGAAGCATGGCATTACCTTAAGCCTATTGGAAAACTGGCACAAACCTTATTTATTAGCTGGCAAGAATATGCAACTAGTTATGTAGTTGGTCGGGGTATATGGCAAAAGATTACAACTCAAGAAACGTACAGCGAGCCAAACCCTGACTTTAATTTTAGCCATGATTTATTTGAAAAAATAAATGATACGGCTGCTACATTGCAAAGTATATTAGCTGATGACGAGCACCCATGGTGCCAACTAGATTGGGAAATGGACTTTTAATTTCAATACTTTGATTTATAAATACTTACTGAATAACGCATTTTACAGTGGCGTTATTCAGTAAAGTTAATATTAGTGCTTGCGCCCTACACCATTTCGTACCATGTCTTGCCCTGTTTGGAATACGTCTTCTGTAATCATGCGTGCTAAAAGTAGCTTTTGATTATCGTCAAACACAGCAACAAAACGGCTGCCATCTTTGTTATTAGTAGCCATACCAACACCGGCAACACCTTTAAGTCCAAAACCACCGTTTTCGACATCTATTAAAAAGCTTTCTAGTTCGGCTAAAGTATCAATTACGTCATTTTCATTATTCATTTTAAAACTCTTTTAGTAAGGCCTTGATCATTATGGTGGCTATTTTATAGAGAAGAGCCAAAAACTTAAACCCTTGGCTCAGGTTAGTAACTAAATAGACTTTATAGCTAACTCTAAATTGCTCAGCGCACAACCAAACTCTTTTGCATTAACGCGATGATATTGCGTGTCACTCGTTACTGTAAGGCTAATTATAAACTCATCTTGTTGAGCTACCGCACTTTGCTCTTGGCTTAGGCACATAGCTTGAGTAAGTGATCGCAGTTTTGAATTTGTTAAAATTGAGCCAAAACGCTGCACTGGCAGTGGAGGTATTTTTATAGCGGGTAACGCTTCATCTATTGTGCGCTTGCTTAGAGTAAACGTGTTATTGGTAATTTCAATTACACTGCTTGTAGGCCAATACGAGTAGCTATAGCTCTTGCTCTCAGGTTGTGCTTTACCTTGGTTAGCTAAATGCACTACACCACTTTTGCCTATTACGGTTATTAAACTGCCTTCTGGCGATTTAATAACAACCAAAGCCGTATTTTCATCAATACCAAAACCATGTTGAATCTCTGCTTTAGTCTTTTTTACTTCATTTTTATTTAACGCTGCTGCAAGCCTAAATGTACGGTTTTGTTCGCTAAATTGAGTATCTAGTACACCAAAGTTAAAACTGCCCAGCCCACCAGCATTAGTGTTATTTTCATTTTTGCGAAGTGCCTCAAGGCTTGTCGTATTTGTAAGCATGCCCGTCACTTTACTTTGGATTGCTGCGCCCGCGCCTTCACCTACAATTACTGGGCGAGTTTGCAATGCTTGCGTCCACGGGTATGGATTATTGTTTTGATCAAATAATACCTTGTGAGTTAATGCTGCATTACCGCTATTAAACATCACACCGGTACTATTTTTAATAAGTGATACAAGTGCATTAGTGCCACTTTTGCATAAAGCGTATTCGGCCTTTGTGTACTCTGGATAAATTGCTTCCCGGTTATACACATTCATTAATGTATTTCTGAGAGCGGGTAATTCATCGCACGAGTTACTCGTAATCGCTTTAGCAAGTGCTGGCGTTAGTGCTAACCATTGAGTGTTTATATTTGATTGTGCTAAAAGACTCTGCGCTACATCTGCCGACTCATAAGGGTCGCGGCTCGATGCCGTAATAGCAAGCATGGTGGGTTTTGCGTTATTAACTTTTAAACTGCCCGACACAAATTGTAAAATACTATTAGTCGCGACCTCAATATTAAAATCGGTATTTACTTGCTCTTTTAAGCGCTCACCGTTTTTATCAAGTAGCGGCACTTCTAGCATATCAAATACAAAGTTGTACTCTTGCTGAGTCAGGCTTTCTAATTGCTGGTTATTTATATCGCGCCATAGCCATAATAAATCTGTTTTAGATACACTATTTGACGATTTACCTAGCAAGGTTTTAAGTGTTTTTAATACAGCCGTTTTTGCCTCAACGTTATTATTAGGCCAATGCTGCGTGATGTTTTTTATTTGAGCGCTGCTAACAGCATATAAATTATGTGACTTACCATCAATAGCAGTCTCTTTTTGGCAATTGTTAAGCTTTTCGCTAGTACAGGTAGTAAGCTCTGACCCCACTAAAATTAAAGTTTGGTTTTGCTCTTGAGCCACTGCATTTATTGAATATCCAACACCAAACAATGCCACTAACATACCTAGTAACTTCGGCTGTTGATCACGTAAAAATGCACATATCATAATGTAAACTCTAATATAAATTATAAAACTAATGTGTTGCAGTTTAACAGCTAGCCACTTGAGCCTAAATATATTTTTATAAATGTTAAATAATTCAAGCCCCCTGAAAAGCGATAGCGTTAAGCACTTCATTTAAATAAATTGTTTAGTTTACATGCTTGCCCTTATAAATATTAACTAAACAAATTTAAACAGAGCATTTATTGATCAAATTCATTGTTTAAATTACGGTGGTGAATTATTTTATGTAACTGGGGTGAAATATGGACTTCTCTAATGAAGAGATAAATTTTTTTGCTGAGTTATTCAAACCAAATACAAAACAACGTTCCCCTCGCGACCATATGCTTACAATGAAAAGCTCTATACCCGCGAGTATTGCTCACCTTTTTACCCACGCTAATCTAACTTTGCTTGCTGAAGTTGCTAATTACCAACTTTGGTTTCCCTTGCAATTAAAAATTGATGAGTTAGGTGTAATTAACCCCACTTTGAGCGCACCAGAAGTAATTGATACAAAGGGCACTCAACGTAGTTGGCGCTGGAGTGAGCTAAATATTAAAAGCCAAGGTTTTAATATTGAATCGATTTCCAGTACTGGAATATTTTTAAAACCATTAAAAAGTGGAGAGAGCTTAAAAAAATTACAGCACATGAGCTTTACCTTACCCAACAAAGAAAGCATATCGATAGATGTAGAACCCGTTAGGCAAAGTAGCCTAGGGATTGCAGCAAAAATAACTCAGATTCATAGCGGACAAGAGCAATTACGCGCCTATTTGTTTGAAGAACATAAACGTCAATATGCTAAGCTGTACGAAGATGGACAACTAATTGAACAGTTAATTTAGTCTCTTTTAAACACTCACAAGCACTTCACTTGGCTTTATTTAACCCCCTCTCAATGTTAATCTGCCCCCCTATTTATAAATCATAAGGATATGACAATGCCAGGTGCTTTTGCGCACATCACTGCCGTTAATATTGCAACGCAAACCAAGTCACTCGCTAAAATGGATATGCCTAGAAAGGCAAAACTTATTTTAAGCCAACGCCAAGCATACCTTGAACTAGGCTGTGTAGCCCCCGATTATCCTTACTTAGCAGTAGCGCAGCCTAGCCAAAATGCGTGGGCCGACCTAATGCACTATGAGCACACAGGCGATTTACTTAAAGCCATGATTGAATACTGCAAAACACTTGAAAGTGAAGCATTTGAAAAGTGTTTTGCTTGGTTATGCGGTTATATGGCCCATGTTGCTGCGGATATAACGGTGCATCCGGTTGTTGAATTAAAAGTAGGCCCGTATGAGCAAAATCAAACGGCGCACCGTACCTGCGAAATGAACCAAGATGCATTTATTTGGCAGCGTTTAAATTTAGGTGAGTTAGGTTATGCTGACCGCGTGCAACAAAATATTGGATCTTGTACTAACAAAGACGATAATTTTGATACCGATATTGCAAAAATTTGGCAACATGCTTTATTAACGGTTCACCCAAGCTACGCTGCACAACACGCTCCTAACTTTAATTCATGGCATAACGGTTTTCAGCTTGTAGTAAATAATGTTGAAGAAAGCTATCGATTATTTGCCTGTGCACGCCATGTTGCTGCTGATTTAGGTTTGTTTTATCCTCGCCCAAACGAAGTAGACTCCACTTTTATTGAACAACTAAAAACGCCGCACGAGCCTATGCATTACAACGATATTTTTGACTTTGCCGTTAGTAATATTCAGCACTACATAACCGTTATTGCCAATGCCGTATTTTTAGATACTGATTGCAGTGCAATTAAAAATTGGAACCTAGATACAGGCTACGATGAACACAACACGATGACGGTATGGAGCAAATAAAATGAAACACTTACTTTGTATAAGCCTCATAGTATTACTTAGCGGTTGCTACACTTCAAAAAATAACAATCCAGAAGCGATGGCAGACTTAGCCTCGCAATTAAAAGATATTGCTACAGCCGTTGATGGCACATTAAAATTTAGTGAAACATCCTATTCAACAACTGATGAGTTATTAAAAGCTGCTGTTAATAACGATTTAAGCAAACTTGCACCCTTTGGGGAATACACGCTTATTGTAAACGTACAAGATGATAACGCAGTGCTACTCTTATGTGATGCCAATACTGCTTTAATTGAAGATGCAGGCTGTACTGCTCAATCAGATATACAGCATTGGGGAGCTGAGGCTATTCATCAGTGCGAAATAACCATAAACGCCCAACAGCTCTGTAATTAGGTAGTAAAATACCCGCTATACATTTAAAGTTGAGCCGTCATCTCTTTAGGGTTAAACACTAAGCCATGGCGGCTAACATGCTCTGCAAAATTTTCGGCCGGCATTGGTTTCGCAAAGTAAAAGCCCTGAAATTCTTTACACCCCATTTGCGTCATTATTGCTACTTGCTCTTGGGTTTCTACTCCTTCGGCTACACACTTAATATCAAGCTCTTCACACATAACGTGCACCGCTTTAACTAAACTTTTTTGACGCGTAGAGCTCGTTACTTGGCTTATTAATGAGCGATCTAACTTGAGCTTGTTAATAGGGTAATCGGCAAGGCGTGCAATATTAGAATAACCTACCCCAAAATCATCGACCGAAATAGTAAAACCCCACGATTGCAGCGTTTGCATAAGCTTTAGCGAATGCGCTTGGTTTGCCTCAAGAGAGGTTTCAGTCAGTTCTAACTCAATTTGAGGTGGCTTTACGTTAAAGTCGGCAAGGTATTTAACCAGTTTTGACATAAAATCGGTTTGGCTAAAATCAATTAGAGATATATTTATTGCCACCGGCACACTCGGTAAACCCGCCTTGGTCCAATCGGCAATTTGAGCGCACACCTTTTGAATAATCAGGTCGGTTAGCCGACTAACCATTCTGTATTCTTCGGCAATAGGAATAAATACCACTGGCGACACATTACCCAGTATTGGACTGTTCCAACGCGCTAAGGCTTCAAGCCCTATACATTGACCCGTTGCATCTACTTTAGGTTGATAGTGCACCGACAAATCGCCCTGCTGAAGCGCTTCATCTAATAACATTGAAATTTCGTATTTTTCGATAAAAGCTTGTGATTGTTTTTCGTTATAACCACTAAGGGCCATATTACAATTTGCTAGTTTAAGTGCTTCGCATGCATTGCTAAGTACTGTTGCGCTGTTTTTTCCATGATCAGGATACTTTGCAAAACCAAATAAAAATGATTGCTGACACTTAGTACCAAATACATTATATGTTTTATCTAATGTATTTTTTATTTGCATTAATAGCTTATCTTCTAGCTCGTTTTGCGAGTTTGCGCCAATTATAAAAGCAAGCTTTCCTACTCCTATATGAGCACACAGAAGGGGCCCATCTGGCATCGCTTTTAAACGCTTGTACGCGTTAATAAGTAATGCTTGAGAGTCGGCTTTAGTGAGCTTCAAATTTAAGTATTCACTATTTGCACTTTGCGCAACAACGATATAAAAACCTTTTTGGTATTTGCTTGTTAATCTGTCGCATTGCAGCTCAAACCATTCTCTATTAGGTAGTTTGGTTTGCGAGTCTCTAAAGCGTAAACGTTTATTTTCTTGTTCCATCATCGATAAATTTTGTTTAATGAGCTGCTCTTGCGTGCAATCGTAAAAGTCGTATACACGGTAGTTTGTACTCATTGTTATTTGCTGATAACTGGCTTTAAAATAACTTTTTTTGTACTTCACAGTTTTATTTTGAGCATTAGAGTCGTCAAAGACTAAGGCCGGAAATAAATGAGAAAGATTAACGCTTCCTTCTTTTAATTCTTTTTTTATACCAAACATATCAATAGCATGTTGATTAAAATCAGTAATGACAAGATTTTCGTCAACAATAATTTTGGCTTTATTTGATTCGGTGAACAGGCTTCGATAAAGCTCATTTTTATCTTTAAGGTGTGTATTAGCGCTTATCATTGTTTTGTTTAAACGCTTAGCAGCCACAATTGTGCGCGCCACAGCAAGGGGAATACAAATGTTAAAAAATAAAAATATAAGCCCTGTAATGTATAAGTCAGCGTCGGGAAGTTGTTGAGCTATGCCCGTTAAACCCGAGACATCAACGTTATTGATGATCATATAAAACGGCGCAATATTTATTACGCCATAAGCAAGGGCTGTTCTATAACCAAGTAGCATAAGTGCTATTATCGGGCAGGAATACATATACATAGAGCCCACTTTAGCAAGCTCTAGGTCTGTTAAAAATAAGTTCATTGACACGCTAGCAGCTACAATGGCTATTAAAAGTGCATGAGCGCTAAAGTGATAAAAACGCTTACTTGCTATAAGTAAACCACATGCAGTAGCAAGAAAACTGCTTGTTAATACAACAATATAAATTAAGTTAAATTCAATAGCGCTTGTGTACGTGTGGCACGCCACAGCAAAACATAACACCATTACTAATGATAGAATAATGCGCAGTGCACTTATTCGCCAATTAGCAACCTGACCAGGGGCTGAATAATGGTCATTTAATAAAAAGAATCTATTGAAAAAATGCATAATAAACAACAGTTAAAGCTCATTCTTCTATTAGACATTGATAGCTTGTTAAAATCAATCTAATGAATGTAATTTCTATTTACATAGTTCTATAAAATAGACAAGTGTAAACCTACCTGTTAGCCGTTAAACAATCATTTTTCGTGTGTTTTTACAGTTATCTTCTTTAAGAGCGAAACCACTGCACCCTAAAAATTCACCGTGCTTAGATTTGCGTTTACGCATTTCGCGACCACACTTTTCACAAATTGGGTGCTGCGTTTTACACTCTGTATTCACACATTGTGAGTACGTGTTTTTATCAATCGATGGGCCACTACAGCTTTTACACACTCGTAATTTAGTTTCGCAAATTTGCGTATTAGTACAACTATAATAATCACCATATTGACCCGTTTTTGGCACTATTAAACCGTCGCTGCACGTACTACACTCTCTTTGCTTTAGTTGCGACTTATTAAACAACGTTGAAGCGATTTGAATGGGATAATTGTCATTTACTAATTCTTTTACAAACGCTGAGCATGCATAAGGGTCTGCAATTAAATACGCTTTATGTTTAGCGCGAGTAATACCTACATAAAGCAAACGCCTTTCCTCTGAGTGAGTGAATTCATCTTGCTCTGGTAATAACGCCTCCACCAGCACATTATTTTGATTATCGCTAGGAAACCCTAATTTACCTTGTTCAAAACCAATAATAATACAGTAATCGGCTTCAAGCCCTTTGGCACTATGCAATGTCCAAAAATAAAGAGAGTTTGTATGCTTTTTATCTTTTAAATGCTGCTGCACGCTATTTAACATGTATCTATATCGACTAAGTATGGCAATGCTCGCTGATGCATCATTTTTTTGAATAGTGCTTATGCTCTGTTGTACTTTCATTTCTATCGATTTAGTACCTTGGTATAAATCGTCTAATAAAATAACTTGTGGTGTGGTTACTTGTGTATGTGTGCTGATCTGCTTTTTATATTGCTCAGGGTTTTGCATTACAAAACGCCCTGCTACATCACTAATACTATTGTTATATCTAAATGTTTTTTGCAACATAGTAAGTGAGTGGCTGCCCACTAATTCATTAAAGCGTGTAGTAAGCGCTAAATTACCACCCGAGAACCGATAAATTGCTTGCCAGTCATCACCAACCGCAGTAAAGCGTATTCCGTTACCATGTTTTAATATGGCATTTATGAAAGCCATACGCGCGCTTGATATATCTTGAAACTCATCAACTAAAATGTGGCTCCACACAATATTAAAATCTCCGCTTACTATCGCCTTTGTTGCTTGAATAATCATGTCGTCAAAATCAATGGCACTTTGCGCGTTTAGTTCATTTATATAAGCATCATGAATTTGTACTAACAAGTTTGCATATTGCTGGTAATTTTTAATACCGCTTTGCTTAATGCGCAGTGCTATTTGCTTATTACTTAATTGCTCTACCCGAATAGCTTGTAAGCATTTTATGTACTTATCAATCCCTTGCTGTAACTGCCCTGAGTTATTTAATGTATGAAAAATCTCATCGTTACTTAAAGGTGTTAATTCAACATTATGCTGCTTTAATTGCTTTGTGAGGGTTTGCTCTAGCTTTCCTTCTACCCAGTTGTAATGAAAGGTCTCGAGTAAGGTGGTGCCATTTTGTTTATGCAGTTTGCGCTTAAATGCAATTTGCTCGTTATAGTGTTTTTTATCTATATCGGCACGTGTATTTCCTTGCCTATCAATGCCAAAGTGCTCTAGGTAAATATCATATTGAGGTATATAAAAGTCTGGTTGGTATTGCCCACTTAACTCTGCGCCTTGGCTAAAGTGATAATTCACCTCATAACTGTGCGGTACGCAATTCAAATGTAGCCAGTTTGAAATTAACACCTCCTGATAACTTTTTACTTTATGACCCGCAAGGCTACGGTATTCGTTATCGCGTACGTACCGCTCGTACTGTGCATTATCTTTAAAGCTAAATATATCAATCGGCTCATGGAGTAAATCTACAAATGCTTTTAAAAACTGTGGCTCGGTTTGTATTTTTTTACTTACCCACCCAGTTAACCAACTATTTAATTGAACTGGGTCAGTTGCAAATTTTGACAACTCGATTGGCTTTTTAGCACTTTGTAATAATTTAAGCCCAAGCGCATGAAATGTTAAAATAGTGGGTGCTTTGGTATGCAATTTTGCATGCGTGGCGCGTTTAATAAAGCGCTCTTTAAGCTCATTTGCTGCTGTTTTATTATAGGCCAGCACCAAAATTTGCTCAGGCTTGGTAATATTGCATGCTATTAAATCTAAAGACTTTGCTACCATCACAGATGTTTTACCTGTGCCTGCTGCCGCTAATACTAAATTTTTATCGTTATCGCGTATTACCGCTAAGCGCTGCTCTGTTGTTAATGGATTTGACTCTACTTGATTAAAAAAGTCATTTTTAAGAGTTAGTTGTTTTTTTTCATATTTATGGCGCAACTGTGCAATTGCATCGTGAGTATTGGGCGTAGTGCTCAATATATTTAAAAATTTAATACTACTTGGCGATAAGTGTTGTTGCCACACACTTGTACTTTTAGCGTACTGCTTGGTAAGCAAAAACACATCATTATTAAGTGTTTTTACGGAACTATCACGTAAAAACTCATCTAAAGCATAACGCTTGAGCGAAATCTTTGCGTTATTTACCTTTTGCTCAAGCAGGGCTGAAAACCGCGTGTTAAGGGCCGTATTTAAAGCGTTCGCTTGTGATTTGTTTAAAAAGCTAATTGATGTATTACTACTGTCGCACAAATTAATTTTGGCGCTAAATAAACGGTTTTTAAGTATTGAGTAATTATAAAAGTCTTTAATTAAAAATGTCCGTTCGGGAGCACCTCTAAAATGCACAACAAGGCGCTCTTGTTCAATAGCTACGTGTTTAATACGGGTAAAAAAACGGCCTAGCCAACTTGGAGTAGCAATATACTGCGCCATAATACTCAATATGAAGATATGCTTTACCTTAATTGTAACATACTCTTTTGTAATACATTTAGCGCTAAATCGGTGCTTACTTAGTAAACAATTCAATTGGTAAGTTAGTTTTTAAATCTGATGATTAATATTTTATTTACAACCATTAACAAATTTAAACATTTATAGATAGCGTGTTGTGTAACAATGCACATATACAAACTTACACTTCATATAATTGTTAGGTATATCCCCAATTAAACAATTATTTACAGCCTAATTAAGTGGTTTAAAGGAGCTAACATGCTTAAAAAATGCATTACCACAACGGCTTTAATTTTAGCATTATGCGCTTGCACGTCAGAAACAGAGTCGGATTTAGTAAAAACAAAAGGTATTTGGGCAGGTTTTGAACTAGTTTCTGACGGTAACCGCACGCGTGTTAACGCAGAACTAAATGCAGGCGATGCTAATGGCTCTAACATTGTTTTAAGCGATAGCGACTCATTACAAGCTGTTGTTGATAGCACTGCTATTGTACTTACAAAAGATACCGACTTTTTAGACATTGATTACCAAGCGTATATAAACGCCACTGACGATAACCAACAGTTTGATATAAAATTTAAACGGGACGATGGTATAAATGCTAATTCGAGCGTGGAGTTGCCTTTAAATTTTATTATTTTAACCCCAAGTAACAATCAAAATTTTGATATTAATAGTCCCCTTACAGTTCAGCTAGATGGCACTGATCCTAATAGTACTAGCCAAGTAGAACTGAGCAGTAGCTGCACTAACAATAATAATGAAACACTTTTACAATCAACGCTTTTTGCGCTTAACACTTCGCACCTTGAAATAGATCTGCAAAGTTTAGATATGTTTAGCAGCTCGCAAGTAGATAAAAGTAAAACGTGTGGTTTAACAATTAGTGTGAAACGCGATCGATTCGGTAGTATTTCGGGTGAATACGCAAACCAAAGCTATATTAAATCCCAGCAATCGCGCGCTATAAAAAATATGACTTTAACGTTTTAATTTGCACGCTAATTTACTCAGCGTTAAGCTACGCCTTTATTAAGTAACTCTACCAATTGTAATTGCCCTCCTTATTTATAGGAAAGCTAATAACAATTGATATAAAGGTTTATTATGACTAACAGCACATACCCTATTGGCACATCTGGACAAAAATGGAATAACAACGATAAAGCCCAGTGGTTAACACGCCAAAACATTAAACGCAGTTACCAAAACGAAGTCGTAACGCTAATTAATGACCTTAAGAGCACCTTAGATATAGAGCAATACGGCGAGCTTAATTACACCGCTGGCACTTACCCATTATATATATTAAAAACGCCTAACTTTAATGCTAATAAACCAACTGTTTTAATCACCGGTGGTGTACATGGCTACGAAACCAGTGGCGTACATGGCGCACTTAGGTTTGCTAAAACATCGGCTATGCAATATTGCGAACAGTTTAATATTATTGTTGCCCCCTGCATTAGCCCTTGGGGATATGAGACTATAAACCGCTGGAACCCAGACGCTATTGATCCTAATCGCTCATTTTACGAGGGTAGCCCAGCTCAAGAATCAGCCGCTATTATGGCGTTTGTAAAATCATTAGGTACTGACTTAATCGCTCATATTGATTTACACGAAACAACAGATAGCGATAACAGTGAATTTAGACCCGCACTCGCTGCGCGTGAAGGCACTACAAATACTAACTGGAACATACCTGACGGGTTTTATTTAGTTGCAGATACCAAAAAGCCTGAGCCGGAGTTTCAAAAAGTCATTATAGAAAGCGTTGCAAAGGTAACTCATATTGCACCGAGCGATGAAAATAACCAGCTAATAGGCGTACCTCAAGAGCAATTTGGCGTGATTAACTATGCAGCACGCGATTTAGGTTTATGTATGGGCTTTACTGATGCACCCTATGTAACTACTACAGAAGTGTACCCAGATAGCCCAACAGCCACCGATGAAGAATGTATTTTGGCACAAGTAGCCGTTATAACGAGCGCGCTAAATTACATTACAACCTCTACAAAAGATTAACCACTGTTCAGGAGCGGGTACTCATTAAATTAAGTACCCGCCAAAAAAAAGAAACAACCTGATAACAAAAAACAACCCAAAAGAACTGGTTTTATTGAATTTAAAGGTATAAGGTTAGCCTTCCCTCAAATTCAAGGAGTATACATTGGGGTTTAAAAACAAATATGGACAGGTAAGCCTCTATACTGAAAATAACGTTGTTATCGCTCACTTTTCGGGATACATCACCTCAGGGCTTCTTCGTGCGTTTAAAATTGAACTATGCGAAAAAATAAAGTCACTCAAAAATCAGCCTTGGGCCTATATTAGTGATTCTTTTGATGTTTTGGCTGCAACGCCTGAGGCAGAAAAAGAAATGATAGATATTAGCCATTTAATGAAAGCAAACAACTGCCTAAGTAGCGCGTTTGTACTCACATCAGCTATCGCTATAAATCAAATGAAGCGCATTTTAGAGTGTGCAAAAAGAAACGTTAATTTTAGTGAGTGCCTATTTACCGATTTAGATAGCGCTAAACAGTTTATTTCTCACAACTTAAAAAGTAAGCAAGGCCAACTGATATAAAATAATTGACCTTGCTTTATCAATCTTAGTTTTTATAAAACTGACTGTCTTTGGTTATCGTAATGCTGGCGTTTTCTTGCGCTGTTACAATAAATTGTAACTTACTCACTTTACGCTCAATATCGTAACCATCGGCTGTTACAGTAACGGGGACTCTTTTCATCGTCCCAGGCTGTACAAGCGTAGCTCTCGGACTTGAGAGCGTAGCCCCTGGCAAACCCTCTATGGCAATACTGTAATGCAGTGCTTGCTGCGTTTTATTAATAATAGTAAGTGTATAAGGGTTTTCTACAAGGCCCTCGTAGTTCACTCTATAAAGCGCATTCCTATCTCGTAGTACTGAGGCTTCTATTGGTGTACGTTGCAGCATCCATGCAAACATAGAAATGATTAACAAAGCTGTTAATGCGCCGTACCCTACTAGCTTTAATCTAAATGGATTGGTTTTTTTACCTTCCATTTGTTTTTCACTCGCGTATTTAATTAAGCCTTTTTCGTAACCAAATTTTTCCATGGTATCGTCGCAGGCATCAATACATAAGCCACAGTTTATACATTCATATTGCAATCCATTTCGAATGTCTATTCCTGCAGGGCATACCTCTACACACAAGTTACAGTCTACACAGTCACCTAAGTTAAGCTCTTTTAGATCAGCTTTGCGTTTACGTGGTCCTCGGCTTTCACCTCGCTCGTTATCATATGTAACAAGCAACGTATCTTTATCAAACATAACAGCTTGAAAACGAGAATACGGGCAAGCAATAGTGCACATTTTTTCGCGTAAAAACCCTGCATTGCCATAAGTACAAAAAGCGAATAAAAACACCCAAAAGCTCGTTATACCTGACCACTCAAACGTAAGCATTTCCATATACAAACTTTTTGCCGGAATAAAATATGCCATAAACGAGGTGGCGGTTAAAACTGAAATAATAATCCACGCACTGTGCTTAGTTATTTTTTTGCGCCAAGTGCTTAGCGTCCACTGTGATTTATCTAATTTAATTCGCTGATTTCGAGTGCCTTCTATGCGTTGCTCTACCCACGAAAACATGAGCATCCATATAGTTTGCGGGCACGTATAACCACACCAAACCCGACCAAGCCAGTTAGTTACAAAAAATAATGCAAAAGCCCCCACCATAAATAGCAGGGCTAAAATCATAAAATCTTGAGGAAGGAGTGTTAGACTAAAAATAGTAAAAGTTTGCGTTGCCACATCAAGCAGCACAGCTTGTTGTCCGTTATATTGGATCCACGGTATTGCAATAAAAGTTAGCATTAACAGCCAACCTAAATTACGGCGTATGCGCTGAAAAAATCCTTTTTGCTCGCGGATATAAATTGGCCCTTCGGTGTTATAGGGCTTAATGATCATGTCTTCTTCTTTAATATCAAACTTCATAGTACTTGCTTCATAATGACGGGTATTATGCAAGTATTTGCAACTTTCAGACCAAGCTGAAAATTTATTTACATCATTGATATTAAACAGTTTATTTCAACGCAGTAAAATAAAATTCGTGATATTAAACGCGCTGCGCGATATATCACGAATTTTTAGCAATCCCTAACTTTCGCATTTTTGAGCGTAGTGTACTCTCAGGTAAGCCCAATTTAACTGCTGCCCCTTTATCACCTGATATTTGCCAGTGCGATAACGCGAGAACAGAGGTTATATGCTGCTTTTGGGCCTCATCAAGCGTAAGTGAAGGGTTAATAACTACTTCACCACCCGCTTGCAAAGGCTGACTTAGCTGAAGTATCGCCTGATTAGATAAAATAGCTTCGCGTTCAAGTACATTTTGCAGCTCTCTAATATTGCCTGGCCAATTGTAGGCTTGCAGCTGTGTAATTGCTTTTTTACTTAGCCCTTTTAAGTGTTTACCCAGTCGTTTATTTATCTGCGCAATTAAATTAGCGCATAAATAAGGAATATCCTCTTTTCGATCTTTAAGGGCGGGTACTTTTATAGGAAATACATTAAGCCGATAATACAAATCAATTCTAAACGCGCCTTTTTGTACCATTTCCCACAGGTCGCGGTTAGTCGCTGCAATCACTCTAATATTTACTTTTAGCGTATTGCTGCCACCCACACGTTCAAACTCTTGTTCCTGCAGGACTCTCAGTAATTTACTTTGCGCCTCAAGTGGAAGCTCTGCTATTTCATCTAAAAACAAGGTGCCTTTATCAGCAAGTTCAAAACGCCCTTTACGGCGTTCATTTGCACCTGTAAACGCGCCTTTTTCATGGCCAAAAAGTTCCGATTCTAGCAAACTTGGGGTAAATGCGGCGCAATTTACTTTTATAAAAGCTTGTTCGCTACGCTTGCTTAGTCGATACAAATTACGAGCTACTAATTCTTTACCCGTGCCATTTTCGCCAAGTATAAGCACTGTGCTGTCGGTTTCACTTACCAGTTTTATTTGATCTAACATGGTTTGAAATATATGACTTTGTCCAACTAGCCCTGAGTCTTGCCAATCTTCGTTAAGTTCTGCAATTAAGTAGTTGTTTTCATCTTTTAGCTGCTCACTTAAATGCTTTACTTGCTCAAGTGCCTCTTGCAGTGCATTTTGTGTTTGCTGTTGCAGTGATATGTCGCGAAATACCGCTACAGCACCAATTAACTCATCATTTTTATAAACAGGTGTTGAGGTGTATTCCACTGCAAATGAGCTACCGTCTTTACGCCAAAAAACTTCATTTTTAACTTCACGACGTTTTCCGTCAAACATGGTGCAATATATTTGGCATTCATCAGCGGGATAAGGTGTGCCATCAGCATGAGTATGGTGATGATATTGGTGTATTTTTTTACCTAATAACTCGTCTGCTCGCCAGCCTGTCATGCGCTCAGCGGCAGGATTAACAAACACCGCATTACCCGACAGGTCAAAACCGTATATGCCCTCACCTACTGCGTTTAGCAATAATTTAGGATCGTTTAAAAATTGTTTTATCATAAATGCACCTCGCGAAATATCGCGAGCATTATGGCAATTTTATACATTAAGTGCACTCATTACTTAAAATGCACTTACGTGTAAATTAAAACGCTATAAATAGTGCTGAAATAGCGTTTTTACATCTATTTTTGCACCTAGCCTTGCGGCAATTAAATAAAGTCCTGCAAGTTTTCGGTGAATAAATAGCGCATCAACGGGCGGTGTATGCCATTGCTGAGATTGCCCACTAAGAGCAAGCCCTGCATTTTTAATTTTGAGCGCGAGTTCGCTATTTTTAAAATCAAACTCCCCTTCTGCTCTCAGTGGCTCGCACGCCATTAAGAATAAATCAATGACGTTGTTTTTATACTCCTCAAATAAGTCATTTTTAAAATAACCAATGTGTGAAGCCGCTCTAAGTACACCTTCTCTGTTGTTTTCACTACCCGCTTTAAATAAAGCTAAATAAGCGCGGCTAAGCTCGGTTGATATTTCTCGCGTTGCACCAAAATCAAATAAAACAATTTTTTGTGTATCAAGCTGATAATGAAAGTTGGCAAAGTTAGGGTCGGTTTGAATTAATTTAAATTCAAACATTTCTTTAAAAAACAAATCAATAAGTTGCTCTGCAACAAAGCTTTTTTGACTATCTGGTAGCTCTGTAATGCTCTCAATAGGTTCTGCTTTTATATATTCCATAGTTAGCACGTGTTGTGTGCTGTGCTCTGGATATACGTTGGGTACTTTAAAGTGGGGATTAGTTGCTAATGCATTTTTATAACGTATTAAGTACTGAGCCTCCCGCTTATAATCAGCCTCAGCTAATAACTGTGCCTTAGCCTCACCAATAAGTGGTTTAATATTAAGATCTTTTGGCAATAAGCGAGAAATCGTTAATAAAGAAATAACGTTATCAACATCACTTACTACACTTTTAGCAATACCAGGGTATTGAATTTTAACAGCAAGCTGATCGCCATTTTCTTTATAAGCTAAATGAACTTGCCCTATAGAAGCCGCTGCAAAAGGTCTTAACTCAATATGAGAAAAACGCGCTAGCCACTCATCCCCCCATTGCTCTTTTAACACTTCAACAAGCTGCTTATGAGGCATTGGATTCGCGTCTGAGCGTAGTAAAGCAAGTAACTGAGCCAATTCAGGACTAAGTAAATCACCGGCATCCATTGAAAGTAATTGCCCGAGCTTCATTGCTGCGCCACGTAAATGAGATAGCTGTGTGGCTAGTTTTTCAATGTTTTTAGGTTGTAGTAGTAAGCTTTTATTGTCCCAACCTTTACCCGTTAACGCGCTCTTAGCGCCATCAACTAACATGTTGGTAGCAACACCTGTTGCGAGTGAGCCTAATTTTGCAAAGCGAGAAAGCCGAGAAGTGGGAACAGTACGAGGAGCCGCCATAATATTAAAACCTAATTAGCCTGAAAGTCAGGCTAATTAATACGTATATTGTAAGTAGGTAGATCTACTTATAGACGAGGTACTAGCTTAATTGCACCTTCAACCACTTTCATATCAAGTGGAAGTTTACTAAGTAGCATCATTTTAGGGTCATCCATATTTAATGTATAAACAGGGTTAACCGCTAAAAAAGCATTAATCACATCCATTGCTTGGCTATCAAGTGCACCTAAATTACCTTTGAAACCACCGGCATCAACACTCGAATCAAGTAATTTAATATTACGTAAAAACACTGCTTTTTTCTCACTGTCGTAGAATGGGCTACCTTCAATTTGTAGCTTTAAACGCACTGGGTATTTAAGTGCGAATGCATTAATTTCAGCGCTTGAATCGGCACCAAGAACAACAACATCGCGGTTATCAGGTCCAATATTTACACTTAAGTCGTTTACATCAAACTGAACCGGCAAACCCATTAAGCTTACTTTTTCACTTAACTTTGGTAATTGCTTACCCAGTACAGACTCAACCTCAGAGTTAGTAAATGAATATACTGATATGCCTTGCGTGGTATTACAGGCAGTTAAAAATAACGATGCAATAATAACTAAAATTCTCATGAGAACCCTTTTGTTTATAAATTAGTGATACATAAAAAAGCCGCTATTAAAGCGGCTTATTAAAATAGTAACCAGCATATATTACGCTGGTTCTAGGGCGTGTTGACCTTTGTGGATTGAAATTTGTTCAATCTAGGGTCGATTTAATCGCGGCGTGAGGTTTGTAACCTAGCGGGCTAAGTCAAAACCGAGCAACAAAGAGTTAATCGTCCCTAGAAAGAACCCAAAGGGCAGCGCATGTTTGGCATTTATGCTGCGTTATCGCCTATTTATGGGGAATAACCACACTACATAGACTCTGCCTTGCCTAAATACCAAACAGTCTGCTGCAAATTCAACCACGAAAGGTCAACACGCCCTAGTGCATTAAGCTGCAAGTGTCGCTTTAAGTCGCGTTAGTGTGTCAGGTTCAACTGAACCGTCACTGAGCGCTAATAACTGTTTTAAATAATAGTTTAAATCAGCATGATCGCCACGATGTTTGTCATCTAGCATGGCTACTTGTTCTGCCATTCTAAGTGACTTATCGGTTGAACTTACGTTCGCTAGTATTTCCATGCGAGTAATAAGTTGCTCTTTACTTAATGTTGTTTTAAGCGGTGCTTGATACTGACTTGGTAACGCTTCATTGTTTTCAAGTGCTGTAATTAACGCATCTAGATTAGCTTGCTCTGATTTGCTTGTAAGCAATGCAAGTTTATCGTCAATAGCTGCTAGTAGCTTAGTAACTTTTGGCGCTAACGATCTAAATTGCGTGTACCCTTTCACTTTTGTTTCTAGGTCGTGCAACTGTGCTCTTTGATTTACATCGCTAAGTGCTGCTTCAAGCTCAGCAAGTTCTGCAACTGCTTGTTTATCTGACTCATTTTGATCAAGTTTTTGCTGCTCAAATTCACTACTACGTTTAGTAAATGTTTCATCGTTAAATTGACGAAATTTTTGCCATAACGCATTTTCAGCTTTTAAACCTGCAAAACCAATTGTTTGCCATTGCTGCTGCATTTGCTTCAACTCTTGGCACGCAGCGGCTAAATCATCGCTTTGTGATAATTGCTGCGCTTTTTCTACTAATTCATTTTTAAGTACGGCATTACTTTTATGAAATGCGTTTAATAAAGCCAGTACTTGTTGTTGCTCGCTTTTATAACGATCGTTTAGTGTACGGTATGTTTTAGGATCAACTTTACCTACACTGCGCCACGCTTTGTTTAAACGATTGTATTGGCTTTCATATTGCTTCCAATCAAAGTCATCCTCAGCCGTAGGCTGTAAATGAAGCGCGTGCATGTCGCTAATAATACTTTCGCGTTGTGCTTTTGAGGCCTCGCGTTGTACTTCTTGCTCTGCAAAGTAACTACGACAAGGTGCAAATAACAGCTCGATTTTTTCATCAAACTGCACGCCTTGTTGCTTTTCTTCATCTGTATCTAAACGACCTAACTCATTCCAACGTTTACGTAGCACTTTTACTTGCTCTGCGCGTTGTTGTGGGTCAGTACACTCTTCACTTACTAATGCACTTACTTCTTCTAATAAAGCTTCACGCTTTGGTGCTGCAGCGTATTTTTGCCAATCTTTAGCATCTGCAAGTTGCGCTTCAAGTTCCGCTTTTATATTTACAAGCGGCTGTTGATATTGCTCAGTGAGTGTATTAAATAACTCTTCAAACCCTTTAAATACGCCAAAGGCAACATTAAAACGACCTTCTTCAATTAGGCGTTTAACATCACGAGCTTTGCGTTTTGCTTGGCTTTGGTTTTTTTCAAGTGGCTTAACTAGCTCACTCATTGGTGCTAAAAATTGCTTTTTATGCGTATTTAACTGTGTTTTAAAGGTACTTTGCAGTGCACCATCTAAAATATTTAAATGACTACGCGCTGCTTTAAAACCATTATTAAATTCAGTTAGAGTTGCATCGTATTGCGCTAAATCTTCTGCTGGCTTAATTTCGCATAATGCTGCAAAAGCGAGTTTGTACTCTTTAATAGCCGTTGTTAGCTCAGGTAATTTAGCAACTTGAGTAAATAGCTTTTCTAACTTGCTTACAGCCAGTTT
The DNA here is from genome assembly GCF_015864725.1 of Pseudoalteromonas sp. NSLLW24. Lineage (NCBI taxonomy): Bacteria > Pseudomonadati > Pseudomonadota > Gammaproteobacteria > Alteromonadales > Pseudoalteromonadaceae > Pseudoalteromonas > Pseudoalteromonas sp. NSLLW24. The sequence continues at coordinate 14,403 of NZ_JADYWQ010000001.1, read as the reverse complement.
AGATTGCGTATTATTAGCAAGTTCTGTTTCGCTAATAGCTTGCTTAGCTTGCGCTACTTTTGCATCAAGCCAATCTTGTTGAATTTGCTCTGGTGTTTCAAGGCCTAGCTGTAAGGCGTTTTCTATTTCTTCACTTAACGCTTCAACAGTTGCAAGCGCTAGCAATTGGCGCTGTTGTAGCGCTAATTTTTGCTGCTCTTTGTCGTGTATCGCTTTTAGCTGTTCAATGTGTGCATCTAACTTAGTGGTAATCGAAATATATTTTTCGTCAAGAAGCTTAACACGCTCATCACTTAGCCATTTGAGCTCAAGTGCTTGCCACTGGGCCATTAATTCGCCGGCTTGTGGATTTACAACACCAAAATCTGTTTTTTCACGTAAAGCATTTAACTTAGCTAAAATAACACGTGTTGCACTTTCAACCTGCAGTGGCATTTCTATTGCTAAACGCTCATTTTCAATATGCGTTTCAAGTGCTGCTTTTGCACCATCCTTTGCATGCTTTACTAATGGCTTAATTAATTGATGGGTAATAACAAGTTCAACTAATTGAGTTTGTAGCTCTTCGCTACCTTCTTTAAATGCTTTTTCTACTAGTTTTGGATTTGCTAAACGTTTTAATAATTTAACGCGTACTTGCAGTTCTTTTTCTGCAAACGCTAACTTTTCGAGTGTTTTAACGGGTGCAAAACGCTCTATGTATTCGTTTTTAATTTGCGGTGTTAGTGCACTTTCGCTATTTAAAACAGCATTAGATATTTGAAGCTCTGCTATATCTTTTAATGCTTGATCTTGTTTATACGCTTTCCACCAAAGTGGTAACTCGTTTACTTTTTGTAGTGCTTTGCGGCGTATTTCAGCTGAGCTGTCTTCAAGTGCTAACGTGTTTAATATGGTTGCATCACGTTCAATGTCTAATTTTTCGATAGCATCAAGACGTACTTGTTGCTTAGGGTGTTTCCATTTCGGTGTAAAAAGGTGCTTAAAGATCATGTTCACTAAACCTAGCTATTTCGTTGTCTGATTTAAATTCTTTTTGTAGTTGAGCTTTTGTCTTTTGGATCATTTCACCATTAGCACCAATCGTAAATTGCTCGTTTGATTGAGCCACTTTTGCTTGATACAACATAACCAACTGCACTGTTTGTTGCTTTTGCTCGTCTGATAAAACGGTACCGTCTGGCCATTTGCCAGTTGATGCACCGTATTGTAAGCGTTCGAATAATTCGGGAGTAATATTTTGTACAAGATTGTCGATATTCATGTCATTTTTTCTTTTTTAGAGTCACTAAAACAATTCGGTTTATAAGATACCAAATACACCCTACGCCAATAGCCGCAGTATAAGCATACCACTGAAGCGTTTTTTCTTGCGGTTGTAAAAAGTACAAACAGAAAAAACCACCTAAAAATAAGATAAGCGCCAAAAAGGAGTGATTTATAAACATCTGCTTTTTTTTAATTCGCTGTTCGCGCTGAAGTTGCAAAACTTGCTCGTCGTTTAGCTCTGCAATGTTGCTTTCGCAATGCGGACATTGCTTATGTTTATCTGAAATTGATTTTGCACATTTTGGGCAACGAATAATCGCCATACTTCTCTCCATACTACGCATAAAAAAAGCGCCTTTCGGCGCCTTTATTGTACTTGTTTTATTTCTCGTTGTCTTTTTTGAATTCAAACCAATAACTAATTTTGGGGCGATAATTTTCTAAGTTGCCCACTAAGTTTAATCACTCTGCGTCTTTTGACTGCTTCTCTAAGCGTTTTTCCCAGAACGTGGCGTTTTTAATGCCTAATTTAACTGGATCAAATATGATCTTTCCGCCTTTTTTCTTCTGTTCTTCATAATCGCTCAAACATAACAAAGCAGGCTTAGCTACGAAGAAAATAGCTAAAATACCTAGTATGTTGATCCAGGCCATTAAGCCAACGCCAATATCACCAATAGTCCAGATATAACCTGAATTGTTTACCATGCCGTATGCAACCATAAACATAATCACAAACTTCACGATAACAAGCGGAATACTGCCTTTAAAATAACGATTTAAATAAGCAATATTAGTCTCTGCAATAAAGTAATAAGCAAGTATTGTGGTAAAAGCAAAGAAGAACAATGCGATGCCAACAAATGCCTGCCCAAAACTACCAAATACACTAAATAGAGCCATTTGCGTAAAGGCTGCTGAACCCACTTCAGTGGCTGCATCAACATTTTGAACAATAAATTGCCCTGCTGGTAACTCACCCACAATGTTGTATTGCTGCGTTATTAAAATCATTAATGCTGTTGCAGTACACACAAAGATGGTATCAACGTAAACAGAGAAAGCTTGTACTAACCCCTGTTGAGCAGGGTGATCAACTTCTGCAGCGGCTGCTGCATGAGGCCCAGTACCTTGGCCTGCTTCGTTAGAATATATACCGCGTTTAACGCCCCAACCAATAGCAGCACCAAAACCGGCCTGCGCAGTAAACGCATCACTAATAATTAAATAAAATATATCACCCACTTTATCTAAATTTAAAAATACTACGATTAGTGCCAATACTATGTAACCAAGCGCCATAAATGGCACTACTATTTGCGTAAAGTTCGCAATACGCTTTATTCCGCCGAAAATAATAAACGCCAAAACAATAAGGATAATTGCCAAAGCGACCAATTTAAAGCTGCCTACGTCACCAAAGCTAGTAGAAACCATATTGCCATCGCCAAACACTTGAGTAAACGCATTACCTACCGCATTTGCTTGTACGCCTGGCAGAAAAACACCACATGCAATAATTGCCGAAACAGCAAATAAAACAGCTAGCCATTTTTGCCCTAAACAACGGTCAAAATAATACGCTGGGCCGCCACGATATTGCCCGTTTTCTTCTGTTTTATAAATTTGGCCTAAAGTAGATTCTGCATATGCGGTACTTGCACCTAGAAAAGCAACAACCCACATCCAAAAAATAGCACCTGGTCCACCAAAACCGATAGCTGCTGCAACACCTGCGATATTACCAACACCGACTCGTCCAGACAACGATACTGCAAGGGCTTGAAAAGATGAGATACCTTTATCAGACGTGTTTGGACTAAATAATAACTTACACATTTCTTTAAAATGTCTAACTTGAGCAAATCGAGTTAATACTGAATAAAACAAGCCTGCGCCTAGGCATAAATAGATGAGTGCATTACTCCAAACAACATCATTAACAGCGCTTACAAAAGCTTCCATGGATATCCTCTATAGTTATATTTATTATTTTTAATTACGAGACTCTGCTTTAGCTACTACGCAACATAAGTTTCACGAAATAAGGTTTTACCTCTCCCGTCCCGACTCATTATTTAATTAATCTTAACTTAAGTACCCCAACTTTGTTAACACTTAATTTTCAAAATATCTAATTACGTAGCTATTGCAAGGCACTGCATCAGCAGTATTTAAAGGAAAGTAGATTGATTTGTACCGATACGGTGATGATACGCGGCGAAGAAACGTTAAAAACGTTTTGGAATGAAGTTGCTATATGATTATTATTTTTTGTAAAAGGGGTTTTACTAAAAGCAAAAAGGGCATCAAAACTATTGATACCCTTCAAATAAACGTTTTATCTTAAATTATCAACAACATTAACAATTGCCGCTAACGTATCTTGACCAAATTGATACGAACGACGGTCTGACCAGCCATAGTCTGGATCAGGTAAATCGTTGTTGTCTTTAAATGGCATTTCAATTGTGTACGTTAATGCTTTGAATTCTTCAGCAGTAGCTGATGAACCTACCGTAAGGTTAGCTTGGCCGGGCTCATCTTTTGGATAGCCATGCTCATCTTGAAACTCTGGAGTAATAGTTAAAAGCGCAGCTTTAAAGCTATCTTCAAGGCCTTTAAGACGAGCATCGTAACTTGGAATACCTTCGCTGCCTGCCACAAAGTTATACGGAATAGCTTCATCGCCGTGTATATCTAAGTGCATATCTAAGCCAGCTTCGCGCATTTTATTTAGTACTAGGTAAACCTCAGGGCTATTTTCCATGCTTGGTGTCTGCCATTCACGGTTTAAGTTAACGCCTTTAGCATTAGTACGGAGATGTCCGCGTGCGCTGCCATCTGGATTCATATTTGGCACAACGTAAAATACTGCTTTTGATAGAAGCGCAGCTGCATGTGGGTCTTCGTCATCAAGAAGTTTGTGCAGTAGACCTTCAACATACCATTGGGCCATTGTTTCACCTGGATGTTGACGTGCTGTGATCCAGATATTTTTCTTATCTTCACTTGGCTCACCAATTTTAAGCACACTCATATCGCGGCCATCGAGTGTTTCACCAAGTGTTATTAATTGGCAAGCACCTTGGCTTTGTGCCCAAGACAATAAATCTAAATGGCGGTCGTAACTGTATGGCGCAAAGTAAGCAAAATACACGCTGCCGCACTCTGGTTCAATTTCAAAGCTTAATGTGCCATTTTTATAGCTTGATGGTACACGAAACCATGTTTGGCGGTCATATGATGCAACGGCTTGATACCCTTCCCAACCATCTGGGTAAGCTGATTTATCAAGCTCATTAATATTTAACTTATGCAATTGGTAAGGCGTTGTTTCAAGACGAAAGTGAAACCACTGATAAAATTCAGACTGGTGATCTTTATTAATTTCTAATTGAATATTTAAAGGATCGGTGGCTTCAATAACTTTGATATTACCACTGTCGAAATTGCTGCTGATTTTCATGAAAAAACCTTTAGGTTGAATAAGTTTATCTGTTTATTAATTCACAGAACTGACATTATTTTGTAAATAGTAAAACGAATGTGCATTTTCTTAATTAAAGCCTATCACAAGGCATACGCTTTAAAAATAATACACGACCAAAAAAGCCAGCAACATGCTGGCTTTTAAGTCACTGCAAATAAATTAGCGAGGTAAGCTTGGGAATGACACTTCGGCCATATCCCGCATACAACGAACTACTTGGCAGCTGTAACCAAACTCATTGTCGTACCATACATATAAAACAATACGGTTATCTTCAACAATCGTTGCTTGTGAATCAACAACACCTGCGTAACGGCTACCTACTAAATCGGTAGAAACAATTTCCGTTGATGCTGTGTAATCAATTTGGTCACGTAAGTCTGAATGAAGTGCAGTATCGCGTAAAAATGCGTTTAGCTCTTCAACTGATGTGCTTGTTGCTAAGTTAAGGTTCAAAATAGCTAGCGACACATTAGGTGTAGGTACGCGGATTGCGTTACCTGTTAATTTGCCTTCAAGCTCTGGTAATGCTTTTGAAACCGCTTTTGCAGCCCCTGTCTCAGTAATTACCATGTTAAGTGCTGCGGCACGGCCACGGCGCTCTGCTTTGTGGTAGTTATCAATAAGGTTTTGATCGTTCGTGTACGAGTGTACAGTTTCAACATGGCCATTATTAATACCAAACTTATCGTTTAGTGCTTTAAGCGTTGGTGTAATTGCATTGGTTGTACAGCTTGCTGCACAAACAATTTTATCTTCAGGTAAAATATCTTTGTTATTAACACCATATACGATGTTTTTGATATTACCTTTTGCAGGAGCTGTTAATAATACTTTTGCAGCGCCCTTACACTCTAGATGCTGGCCAAGGCCCGCTTCGTCTTTCCAAATACCGGTGTTATCAACAATTAATGCATTGTCGATACCGTATTGAGTGTAATCAATTTCGCTAGGAGAGTTAGCGTAAATAACCTGAATGTAGCTACCGTTGGCTTTAATTGCGTTACGTTCTTTATCAATAGTGATTGAGCCATTGAATGGACCGTGAATTGAATCACGACGCAGTAAGCTTGCACGCTTTTCAAGATCACCCTCTTTACCGCCACGCACAACAATAGCGCGCAAACGTAAATCTGAATATGGACCTGATTTTTCAATTAATAAACGCGCTAGTAAACGACCAATACGACCAAAACCATACAATACAACATCGCGTGGTTCTTTCGCTGGTAAGTCAGCTATTTCTGCAAGTTCATCTTTTACAAATTCTTCTACTGAGCGGCCTTTTGCAGCTTCAGTGAACAAATAACTATATGCAAGCTTACCAATATCAATACGTGCAGAGTTTAATTCCATTTTGCTGATAGCTTCTAAAAATGGGAAGCTTTCACGCAAACGTAATTTAGTGCCTTCAAACTGAGCAACGGTTTTGTGAGATTTGATAATATCGATAGTACTGGCATTTACGAGAGGACGGCCATATACAGCGATTTCGATACCACGATTACGGTAAAGTTTACCAATGATTGGTTGCATGCTTTCTGCGTAATCTTGGCGCTCTTGCCAACTATTTGTGTATTCTAACTCGTGAGATGAGGTCATTTTATTTACCTAAGTTTATCATTTTGAACGGATAGCCTTTAAAAATGCACTATATTTTGAGAGTAATGCACTTCAGGCAGGGCTATTCTAATTTAATCTGAAGTTATTCTCTACTGTTAGGCGTTAAATGATTGCGTTAGAATAACAAGGTAGATATTCATTTGGGGTTAAGGGATGCTTAAAAAAGCAAGTGTACTATTGGGTTTGCTAACGTTGACAGGGTGTGAAGAGGCGTTAACACTCGCACAAGTGTGCAAAGAAACACCTGGCTTTTGTAGCGACTTAAACAAAGACAGCCACTGCAAGGATGGGCGTTCTGATGTAATTATCAAACGTTACATAGAATACAAAGACCCTACTGATGAAAATAAATACCAATTACTCAAAGACTTTGAATCTTATAACCAATGTATAACTGTGGCTGCCAAAATTGAACATATTAAGTTAAAAGCTAAAAAAACGTCACGTATTGACGGTCAATTAACGAGCATTAAAGAAATGACTCGGTTATACCAAGATACCCAAAATACGAACCATCCAGGTTTGCTCTACTACCAATGGTCACGAAATAATAACCAAAACGCACTGACTAAATTATTGGCGATAGAAAATGACAAAAGTGTAACGCAAAGTGCCGAAATGCAATTTTTTTTAGCATCGTACTATATTAAGTTCGACGATGAAAAAACCATCGATTTGCTTTATAAAACTTTAGAGCTCAATAAAAAAGACAACGTACCGAATCCTGAAGTGTATACATCACTTATTAGTCTTTTTTATAAACATGATAAATTTAAGCATGCATATATATTTTCTAAAGTAGCGCAAATGTCGGGGATTGAAAATATTGACGTGTTTGAAATTGAGCAGCAATTAATAACGAATGGTAAAAGCTTAGACAGCCTAGATGTACTTGCAGAGCAAACATTTCAGCAAATAATGGCAGGTGATTTTGTATCTCCTCGAGAGTTTTAATTTATAATCGCAAAAATAACCTAATACCAATCTGCTTATATATGGGGTCTATTTAACGTTAAGGAAATTACGCTAGAACTAGGCAAAAATTTTTGTATCTAGTTGTTCTAAATAAAACATTTTTAACGACGTTATAGTGCAATTTAATTCGTTAAATTGATCAAAGATTTATGCAGGTTGGTATAATTTAATAACTAGGTTATTCAGGCAAATAAAAAGGCAGCTTACGCTGCCTTTTTTTATTTTGCTTTGCTTGTGCCCACTTCTACGCGGGTTTTAAGCTTTTGACCTGGTCGAAAAGTCACCACACGACGTGCCGAAATAGGAATATCTTCGCCTGTTTTCGGGTTGCGGCCTGGTCTTTCTTTTTTGTCTCGAAGATCAAAGTTACCAAATCCAGAGAGCTTAACCTGCTCGCCTTTTTCTAGCGCTGAGCGGATTTCTTCAAAAAACGCTTCAACTAAATCTTTGGCATCTTTTTTATTGATCCCGAGCTTTTCAAATAGGTGTTCAGCTATGTCGGCTTTAGTAAGCGCCATATCTAGTCCCTCAACGATGCATTAAACTGTTCGGCCAATTCGGCCACCACGTTATCAACTACTAGATTGATATCTTTCTCTTCGAGTGTTCTATCAACCGCTTGCAGTGTTAGAGCAATCGCCAAACTCTTATAATTTGGCTCAATACCTTTGCCCTTATACACATCGAATAAGTTTAGGTCAACCAATTGATTTCCGCCAACTTTTTCGATCACGCTTAAAATGTCGCCAGATTTAACGCTGTCTGCCACTAAAATCGCGATGTCGCGGCGATTTGAAGGGAACTTAGACACCCCTTCTGCTTGCGGTAAATTTCTTTTTTCTATTGCTGACATTTCAATTTCAAAAACAAAAGTTGCGTTGTTGATATCTAACGACTTTTGAGCTTGAGGATGTAAAGCACCAAAAAAACCAACCTTTTTGCCATCAACATATATTACTGCTGATTGACCAGGGTGAAGTCCATCTGACTGCTCGGCTTTAATTTCAAAGCGAGTAATGTCATTGGTAATTGCAAGTAAGGCTTCAACATCACCTTTTAAATCGTAAAAATCAACGTTACGTTTTTCTTCAACCCAATGTTCACCATTTACAAGACCCGTAATAACGCCGCCAATAACCGGTACTTGGTAAACACCATTTTCTGCACTTTCGTCGCTTATAAATTTAAGACCATGTTCGAATAAACGAATGCGAGGCTGTTGGCGATTTTGGTTATACGCTACAGACGCTAATAAACCCGGCATTAAACTTACACGCATTGCAGACATTTCAATTGAAATAGGGTGCGGTAATACCATTGCTTTACACTCTGGGTGTAAAATAGCTTGTGCTTTAGGGTCTACAAAGCTGTATGTAATTGCTTCTTGGTAACCACGAGTCACTAACGTATTACGGAACTTGCTAAGTGCAATAGTTGCTTCGTTATGTGTCGTCATTTTAAGTTTTGCAGTTGGTGCAACATTTGGGATGCTGTTGTAACCGTAAACACGTGCTACTTCTTCAATTAAATCTTCTTCGATGCGAATATCAAAACGGTAGCTTGGTACGTCGGCACTCCAGCTTTCATTTTCTACTTTAACATCAAGACCTAAACGCGTAAGAATATCGGTTACTTTAGCATCTTCAATATGATGACCAATAACACGGTCTAAACGTGCACGGCGAAGACGTACTTCAGTCACTTTTGGTAATTTGTCAGCCGCAACAGCTTCAACTACAGGACCTGCTTGACCACCTACAATCTCAAGAAGAAGTGCTGTTGCACGTTCCATTGCATCATGTTGTAGAGCAAAATCAACACCGCGTTCATAACGGTGTGAAGCATCAGTGTGTAAACCGTAGCTACGTGCTTGCCCTGCAATTGCTACAGGATTAAAAAATGCGCTTTCAAGTAATATATCAGATGTTTTATCTGTAACACCTGATTGCTCACCACCAAAAATACCTGCAATTGCAAGTGCTTTGTTATGATCGGCTATCACAAGTGTTGTGTCGTTTAATTTAGCGGTGTTACCGTCTAATAAAACAAGTTCTTCACCTGCGTTTGCACTACGTACTTTAATACCACCTTCAATCGCATTTAAATCAAACGCGTGCATTGGGTGACCAAGTTCAAGTAATACATAGTTAGTAACATCAACTACTGGGTCGATTGAACGTACGCCACTGCGACGTAGCTTTTCAACCATCCAAAGCGGTGTTTCTGCATCAAGGTTAATGCCCTTTATCACACGACCAAGGTAACGAGGACATGCATCTTCATTAACTAGATCAATTGATACTTTGTCATCAATTGTTGGAGTAACCGCAGGGATATCTAATACATTTACGTCAATGCTATTTAAAACACCTACTTCGCGTGCTAGACCTTTTATACCTAAGCAGTCACCACGGTTTGGTGTTAAATCAACATCTATAATATTATCATCAAGACCTAGGTAATCACGTAAATCAGTGCCTACTGGTGCATCGCTTGGCAATTCCATAATGCCGTCGCCTTCTTCGCTAATACCTAGCTCAACAAAAGCACATAGCATTCCGTTTGAAGGTTGGCCGCGTAGTTTGGCTTTTTTAATTTTAAAGTCACCAGGCAGTACAGCGCCCACAGTTGCAACAGCAACTTTAATACCTAAACGACAATTTGGTGCACCACACACGATATCAAGTAGCTCATCGCCACCTACGTTAATTTTGGTAACACGCAGTTTATCTGCATCAGGGTGTTGCCCACATTCAACAACTTCACCTACAACTACGCCATCAAATTTGGCAGCAGCAGGCTCAACGCCATCAACTTCTAGACCAGCCATTGAAAGCTGTTCCGAAAGAGCTTGCGTATCAATAGCAGGATTAACCCACTCTCTTAACCACTTTTCACTAAATTTCATTTTATTGTTTCACTCTTAACGGAACTGGTTCAGGAATTTTAAGTCATTTTCGAAAAATGCACGCAAATCGTTTACGCCATAGCGCAACATAGTTAAACGCTCTACACCCATACCAAAAGCAAAGCCGGTGTATTTTTCTGGGTCAATGCCCACAGACTTAAGTACATTTGGATGTACCATGCCGCAGCCTAGTACTTCTAACCACTTACCGTCTTTACCCATAACATCTACTTCAGCCGAAGGTTCTGTAAACGGGAAGAATGAAGGACGGAAACGAATTTCCATATCTTCTTCAAAAAAGTTACGTAAAAAATCATGCAAAATACCTTTTAGCTCAGTAAAGCTAACATCGGTATCAACCATTAAACCTTCAACCTGATGGAACATAGGTGTATGTGTTTGGTCGTAATCGTTACGGTATACGCGTCCAGGTGAAATAATGCGCAGTGGTGGCTGCTCAGTTTCCATAGTACGAATTTGCACGCCACTTGTTTGTGTACGTAGTACTAATTTAGGGTTGAAATAAAAGGTATCATGATCAGCACGTGCTGGATGGTGCTCTGGAATATTTAGCGCATCAAAGTTATGAAAATCGTCTTCGATTTCTGGACCAGATTTAACTTCAAAACCTAACTCACCAAAAAAGCTTTCTATGCGCTCAATAGTGCGCGTAACTGGGTGTAAACCGCCAGTAGGCATAACACGCCCTGGTAGAGTTACATCTATAGTTTCAGCAGCTAGTTTTTCTTCAAGTGCTTTACTTGCTAGCAACTCACGCTTTTCGTTGATAGCAGCTTGTACATCTTGTTTAGCTTGGTTTATAACTTGGCCTGCTTCTTTACGTTCTTCAGGTGCTATTTTACCTAACGTTTTAAGTAAGCTAGTGATTTCGCCTTTTTTACCAAGATAATTAACCCTGATATCTTCTAACTGCGCTATTTCACTGGCACTGGCTACCGCCTCAAGTGCTTGCGCTAATATGTTTTCTAAGTTCATTCGATACCTGACCTTTCACAGAAGGTGATTGCTTAAGAGCGTGTTGGCCTTTCAAGATTGCTTTACAACAGTGTGGTTGGTTATTAAATAAGGTTAAGCATTGGACTGTAGTTTCCTACATAAGTGATGCAATAACGCTAAATAAAGACCAAACACATGCAGTTTGAAGTGTTTATCTCGGAGGCTACGTTCTTTGTTGTTCGGGTTTCGCATATAAATACTACGCTAAAGCCCTCACGACGCGATTAAAGCACTCTTAAGTTAAACAAATTCCAATCAGGAAAGGTAAACACGCTCTGATAATAGCTTATGATAACTGAAAGAAGGGTCTAGATTCTAGACCTACTACAGCTTTAACGTTGATTTTATAAAAGGAATAGTTAATTTTCGCTGTGCTGCCATAGATGCATGATCTAATTTGTCGAGTACATCTAATAAAGCACGCATATCACGGCTTAAACGGGTTAGTAAAAAGCGTGCACACTCATCACTTAATTCAAGGCCGCGCATATGAGCGCGCTTAACAAGTGCTTGTGCTTTATCATCATCACTCATAGAACGAATTTGAAAGGTTGTTCCCCACGTTAAGCGAGACTCTAAGTCAGGCAGCGAGATATTAAGCATGCTAGGAAGTAAATCGGCAGTTACTACTAACATTTTTCCGGGTTCGTTAAACCGGTTAAAAAAGTTAAATAGTGCTTTTTCCCATGCATCATTGCCTGCAACTAAATGCACGTCATCAATACATAGAACATCAAGTGCTTCTAAACCGTCTAATACCATAGGTCCAAAGTCAATTACTTCGCGCATAGACAGCAGCATATTAGATAGGCCACGCTCTTGTGCTTTAATGCAGGTTGCATACAAAAGGTGAGACTTACCCGAATCACCTAACCCACATAAATAAGTATACTGAAACTTTTTAGCTAACTTCGAAAAGCTATCTTTTAAATGGTTAACCTCTAACGAATCTTCCCCACCAAAGTACGATGCAAATGTTTCGTCATCCGGCAAGGTAACCGGTAATGCCATTTGCATCGGCTCAGAAGTTAGCATTATGGCGTTATCCATTGATACTCTAAGCTATTTTTATCAACAACATGATAAAAAGCGCGTGGATCCTCATAATCTTTAAATGAGGAGTCTAACCCTAGCCCTTTTTTAAGATCACTTAGGTTACCAGTGTGGTTTAGTTTAAATTCTACAAATTCTGGTGTTTTACGAACAATTTTAACTTGCGTAACAACGCTTAAGTTCAATAATCTTTGTTTTGCTAATTCAACATCAACAAAACTTTGCGTGCCTTTTAATGTTAGCGTGGCCGCGGCTTGTTCATAATAAGCATTTGGATCAATAGCGTACTCGCTTGCAAGGCCTCGAGCTAAGGTATCAATCATTTGACTCACTATTTGCTGCTTATCGCCCGTTAATCTATTTGAATCAAATTGATCATCATTAGTAAAACGCCAATCTAAAATCCAATTTTCGCTATCCGCTTCTTTATACATTCTTGCTGTAATACTTCGCTCAGCACTGTAGCGTCTAGAGGCCTCTTCTACTGGTTCTGAAAAGTTACCCCATACCTCAGGAATACCTACTAAACGTCTATCTTGTAAATCAAGTAATGGCACAACGACAGGCAGACCACGGCGTCCTGCTTTGTCATAAATTAACTGCTCTAATTGCGGGTAACTTTCTTGTGTTACTAATTCTCTGCGCCAATTGTCTTCAATACCTAACCATATTGCGACTAACGGGCGTTGTACTCCCCATAAAGGTAAGTTTAACTCTTTGATTAACGCATTGATCTTTCGAGCTTCAAATTTAACAACAAGTTTCAACTGTCCATTTGCTCTCTCGTCATATTCAAACTTAAGCATATAATCAGAAATATCTTTAGTGCGTTGCTGTGCTAATTTATTTTGATCCGCAGTTTCATCACCGCTTACTTTCACTAAAACATTGAGCAAAGCTTTACGACTCGCAGCTAATCGAGTGTCTCGTGTTTTGTCATCCACTTTTAAAATATCTTGATATAGATCAGTTACTTCAACTGCCGACGCAGAAAAACAAAATAAAATGGATATGGCGCTAATTAATAATCTATACACAGGCTGTTAGTTCTTGGTTTTAAACTGATTTGATCCTAAATCAAAGACAGTAACAAAGCAAAATTAAATTTGTTATCTAAGGAAATGAAAGTAATTAGCTTTTATAGAAAGTAAAAAAGATTAAATATGAATAAGATAGTTGAGTGAGTTGTACGCTATTCACCTACATTTAACTTTACTACACTTTTCAAAACGCGAACCTCTCGGGTTTAGTTAGATCATGAAGGTATTTAATGTAAGTACTTGATGATGTTATGGTTAAGATTATTCGTTATTGGCTCGCATTTAATCTTTCTTCAGGCGTAAAAAATCGTTAGATACGGGCTCTCTACAATTTGATGTCGGTGGGCTACGCAGTAGGATGTCGTAGTGCCCACAGCGGTAGAAAGTCACAGTGAAAATGCTATTGTATTAGCCGACTGGGGTATTGAGGGTTTTTGTTGTGATTCTAGCGTCGGGAGTCGCTACGCTCGCCCGACCTACGTGCTAGGTGTTGATGTGGGTGTGTATTAATTGCGCGCATTTCACTTTTCTGTAGACGTAAAAAAGCCCGAATCGTTAAATTTGGGCTTTCTACAATGTGAAGCTTGTGTAATGTCACGATACCCACAGCGGTGGAGAGTCACGTAGAAAATGCTACTGTATTGGCAGAATGGGGTATTGAGGGTTTTTGTTGTGATTCTAGCGTCGGGAGTCGCTATGCTCGCCCGCCCTGCGTGCTAGGTGTTGATGTGAGTGTGTATTAATTACGCACATTTCACTTTTCTGCAGACGTAAAAAAGCCCGAATCGTTAGATTCGGGCTTTCTACAATTTGAAGCCTGGTAATGTCCTACTTTCACATAGCAAATGCTACACTATCATCGGCGCTGTTTCGTTTCACTACTGAGTTCGGCATGGAATCAGGTGGGTCCAAAACGCTATTGTCACCAAGCAAATTTGGGCGTTAATCCGTATCGCTACGCACTAACTGAATTTGGAAAATATCTGATAATATTTTTTAAGTCTTTCTAAGTAATATCTACTTTA